>CAZSHA010000004.1:0-68294 GCA_964606575.1 uncultured Muribaculaceae bacterium | reverse complement strand
AAACCAAGAAGGTTGTTAATCCTGCTAAGAAGCACGGTAACATTCCTTAGTAATACTATAGAAGATGAACAAGAAAGGAATCGTTTTATTACTTTTTGTTCTCACATTGTCATTTTCGGCATTTGCACAACACAAGGGGTTACGCATTACCGAAGTTATGGTTGAGAACAAAAGCAACATAACCGATGAATACGGAAACCGACATGCTTGGATTGAGTTGTATAATACTACTCGCAAATCAATGCAAATCTCTACCGTGTTCATCACAAATGAACGTGTGCCAGAAGGTCAAGTTCCTGATAAGAACAAGATGTACACTATCCCTCAAAATGACAAGAACACAAAAATTGAGCATTTGCAACAAGCTGTGTTCTTTGCCGATGGTGACCCTTGGAAAGGAACTTTCCACGTTAATTTCGAGCTTAAACCAGGACAAGATAACTACATCGCTTTATACGATGCCGATGGTATAACAAAACTTGACGAGGTTGTAGTTCCAGCAAATCTTCCTAGTGACAACTCATACGCTAGAACTATCGAAATCGAAGATTGGCACAAGATTAAGAGCAACGAATTTGATGCATCTCAATGGGAATTCCGTAATGGTATTGATAAGAACAACGCTATTACACCTGGAGTGAACAATCAAGTTATTGAACTTAACGACAAAATCGAAAAGTTCCAAAAACTTGATAGTGCTGGCGTAATGCTCACTGTTATGGCAATGGCAATTGTGTTTGCGGCACTTATCCTTCTAAGTATTTGCTTCTATATTTTCGGTAAAATCAATGCAAATATCGCCAAGAAGAATAAGGCGGCAGCACACGCTGGCAATGCTAGTGCAATTGATCATACTGAAATAGAAAACGATAGCAGTGAAGCTATTGCAGCTATTTCTATGGCACTTTATCAGCACTTGAACGCTCACGATTACGAAGAAACCGTGCTTACTATTAATAAGGTGAAACGTGCTTATTCTCCGTGGAGTTCTAAGATTTATACATTACGTGAAACACCAAACAAACATTAACCCATTTTAAGCATTATATTAAATGAAAGATTATAAATATAAAATCAATGGAAACGACTACAAAGTTTCCATTGGTGACATTGAGAACAATATTGCTCAAGTTGAAGTGAACGGAGTTCCTTTTAAGGTGGAAATCCAAGAAACAAAAGCTGCGCCTGTAACAGTTAAAACAGTAAAACCAGCTGCCGCACCTCGCACTGAAACTGGTGCAAAGGTTATAAGCAAGCCTACTGTTTCTAGTGGTCAGACAGCTATCAAATCACCACTACCAGGTGTTATTATCGACATCAAGGTTAAGGTGGGCGACACTGTAGCAGCCGACACAGTTGTGGCAATTCTTGAAGCAATGAAGATGGAAAACAACATCAATGCAGGTAAAGCTGGTGTTGTTAAGGCAATTAGTGTAAATAAGGGTGATTCAGTTCTTGAGGGTACTGACATTCTAGTAATCGAATAAACACTATGAGTGAATTAATGTCATTTTTCGGTGAGAATCTACAAACATTCTGGGAGTTCACCGGATTTTATAACGTAACAATACCACACCTAATAATGCTATTGGTAGGTTTGTTCTTCATCTATCTTGCTATCAAGAAAGATTTTGAACCAATGCTACTAGTTCCAATCGGGTTTGGTATTCTAGTTGGTAACATTCCATTCCAACTAGGTAACGAGATTGGTATATACGAAGAAGGTTCTGTGCTTAATATCCTTTATGGTGGTGTAGTTTCAGGATGGTACCCTCCTTTGATTTTTTTAGGAATTGGTGCGATGACAGACTTCTCTGCCCTACTTGCAAATCCTAAATTGATGTTAGTTGGTGCTGCCGCACAATTCGGTATTTTCGGCGCTTATATTGTAGCTTTATTCTTGGGATTTGCTCCCGATCAAGCTGCAGGTATCGCGATTATCGGTGGTGCTGACGGCCCAACTGCAATATTCCTTTCTTCTAAACTTGCTCCTAACATGATGGGTGCTATTGCTGTGTCAGCTTATTCTTACATGGCTTTAGTTCCACTTATCCAACCACCTATCATGCGACTATTCACAACCAAGAGCGAGCGACTTATCAAGATGAAACCAGCACGTACTGTTTCACAAACTGAAAAGATTGTGTTCCCAATCTTCGGTCTTATCTTGACTTGCTTCTTCGTTCCATCAGCAATTCCATTGCTTGGTATGTTGTTCTTCGGTAACTTGCTTCGCGAGAGCGGTGTGACCACACGTCTTGCAAAGACTGCGAGCAATGCACTTACCGATATTGTAACAATGCTTCTTGGCTTGACAGTAGGTGCATCTACACAAGCATCTGAATTCTTAACACTTGACACAATTAAGATTTTTGCACTTGGAGCAATGGCATTCATCATCGCTTCCACATCAGGTGTCCTATTTGTTAAGTTCTTCAACTTGTTCCTATCAAAGGATAAGAAAATCAATCCGCTTATCGGAAATGCCGGAGTGTCGGCAGTGCCTATGGCAGCACGTATTTCAAACGATTTAGGCTTGAAATACGACCCATCAAACTACTTGTTGATGCACGCTATGGGTCCTAACGTTGCTGGCGTTATCGGTTCAGCGGTTGCAGCCGGTGTACTACTTGGATTCTTAGGTTAATCCTACTTAACCTTTTAATATTATAATGGTTGGCATTATTTTTAAATGCCAACCATTATTTTTTCAACCTAATGAACTTTATTAGTAGTTAATACGTTATATAAAATAGAATATTACGAGAACAATAACTATTATTCTACACTAATTTGATATATTAACAAAATAATTATATCCAAATCGTCATGATTAAACCTGAAGTCATTAAAGAATTATATACAAAGTATCCAGAGCCTGGCAACAATAGTAACAATTTGAATCTTGAATTGTTCAAAAACGAAAATTTAAAACAGCATAATGTTCACATTAACGAAGATTCAATAATTATCGATTCTGTTGAAGAAGATAGCCCTTTTAGAGAAATTCCGATACGAAACATAAAAGGAATTGAAGAATTTAATAACCATGCAGTCATTATTTTACGCAACAGTATACTATTCCTAAATAAAAGCAACAAAGATATTCATGTTCATATAAACTTCGAACGTCCTTCAATGTGGCAAAGATTGAAATACATGTTCAGAAATGACTACAAATAATATTTTTGTACTACAAATAGAGAGGATAGATGAGTACTCATCTATCCTCTCTATTCTTATAACCGTTTTTAAATATTATTCTTTAAAATCATCAAAGCCTTCTAGGTCAAATTCATCTTCATTAAACGATTCGTCACCATAGAAATCTGCATCCAAATCATCAATTGAAGCACTTGACGAAGTTTTTTTCGCAAGATTATCATTCATTTCTTCAATATCAATAACTTGCTTAGGTGCATTACCCACTTTTCTTTGGCACAACGGATCAAGCAATGTCTTGCCTGGCTGCATTTCTTTCATTTCCATAAAGAAACAACGATCGGTCATATAATCGAACACATAAATCACTTTCTGACCTTCATCCTCGATAAAGTCACTTAATGGTGTATCCTCCATCAACCAAGTGTCTTCGTCAGAATCAGTATCCATATCCGCAAGAGTTATCTCCTGACGTTTTGTCCAATCATCATCGCATATAAAGAACGAATCCAATTGGTCTTTTGTATATCCAATAGATTCTAGGATTGCATTACGTAAACGTAAGAAAGTATCATCAGAATCAATTGCAATCTCTAGTTTGAAGTTATCTACTTCATCTGAAACAATACAGAATTTGTAAATCATATCTTTATAATCTTTTATCTTTACTGTTTTGAATTGACATGCGAATTTAGCAATTAAATATATACTACACACATATCATCAAAGTTTTTTTACAGAAAAAATAAAACTTTTTATCAAGCAAATAATTTAGTCTATTTATTTCATACGAAACTGAAATTTTACGCATTTACCATTTTGTAATTAAGGGAAAAATATCTTATATTTCCGCACCTTCTTTTTGGTTTATTAGTCATAAAACAAAGGTCTTTACCATAAAGTAAAGACCTTCACATCATTATCTTTTTAGTTTCGTAATTTATGGAATAAGATTATAATTTCTAAATACCTTTTGTATTTTTTCAAGACCTATTGTAACCTGTTCTTTCGTATGTGTAGCCATTAGACTAAAACGAATCAATGTATCATGAGGGGCAACCGCTGGAGATACAACAGGATTAACAAATACACCCTCTTCGCTCAAATCACGAGTGATAGTAAATGTCAAATTGTTGTCCCTAATATAAAGAGGTATAATAGGTGTTGATGTATTTCCTATTTCACAACCCATATTACGGAATCCGTCTAAAGCATAATTAGTGATTTCCCATAGATGCTCCATTCTTTCCGGCTCATTCATCATTATATCAAGAGCTGCTCCTACAGCAGCTGTTGATGCAGGAGTGATACTTGCAGTGAAAATATAGCTGCGAGAATGGTGACGCAAGAAGTTGGTGATGGTCTTGTCACATGCGATAAATCCACCCAACGATGCGAATGACTTACTAAATGTACCCATTATCAAGTCAACATCATCAGTCACACCGAAGTGGTCACATGTTCCACGTCCTTGTTTTCCGAATACACCTATACCGTGTGCTTCGTCAACCATTACACTTGCATCATATTTTTTCGCCAATCTTACAATCTCTGGCAAATTAGCGACATCACCTTCCATTGAGAACACACCATCTGTCACAATCAATTTCACCTCTTCTGGAGAACATTTTTTCAATTGCTCTTCTAGAGATTCCATGTCATTGTGTTTATATTTAAGTGCTTTTGAGAATGACAAGCGACGACCTTCAATAATAGAAGCATGGTCTTGTTCGTCCAAAATTATGGAATCATTACGTCCTGTCAATGTTGATACAACACCCAAATTCACTCCGAAACCTGTTGAAAACAGCATAGCATCTTCCTTTCCAACGAAAGCAGCCAACTTTTGTTCTAGTTCCTTATGTATATCAAGCGTTCCGTTCAAGAATGGAGAGCCAGCCAATCCTGTTCCATATTTCTTAGTTGCTTCTATAGCAGCTTCTTTCACTTTCGGGTGATTTGTTAGTCCCATATAGCTGTTTGAGCCAAACATTAGAACTTTCTTTCCATTAATTATCACCTCTGTATCCTGCTCACTTTCTATTTTACGAAAGTATGGATATATACCTGCCGCTTTTGCCTTTTGTGGCTCTTGATATTGAGATAGTTTAGCTTGTAATAGCTTCATAGCTTTTTGTAAAAGTTTTTCTATTATTTATTATAAACCGCTGTAGTTATACGGTTTTAATTGTTATCCTTACAATTTTCAGCTTGCAAAGTTACGAAATATAATTTTAACATCGCTAACAAATCAAAATTAATTAGCCCTCTTAACACCTTTTGTGCTAATTTTTGTATCTCTTAGTTAATTTAAGTTTTCTGGGATTGCGATTTTAACCAATAAAACTTTCAAAACAAAACATCACTATTACATCTGAGACTTTTTTATTAATTTTGTAGTGAGATGTAATGTGATATATGGACTTCAAACTACAATCAGAATATAAACCTACGGGCGACCAACCACAGGCGATAGCTGAACTGACAAAAGGCGTAGAAGACAACATTCAGTTCCAAACGCTTCTAGGCGTTACGGGGTCGGGCAAAACGTTCACTATGGCAAATGTCATAGCTAACACCAATCGCCCCACTCTTATATTATCTCACAACAAGACACTAGCAGCACAGTTATATTCAGAGTTTAAAACGTTCTTTCCAGAAAACTCAGTACATTATTTTGTTTCTTATTATGATTATTATCAGCCAGAGGCATACATCCCCTCCAGTGATAAATATATAGAAAAAGACCTTGCCATTAACGATGAAATAGACCGATTACGCTTGGCGACAGTAGCGGCACTTCTGTCTGGCAGACGTGACATTATTGTCGTTTCTTCGGTTTCATGTATATATGGCATGGGCAATCCTAATGATTTCAACGAAAACATCATCGAGATAAAATGCGGGCAGAACATAGGACGTGATCACTTTTTACGCACCCTTGTAGATGCCTTGTATTCACGTAACGAACATGAGATAACGAGAGGCACGTTTCGTGTCAAAGGCGACACCGTTGACGTAGCCCTCGCATACGAAGAAATCAATATCCGTGTTATCTTTTGGGGCGATGAAATAGAATCCATACAAATCATGGATAAAGAAACACAGATGCCGCTTGAAAATGTTGATGCATTTAAAATATTCCCAGCCAACATCTTTGTAACTACTAAGGAAAGAATGGCTGTGGCTCTTAATCAAATCGCTGTAGATTTAGGGACGCAGCGTGACATGTTCTACAAAGAAGCCCGCCCTGTTGAAGCTAAAAGGCTATATGAACGTGTTAGCTATGATTTAGAGATGATTAGAGAAGTGGGATATTGCTCTGGCATCGAAAACTACTCACGTTATTTCGATGGCAGGGAACCAGGTATGCGTCCATTCTGCCTATTAGATTACTTCCCCGATGATTATCTCACCATTATCGATGAAAGCCACGTTACAGTTCCACAATTGCGTGCTATGTATGGAGGTGACTTATCAAGAAAAAGCAACCTCGTCAATTATGGGTTTCGCCTTCAAGCCGCAGTCGATAATCGTCCGCTAAAATTTGAGGAATTTGAATCGCTCACGAAGCAAGCCATCTTCGTGAGTGCGACCCCAGCCGATTACGAGTTGAACAAATGTGAAGGCGTAGTCACAGAACAAATAATACGCCCTACAGGACTATTAGACCCGCAAATTGTCGTACGCCCATCACGTGGTCAAATTGACGACTTGATAGAAGAAATTCAAAAACGAGTGGATGAAAACGAGCGTACTCTAGTCACAACACTTACAAAACGAATGGCAGAAGAATTAACGACATATTTATCTAAAATAAACATTAGATGCGCCTATATACACTCTGACGTTGAAACTATGGACCGCATCAAGATTCTAGACCAGTTGCGTGCTGGTGAGATAGATGTGCTAATCGGAGTGAATCTCTTGCGTGAAGGTTTGGACTTGCCCGAAGTTTCTCTCGTTGCTATAATTGATGCCGATAAGGAAGGTTTCCTACGATCGCATAGATCGCTTACGCAAACAGCAGGTAGAGCCGCACGAAACCTTAACGGCATGGTCATCATGTATGCCGATAAGATAACTGAATCAATGCAAAAGACCATAGATGAAACCGACAGGCGACGCACAATGCAATTGAAATACAATGAAGAAAACGACATAACACCGCAGGCTATCATCAAGGCACGTAACCTCATTGTAGGTCAAGACAGCGAATACGAAATGCCAAAAATCAGCGCCAAAGGCAAATATATCGGAAAAAGTAACGTCAATCCTGTCATGCAAAGCTATCTCAATAAAGAATTTGACTCTACAGCGGGCATAGCTGCCGATCCTGTCGTTCAATACATGAACGACAACGACAAGAAAAAGGCAATCGAACGTCTTCGTGTCCAAATGATTGAGGCAGCAAAACGTATGGACTTTATTGAAGCCGCACAGTATCGTGATGAACTTCTTGCACTAGAAGAATCCATCAAAGAAACTTAATTTTGAGAAATGGCAGAAAACATTAAACATAATATGAAATATTCCAATAAACACTGGCTTCCCACCACAAAGAAAGAGATTGAATATCTTGGTTGGGATTATATTGATGTTATCCTATTCTCTGGGGATGCTTATATAGATCATCCATCAATGGGAGCAGCTGTTATTGGTCGAGTACTTGAGGCTAACGGCTTTCGAGTTGCCATTGTGCCACAACCTAACTGGAGAGATGATTTACGAGATTTTTCAAAATTAGGTCGTCCGCGCTTGTTTTTTGGAATTTCAGCCGGTGCAATGGATTCTATGGTCAACCACTATACAGCCAATCGTCGCCGCCGTAGCGATGACGCCTATACTCCTAATGCTAAGGCTGGCATGCGACCTGATTATCCAACAATTGTCTACACCGAAGCCATAAAAAAATTATATCCAGATGTTCCTGTTGTTGTAGGTGGAATAGAAGCATCTATGAGGCGTTTGGCACATTATGATTATTGGCAAGACTGCTTACGTCCATCAATTTTAGCCGACTGCAAAGCCGATTTACTCATTTATGGCATGGGAGAGAAACCTATTTTAGAGATAGCGAATGCTTTAAATAACGGAAAAAGTATTTCAGAACTTACAGACATACCACAAACAGTTCTAAAATGCACTATAAATAATATACCAACTGCTCCCGATTTAGAAAAAGAGTATATTCTGCATCCGTATGAGGTATGCAAAAAGAACAAGCGATTGCATGCCGAAAATTTCAAGAACATTGAAATTGAGTCAAATAAATGGCAAGGCCGTACTTTATGGCAGAAAACTGGGAATATAGCTATTAAGGTTAACGGAACTAACCCACCTATGACAGAATCTGAAATAGATGCGTCATTCGACTTACCTTATACAAGACTTCCCCACCCCAGATACAATGGGAAACGGATACCAGCATACGAAATGATACGCCACTCTGTAAACTTACACCGTGGCTGCTTCGGTGGTTGTTCATTCTGCACCATATCAGCTCATCAAGGAAAATTTATCGCCTCACGCAGCAAAGAATCCATATTACGTGAAATAAAACACGTGTGCGAGATGGAAGATTTTAAAGGTTACATATCTGACCTTGGCGGGCCATCGGCAAACATGTACAAATTAGGAGGCAAGGATTTAAGCAAATGCAAAAAATGCGTAAGACCATCATGTCTACATCCGCAACCTTGCCCAAATCTAAACAACGATCATTCACACCTGCTTGACATTTATAGAAGCGTTGATAAATTGCCAATAATAAAGAAATCATTCGTCGGGAGCGGTGTTCGATACGACTTATCTATGTTCCGTTCCAACGATGAACGAATAAATGCTACAAACCGTAAATATAACGAAGAACTTATCACAAATCATGTTTCAGGACGATTGAAGGTCGCTCCTGAACACACATCGGACAACGTTCTAAAACTCATGCGTAAGCCTTCCTTCAAGCAATTTGAGGAGTTTAAAAGCATATTTGATGCGGTGAATAAGAAGAGCGGATTGAACCAACAATTAATTCCTTATTTCATTTCGTCACATCCGGGATGCAACGAAAGCGACATGGCGGAGCTTGCCGTCCGCACTAAGAAATTAAACTTTCATCTTGAACAAGTACAAGATTTCACACCGACACCGATGACTATGTCGACCGAGATGTACTACACAGGTTATAATCCCTATACGCTTGATCCAGTTTTTACTGCACACTCGAAAGAAGAAAAACTAGCACAACGCAAATACTTCTTTTGGTATGAACAAGAATACAAACAAGACATCATACGTTCACTGCAACGATCAAGGAGAAACGACCTTATTACTTCACTTTATCCAAACGGAAGCGGTAAGACATACGTAGCTAATAAACCTGCTCCAAAAGGAAATTTTACTCCTAAAAAGAATAACAAGAATAAATAACAAAACATTAATTATATATTAACAAAAAACATTTATGAATCTAACAAAAGTTACTATTATGGCTTCTCTATTTGCTCTTGCAGGCATGGCTTCATGCGAGAAAGCGGCTGAAGAGGTTATTATCGAGCAGCCACAAGTGAAAATCGAGAACGGGCAGTTCACTCCTGAAGCACTTATGTCTATGGGAGCTGTTACCGACCCGCAAATTTCTCCTGACGGAACAAAAGTTCTTTATGGCGTTAAATTTGAGAGTATAGAACACAACAAATCCAATCGAGAACTATGGGTTGTCGACATTGACGGAAACAATGCTACACGCATAACAAAAACGGCAAAAGGCGAACAAAACGCAGTGTGGATTGAAAGCGGTAAAAAAATAGCTTTCTTATATCCTCATGAGGGCAAAATGCAAATCTGGACAATGAATGCCGACGGTAGCGACCGCAAAGTCGTTTCTGACATCGAAAACGGTGTCGACGGATTTATTCTCTCTCCTGACGAAACCAAAATAGCTTTCATTTCTCAAGTGAAATATGACACTGACGCAAAGGAATTATATCCTGAGCAAGACAAAGCTAACGTTCGCATCATCACTGACATGATGTACAAGCACTGGGACGAATGGGTTAAGACAATTCCACACTCATTCATCGCCGATTTCGATGGCACAAAAGTTTCAAACGCTGTTGATATGCTAAAAGACGAACCATTTGAAGCTCCTATGAAACCATTTGGTGGCGTTGAATCCTTAGCATGGGCACCCAATGGTAAAAGCGTTGTTTACGTTTCACGCAAGAAAACGGGCAAAGAATATTCTATCTCTACTAACTCAGATTTGTATCAATATAACATCGAAACTGGAGAAACCAAGAACCTTACAGAAGGTATGATGGGATATGATACCACACCTCGTTTCTCAAGAAGCGGTCGTTATCTTGCATGGCTTTCAATGGAACATGACGGATATGAAAGCGATATGAACCGCATATTTATTATGGATATGGCTAACGGAAAGAAAACCCACTTAACCGCTAATTGGGATTATGCAGCCGACAATATCGCATGGTCACCAAATGAAAAAGCTATATTCTTTACAGCTCCATATCTTGGTTGTACACCTATGTTCAAGATTGACATAGAGTCGTTAAAGATAGATACTATAGCCGGCGGTGAATATGATTATGCAGCAATAGTTCCTATCAATGAAAAACAAATCATCACTCTACGTCATTCGTTACAAGAGCCTAATGAAGTGTATCTAGTCGACACTGACAGCATTAAGAAACTTTCAAGCGTTAACGATAAATTACTAGCTTCACTTAACAATGTAACCGTAAAAAAAGTTCTCGTACCTACTACCGACGGAAAAGAAATGACTACATGGGTGATTCTTCCTCCTAATTTCGACAGTTCTAAAAAATACCCTGCTATTCTTTATTGCCAAGGAGGACCTCAACAGCCTGTCAGCCAATTCTGGTCTTATCGCTGGAATCTACGCCTAATGGCATCGCAAGGCTATATCGTTATTGCTCCTAATCGTCGTGGTCTTCCTGGGTTTGGAACAGAATGGAATGCACAAATCTCGGGCGATTACCCTGGACAAAACATGAAAGATTATCTTGCTGCCGTAGATTATATGAAAAAAGAACCATACGTTGACGGTGACCATATAGGTGCTGTAGGAGCTAGCTACGGAGGTTTCTCTGTATATTGGCTTGCAGGAAACCACGAAGGTCGTTTCAAAGCACTTATTGCTCACGCAGGTATATTCAACATGGAAGCTCAATATCTTGAAACTGAAGAAATGTGGTTTGCTAACTGGGATATGGGCGGTGCCTTCTGGGAAAAAGACAATAAAGTGGCTCAACGCACATTCGAATGTTCTCCACACAAATATGTGAAAAACTGGACAGCACCTATCCTTATCACCGCAGGAGAATTAGACTACCGCATTTTAAGCTCACAAGCCGAAATGGCATTCAATGCAGCTACATTATTAGGAGTTCCTACAAAAATGGTACTTTATCCTGATGAAAACCACTGGATACTAAAACCACAGAACAGTCTTATTTGGCAAAAGGAATTCTTCGGATGGCTTGACAAGTATCTAAAAGAAGAATCAAAATAAACCACTCATTATTACTAATAATAGGTAAGAAGGTTGGATTACGTTATAGCAATCCAACCTTCTCTTTTCCTATATGGTACAACAATATAATTTCATTATTAATTTTAATACAATCGTAGAACAAGCAATCTATTTTTTTAGAAATAGATTAAAAAAACATATAGTTATGCTTGAGTTAATCGCAATGTCGTTTTTTTGACGTATATTTGTACATTGTCATTAAATTAACTATAGTCACAAATGAGTCTAAAACGATACATTATAATTCTTTTTGCGATATTATCGTTCACATTAGAATTAAACGCACAAATCAACACATTGCCAAAACGGACTATTGGCGGGAGCGAATTTTATTACTATAAGGTAAAGGCTAAAGAAACGATATACGGCATCTCTAAGAAATTTAATATTACTAAAGAAGATATGATTAAATATAATCCGTCATTGGTTGACGGACTTAAAAAAGATTATATCTTGTTGTTCCCTGCTAGTGCATTCCCTACTATTCCGACTAAAGATGAAGACAATAACATCGAAGTGGAAAACTTCACTCATGTTGTAGCCAAAGGCGAAACTCTTTACGGACTGTCTAAAACTTATAACGTTTCACAAGAGGCTATTATCGAGTTGAATCCATCGGCAGAACGAGGTCTGAAATCAGGGCAAACATTGATAATTCCACAACCTAAGTCAAAAGAAAATGGCAATTACAATACAGCCTCAATAACTGATAATTATGCAGATTCAACAAAAACAGAAAGAAAAGAAGCCCCAACATCTGAATTTGTTTTCCACACGATACAAAAAGGCGAAACATTATTCGGATTATCTAAGAAATATGACACCACAATAGAGAAAATCCTTGAGCTTAATCCAGGGGTTTCACCTTCAAATTTTAAAACTGGTGAGGTGGTTAAAGTTTCACCAAACAGTTTAAAGCCTGAATTAAAAGAAGCTACCGTAACTGAAATGATTCCATACGTGGCACAAAAGGGTGATAATTTTAAATCTATCGCTGAAGCAAACGATATTGCTGAAGAAGACCTGATTGCAGCCAATCCGAATATGTCAAAAGTAAAAAAGGGCAAGACAGTGCAATTGCCTCTAGAAAAAAAGGACTCAATATTGATTTTACCGCATGAAGGAACTACAACTGAATTGCAAGACAATGAATCAGATAGAATTAAAGAAATTTACGACTCAGTTCACGACATTAACAGTGACAATGAAATAAATATAGCGTTATTGTTGCCATATATGTTAAACAAGGCACAACAATCAAAACAAGCCCGCCTCTACACCGAATTTTATAAAGGTTTCTTGATGGCTATTGACGATGCTAGCTCTAATTGCGGAAAAAAGATAAACATTTTCACATACGACACAGAAGACTCTGATGCTAAATTAAAAGCTATACTTGATAAGGAAGAATTGAAAAGCATGGATATGATTTTTGCATCCGAGGAGATTTCACAAATCGAAGAAATCGGTAGATTCTGCAAGGAAAACAAGGTGTATATGATAAACTCATTCTCTCTAAAGACCGAATCATATAACGAAAATCCTTTCATGTTCCAAGTAAATATACCACAATCTTTTATGCATGCTGACGTATATGATTGGTTCGACTCTAAATTCGCTGATTATGAGGTTATATTTATCCATAAAAAAGGCACTACGAAAAAAGATTTTGCCAACGACCTCATAGCACATGTTACTCAAAAGAATAGCACTCAAATGCACCAAATTGAATATAGTTCCACTTTGGTAACCGACGTTTTTAAACAGATGTTGGAACGAGGCAAAAAGTATTTACTTGTACCAACATCAGGCACAAAAGCCGTAATGTCGCAAATAGCACCAGCCATTAAACGTATCAAAGCTGACAGCATAGGTGTGGAAACTGCCGTATTGGGCTATCCTGAATGGGTAACATATATGGAAGATTGGCAAGAAAGTTTTCATGAGATTGACACATATATTTACTCACGTTTTTTTGTAAATCCACAAGACGACAAAGTAGAACGTTTCGAGAAGAAATATGAACAATGGTATGGAGAAAACATGATGAATGCAGTGCCTAGGTTCGGATTCTTGGGGTATGACACAGGTATGTATTTCTTAAAATCACTATGCAATAACGGCAAGGATTTCAACAAGACAGAAATTAAATATGACGGTTTGCAAACCAATTTCAAATTTGAACGTATAAGCAATTGGAGCGGATTTGTGAATAAGTCAGTTTATTTCATTCACTTTATGCCAAACGGTAAACTAGATATTACTACCAGATGAAAAGATTAAGTATGATACTTGTAGCAATCGGTATTATGATTGCTTATAATTTTGCGACAGCTCAAACGCTCTATGAATCTCGTGTGGGTATAGGTGGCAAGGCTGGTATCACTATGTCAAAAATAGCATTCTCACCTTCTGTGCCACAAACCATGCTTATGGGATATATGGGCGGTATCACATTTAGATATGCCGAAGAAAAGAATTTCGGACTTTTGGTCGAGTTAAATTTGGAGCAAAGAGGTTGGAAAGAAGATTTTGAAGAAGCACCGTATCAATATACACGTAGATTTACTTATCTTCAACTTCCTATTTTAACCCATATCTTTTTCGGAAGCACCAAATTTAGAGGATTCTTCAACGCAGGTCCTGAAATAGGTTTTATGATTGGCGAATCCACGACAGCCAATTTTGATATAAATAATTTCAATGGATTAGAGAACTTCCCTATCGCAAACCGATATACCGACCAATTCACAATGCCAGTCAAGAATAAAATTGACTATGGCATCAGCGTAGGTGCTGGTATGGAATTTATAGCAAAACGTAGCAACTCATTCTTACTAGAAGGACGATTCTACTATGGCTTAGGTAATGCGTTCGGCAGCCGTAAAAGAGATGTATTTTCTGCATCTACTGGCATGTCAATAATGATAACACTAGGTTACATGTACCGCTTGAAGTGATTGATATTGGAGAATTTCTCAAGAAATCACCTATTCTATTATGAATGTAATATTTTATAGATTAGTTCTCTCAATAATTGATACTCATTTTGACGTGAATTAATACCCTTTGATTTTGTGTCAAATTCACGTAAATAACCTATTATATTCACACATCCAGCAGTAGAATAATACTTCATCGCCTCAATAAAAATTCTAGCACGATAAGGAGATTTTGTTCCTAACGCATCCATTATACCTTGCTCTGTTTTCACTTTTGCAGTTCTTGCAAGCAATAAATTAGAAAAGAAAGAAAATAACAACCCTATTGTCAGTACAGTAGGATTATTTTTCGGATTCTTTTCAAAATAATTTATGATTTGGTTTGCTTTTAAGGCATTTTTATTTCTTATAGCGTTTTCTAATTCAAAATTATTAAAATCCTTACTTATACCTATATTACGCTCAATAATTTCAGGAGTTATAAGTTTATCATTACCTAATAAAATGAACAACTTGTCAACTTCTCCAAATATTCGGGCTAGATCCGTTCCCACAAAATCTTTCAGCATAGACGTTGCCTTAGCATCAATCTTGCCACCTTTTGAGGTGACATATTCAGTTATTATCTGCCCTACATTATTCTCACTGATTTTAGCTGAATCAAATACAACTCCAGTGGAATTAGCTTTTAATACTTTTAGAAATTCAGGGGCTTTTATCGAAGAATGTTTATGGCATATTATTAGAATAGTTGACTCTAAAGGCTTTTCAGCATAAAGCCTAAGCAAATCAAGTTCTTTATTATTCTGAGCCTCCCTAAGCACTACTACTTGATAATTAGACATAACTGGATACCTCTTACATTCATTGATAACAGTTCTTATATCAGTATCAAGTCCATAAGCAATGGTTAGATTAAACTCTTTTTCATCTGCTGTCAACGCTTTTGACACGATTTTGTCCTCAATCAAGTCAATATAGTAAGGTTCTTCGCCCATTAACACATATATAGGGCTAAATTTCCCTTTATCTATATCATTGCATATCTGAATATATGATAACGTTTCCTTTTTTACCGCCATAACTATTCTCTATCTTCGATATTTTCAGTAAATTTACGCAATTCTTTTAAACTGACAAAATGGCTAGAGAGGAACTTAATTTACCTTCATCAAATTTAAAGATTAAATATATCGATGACAAAGAGTATGTGTTTGATGCGTTAAGACGAAAGTATGTCGCATTAACACCTGAAGAATGGGTTCGACAAAATTTTGTATCATATCTGATAACGGTTAAAGGATTTCTAGCAGGATTGATGAACAATGAGGTTTCTATCATCCAAAACGGCATTAAACGCAGATGCGACACACTTGTAAGCGACAAATACGGAAATCCGCTCGTAATTGTTGAGTATAAATCACCTAACGTAGATATAACACAAAAGGTATTTGACCAGATTGTGAGATATAACTACGTTCTTAAAGTCAAATACCTTATTGTGTCCAATGGCATGAGCCATTATTGTTGCAAAATCAACTACGGCTCTGGGTCATACTCTTTTCTTCATGAGATTCCGTCTTTCGAGAACCTGTAAACTTTTCTTGCAACCGTTGCATCACATCCCAGAAGTTTGGAACAAACAACGTTCCTATAATAGCATTCAATGCCATACCGAAAACGACTGCCGTGCCTAAACTTATACGGCTCTCCGCCCCAGCTCCAGATGCAAAAAGCATAGGCAACACACCAAATACGAAGGCAAGGGATGTCATAATAATAGGACGAAAACGCACAACACCAGCATCTACCGCAGAAGCATATATTGTTTCACCTTTTCGACGATAATCAGTCGCATATTCAACTATCAATATTGCATTCTTCGCCGATAATCCAAGCAGCAATATTATTCCTATCTGTGTGTAAATACTTATGCTCTGTCCCATTAACATGCAGCCTAACACTGTTCCTAAAATCGCTATCGGCATACTTAACACCACTGCTATTGGGTCGGTCCAGCTCTCATACTGAGCTGCCAAAACTAATATCGTTACAATAATAGCAAAAATCAATACGAGTGCTATCGTTGCACCAGCCTGAGTTTCTTGATACGCTTGACCAGTCCATGAATATGCGTAAGTATTACCTAACGTATTCTTTACAATCTGTTCTGCCGACTTTATTCCATCACTTGAACTTACACCTTTAGCTGGATTAAATGTCAATGAAGCCGACGGATACATATTATACCTTAAAACATTAGATTGCCCCAATATAGGCTCTATCGTTGTAAACGACGAGAACGGCACCATTTCTCCATTGCTGTTTTTGACACTTAATTTCATAATATCATCTACCTTGCTTCGATATTGAGAATCAGCCCCTATCTTCACTTGGAAGATACGACCAAACTCAACAAAATCATTCACAAACGCTTGCCCTAAATAATAGCTCAGCGTATTATACACCGATGACAAATTCAAACCTTGCATTTCCAATTTATTGCGATCTATATTCAACTGATATTGAGGGATATTTCCTTGATACAACGATGTAACAGAAGCAATATCCTTATCCTTAGCCGCAACAGCTTGAATATCTGCTATTGCCTTTTGCGTTTCAGCTGCTCCTTCATTATTTATATCTAGCAATTCCATTTCCAAACCACCTGAATTACCTAGACCGGGGATTGCTGGAGGATTTATAGAAAATACGATGCTTGATTGTATTTGTGAAGTAATCGCATTTACTTTATCCACCAATGCAAATACGCTCTCATCTTTTTTAGTCCGTTCCGCCCACGGCTTGAGAATAACAAATAACGAACCACCGTTAGATGTAGCTCCACCTCCCATAAATGAGAATCCAGAAATTGCTATAACCTCTTCAACTTCCGGCAATTCCAAAATTTGCTTTTCCACCTCATTCACCACCTTTTCTGTACGGTCTAATGATGCTCCACTAGGCAACTGAACCGATGTCATAAAATATCCCATATCTTCACTCGGAATATATGATGAAGGCCACTTTGTCAATCCCCAAAATCCCAGCAAAGCAATAACCATAAATGATCCTAATGCAGCATAAGGGTGCTTCAGCATTTTTCCTATTGATGCCCTATATATATCCAAGAATTTGCCAAATATCTTATTAAACCATTTGTAAACAACAAATTTGGGGTTCGATCTTTTTAAGAACAATGCACACAATGCAGGTGTCAACGTAAGAGCATTTACTCCGCTAAACGCTGTTGATATTGCTATCGTTAGCGCAAATTGCTTATATAATTGCCCTGTGATGCCGCCAATAAATGCTGTTGGAATAAATACAGCCATCAAGACAAGAACTTCACCTATTACTGGACCTTGCAACTCTTCCATTGCTTTGAGAGCCGCTTCACGTCTAGTGTATTTACCCGAGTCTATGTGCCGCATACAATCCTCAACCACAACTATAGCATCATCAACTACTATCGCAATAGCCAGAACCAAACCAAAAAGCGTAAGCGTATTTATAGTAAATCCTAAAAGTTTCATTACTGCGAAAGTCGCAATAAGCGAAACTGGAATGGTAATCATCGGGATGAGTACGGCACGCCAATTTTGCAAGAACAATAGCATCACAAGCATTACAATGAGCGATGTTTCAATGAGCGTCTTTAGCACCTCATCAATTGAAGCGTTTACAAATTTAGTTGTATCAAGAATTACCTTATACTTTACCCCCGCAGGGAAATATTGCTGTAAGTTATCAAGTTCCTTTTCGACATTTTTCGCTACATCAAGTGCATTTGCACCAGGTAATTGATATATTGCAATTAATGCAGTTTGGCGACCCGATACATTTGAAACCGTATTATAGTCGACGCTACCTAAATCAATTTTTGCTATATCTTTTAACCGCAAGAAACTGCCATCGCTATTAGCTTTTATTATTATATCACCGAATTGCTCGGTCGACACCAATCGACCTTGTGATGTGACCGTAAACTGAAATGCCTCGTTTGAGTTAGAAGGCGGAGCACCGACACTTCCAGCCGACACTTCCATGTTTTGAGCTTGTATAGCCGAATAAACATCAGCAGGTGACACTCCTCTTATTCTCATGGTTTCTGGATTAAGCCATATACGCATACTATAATTCCCAGCACCAAAAACTTTCACACCACCTACGCCATCGATACGTGACAACGCGTCAACAATATTCAAATTAGCATAGTTGCTTAAATACAACGAATTATAGCGATTAGTACTATCTCCTTCCAACGACAAGAATAAAACAATATTCGTTGATTGCTTTTGCGTTGTGATACCTTGTTGTATTACAGCTTCAGGCAAATTTCCATGTGCCACAGCCACACGGTTTTGCACCATGACTGTCGCCATGTCAATATCAGTACCAACATCAAATGTAACAGTCAGGTTATATGCTCCATTTGACGATGAGGTCGAACTCATATACATCATGCCGTCTACTCCATTCACTTGTGCCTCTATTGGTACTCCTACCGTTTTCGCAACAGTTTCGGCACTAGCTCCTGGATAGGTTGCTGTCACTTGCACCGTCGGAGGTGTAATATCAGGAAATTGCGCTACAGGCAACGTGAATATTGTTAGCCCGCCTATTATAACCATCAGAATGGCTATAACAGTTGCAAATATCGGGCGATCTATAAAGAACTTTGAAATCATGGCTTGATTATTTTATTTTTTCAATACTGGATTCACTTTCATGCCATCACGTACTTTCTGAATGGCTTTAGTCACATATTTCTGATTGGGAGCAAGCCCGTCAGTAACTATTCTAAGCGTATCATTCACCAAATCGCCTACTTTTATAGGCGTGTAAACCACTTGATTGGAATCATTGACTGTATATACAAACTTTCCTAACTGGTCGGTACTTATAGCCGCATCTTTAACCAATATAGCCTTTGATAATTCTTTATACGGCAAACTAACAATACAATACATTCCGCTTTTCAGTTCACCATAAGGATTTTCCACCTTTGCCCTTAAAGAAACAGTACCTGTTGATAAATCCACCATAGGTGATAAATAATCAATGACAGCGGTATAACTATGTGGCAATTTCTCATTAAAAATCAACTCAACAACATTAAAAGACTTTTTCGCATCCTCTGACTTTTGGTCAGACACCATACGCATGTACTGGCTATCCTCAATCGTAAAGTTAACACTCATTGTTTGGTCGTCATATATTGTCGCCAAAGTTTGGGGTGATGCCGCACCGTTCAAATAATTGCCCACATCCACCGTATTTTTTGTTATATGACCGCTAGACGGTGCTTTAATATAGCAATAGCTCAAATTTAATTTTGCATTTCCAAGAGAGGCTTTTGCCGATTTTATAGCTGCACTCGACTGGTTTAGATTTGATTCTGCCTGTACGTAGTCAATTTTAGGAACTGCATTCGATGCCGCAGCTTCTTTCATACTCTCATAATTAGTTTTGGCATACTCATATTGGCTTGTAGCACTCGCCAATTGAGCCTCAGCTTGCGAAACTGCCTCTTGGTAAGTCTTTGGTTCAATCACAAACAGCAACTGACCTTTTTTCACATATTGACCAGCCTTATAGTTCACGCTCTGCAAATATCCGTCAACCCTAGCCACCAAATTGACTACCGATTTAGCTTTAAGCGATGCTGGATAGCTTTTCCGCAATAAGACCGAATCTGTTGTGGGCATTGCTACATCCACATTCATCGTATACTCATTTGTTGTATCTTTTTTAGTATTTCCGCATGATGATAAAATAAAGGCAATCATCAGTATTGGATATAAAATGTTTATTTTCATAGCTTTCATATTATTTGTATGTTATTTACTTCAATTACTTTTACCATCCGCCACCTAAGGCTTGATAAATTGATATTAATGACAACAATGTTTTACCCTTTGCCGACACTAAAGAATTATTATATTGCAAATAGGTCTGTTGTGAGGTCAACACATTAGTGAAACTAGTTAACCCTCGTTTATAAAGGTCAATTGACAGCTTCAACGAATTAAAAGCCTCATTCGTTACATCTTCTAATTCTCTAGTTTCCTCCAGCATATAGCGGTAAGAAATCATAGCGTTTTGTGCTTCCTTTACCGCAGTCATCACCGCATTATTATAGTTGTCTATTCCTATCATATACTGCTCCTTTGCCTCTATCAATTGATATTTTCGGCTCAATCCGTCAAATATTGTCCACGTAAGCATCGGAGCAATAGTGTATGTGAAAGACTTGTCATCAAACATATTATCCAACTTACTAGATTTAAACCCTATTCCGCCATCCAATGTGAGCGTAGGCAAAAAATCCTTTTTCGCTATTCCTATCGCAACTGCATAAGAAGCCAACGTGTATTCCGCCTCTTTTATGTCGGGTCTTCTTCGCAACAAATCCATTGGCACACCTACGGGAACTAACTCATTCACATTAGGCAACGGTGCAATCTCGATTGCCGATATTGGAATGTTTTCAGCATAAATACCTAGCAAAATTGCGATGCTGTTTAGTTGCGACTCTATATTAGCCTTTAGCGGTGCAATTGAAGCAAGCGTACTCAAATATACGGTCTTTGCTTGCGACACATCGAGCATAGATGCAAGACCGCTCTTGAAACGTGCTTCCGTCATTTCAAGCACTTGCTTCTGTGATTGCAGATGCGTTGTCGCCACTATAAATTGAGCTTGCCATGTACGCAAATTTATATAAGCTGTCGCCACATTAGCACACAACGTCACCATCACACCGTCATATTGGCTTTTTGTTGCCTGCCATAGAGCCTTTTTTGACTTCGCCTGCGATGTAATTTGCCCGAATAGGTCAATTTGCCAACTGAAATTCAATCCCAAATCGTAATAATCACTTGTCGTTCCCGAACTGCGATCTTTTGACCAACCGGCGTTTAAAGACAAACTCGGATAATAGCCGCTTTGTGCTATTTTCACAGCACTTTTCGCTAATGCTATACGTTTCTCGGCTATCTGCAAATCAAAATTATTGTCTATGGCAATACTCATCAGCGTGTCTAAGGACTTATCCTCAAAGTTTAGCCACCATTTATCATCGGTCGGCAATGTTTGTGAAAACTCTGATGCGTATGCCCATTGCTGTGGCAATGAGTCACGCAACCACTCATCAGGCGATTCTTTTGCATTTATGCACGGTATTGTAAGTACCGTCAGCATTAATGCCATTAAACTTGGATATGCACGGATTAACATACTATATAGTTTTTAAATTTTATATAATAACCTCTATCTCGGCTCATAGTTCACTAGCGACATGAAAATTTTATACTCCGCATCACTATGCCAGTCCTTAGAAAATTCTTAATTTTGTAGTTCACATTAACAATAATCATAATTTTGGAGGATTACTTAAATAAACTTAATGAGCAACAGCGTGCAGCTGTTGAATATATCGATGGTCCATCGCTGGTGATTGCTGGAGCTGGCTCTGGGAAAACCCGTGTATTGACCTATAAAATCGTTCATTTGTTGAAAAACGGCTATTTACCTTACCGTATTCTGGCACTCACGTTCACCAATAAGGCGGCTCGTGAAATGAAAGAGCGTATCACATCGCTCATAGGCGATGAAGCATCCACGCTATGGATGGGAACATTTCACTCTATTTTTTCAAAAATACTAAGAATAAATGCCGAAAAAATAGGATTTAACCATGATTTCACAATATACGACACCAACGATTCACGCTCATTGATAAAGGTTATTATCAAAGATATGCAACTTGATGACAAGGTTTACAACCCCAATCATCTGCAAAGTCACATATCAAATATGAAAAATGCCCTAATATCTCCCACCGACTACGAAAACGACAGCGAATTGAGGCAAGCCGACTCACGAGCAAAACGCCCATTGACCTACGCTATATACAAGACATATTGGAATCGTTGCCGTGTGGCTGGAGCTATGGATTTCGACGATTTGCTGTTTTACACCAATATCCTTTTCCGTGATAACAAAGATGTACTGGAAAGGTACCAAGATTTTTTCCAATTCGTACTTGTCGATGAGTACCAAGACACCAATTTTGCACAGCACCTCATAGTATCACAATTGTGCCGTAAACACAATAAACTATGTGTTGTGGGCGATGATGCTCAAAGCATCTATTCCTTCCGTGGTGCTAATATCACCAATATTTTGAACTTGTCGAAAAGCTATCACGACCTAAAGACGTTCAAACTAGAACAGAATTACCGCTCAACTCAGACCATTATAGGTGCGGCAAACAGCCTGATTGAGAAAAATAAATATCAAATTCATAAACAAGTTTTCTCAAAAAGCTCGGTAGGCAGCAAAATTTCGGTCATACAAGCATATTCCGATTTTGAAGAAGGCTACGTTGTAGCTAATCAAATAATTGCGACAAAATCATTTCAAGGTGGCTCGTTTGAGGATTTCGCCATACTCTATCGCACCAACGCACAATCACGTGTGCTTGAAGAATCTCTACGCAAGCGCAATATTCCTTACAGAATTTACGGCGGACTCTCATTCTACCAGCGAAAAGAGATTAAGGATGCAATATCCTACTTCAGGTTGACAATTAACCCTAACGACGACGAAGCTCTAAGGCGAATTATCAACTATCCTACACGTGGCATAGGCGACACTACAGTCAGCAAAATCCAGCAAGCGGCTTTACATCACAATGTGAGCATGTGGGATGTTCTGAACAATCCTAATGCCTACGATTTATCAATAAATTCTGGAACGCAAAGGAAATTACAGGCTTTCGCATCATTGATTCAGTCGTTCATCGACAGCAACACTATAGGCAAAAACGCATTAGAACTTGCGCAAATGATTCTGCGTGACTCTACTATACTATCCTCAGTACATAGCGACAACACTCCCGAGAATATAAGCAAGCAAGAGAACCTATCGGAATTGCTTAACGGTATCAAAGATTTTATCACCACCAAGCAAGAAGCAGGAGAGGACGATAATCTAAGATTAACTGACTTTTTAGCCGAAGTGTCGCTTGCAACCGACCAAGACAAGACCAACGACAACGAATCCGGTGAATGCGTAACGCTCATGACAGTACATGCCGCCAAGGGACTTGAGTTCCGAAACGTTATTATCGTAGGTGTTGAAGAGGAACTTTTTCCATCTATGATGAGCAGCGACACTTTGGAAGGCATAGAAGAAGAACGACGGTTGCTATATGTTGCTATAACTCGGGCAAAAACAAGTTGCACTATCACTTTCGCTTCCTCTAGATACAAAAACGGACAAACCAAGCAATGCCAAATGAGCCGTTTTATTCGTGACATAAACCCAAGCTATTTGTCATTAGCTCAAACGTCTGCCATGCTTGGAGAAGGCTACACATCGCAACGTCGTTCCAGCAGTTGGGATAGTGATAACTATTTATCTCGTCCTGTTTTTGTTCAGCAAAAGCGTAACACGCTTTCATCCCACACACATAGTTTGAGCAAACCAGTACGCACCAGCCCGACATCCTCGTTCGCAACGTCGGCATCACAAGCGGCAGGTGGCGAGTTTATCTGTCATAGCGTAAGTGAAACGGCAGTCGGGATGAAAATACTTCATTCACGGTTTGGTGTAGGCGAGATATTGGAAGTTATGACGAAAGACGAGAAAATCAGGGTACATTTCAGCGAACTTGAAGAGTCGAAAGTGCTTATGCTCAAATTCGCCAAATTTAAAATTTTATCCTAATCAATCAACATACTTATGCCGATAACGAGCAACAAGAAACATATTATTATCATGGGTGCATCCTCTGGTATAGGTCGTGAAGTCGCATTACGGTTTATTGCCGAAGGATGGCGAGTAGGTATAGCAGCACGCAGGGAATCATCTTTGCAAGAACTCAAAGCATTATATCCAAACCAAGTGGAATATGATGTGATAGACATAACTAACCCCGAAGCCCCCGACAAACTTATCAAACTGATTGATAGGCTCGGTGGTATGGATATCTATTTCCATTGCTCTGGCATGGGACACCAGAACACCAAAATTGATATTAACATAGAACTAGACACAGTGCGTACCAATGTGCTTGGATTCACACAAATGATAGATACTGCGTTTAATTATTACAAGCAGCACAATCTCGCAGGTCACATTGTGGCGGTATCATCTATTGCAGGCACTAAGGGACTAGGCGTTTCACCCTCATATAGTGCCACAAAACGGTACAATAATATCTATCTTGATTGCCTTGACCAGTTGGCACGCATGCAAGGCTTAAAAATCACATTTACCGATATACGCCCAGGATTCGTAACCACGGCACTGCTTGACGATGGTCAACACTATCCGGCACAGATGACGGTAGAATATGCCGCCGACAAGATTTTCAAAGCCGTAATGAAAAAGAAGCGAGTTGCCATTATCGACTGGAAATATTCCTTACTGGTATTCTTTTGGAGAATGATACCTCGTTGGCTATGGGTTCGCCTCTCCATCCACACCTAACTAAAAATCATTCCTTACCAGCCCACCCTATTTCTCCCATTTTTCCTATAACTTTTATTACACTTATTACTGCCATTTCCTTTACTTCTTTTTCTCCACATCACAAGGTCGGTAGCCAATGCCGCTAGGTATTATTCTTTACAGCCAGTGAATAGGGGAAAACTATGATTTCCACCCATATTTGTAAAAAATAAAATATATAGTTCGTTATCTTCCCAAAGATAGGAATTTCCCGATAATATGATGCAACGCCAACAGCACAAATATTACATTTTAACCAAATTAAAAACAATAAGCCGACAACATGCACGAAATAAAAAACCTTTAAATAGACGAATGATTAAAATACCTTATACACACAAGGAATTGCATTATGTGATTTTGTGCAAAACATGCCCTAAAGCATATTTAATATTTTTTAGCAATTAGGGGGGGTGGAATCGGGCTGTTTTGGCTACTTTTGCACTAAAATTATTAATTAACATTAAAATTAAGTATTATGAATGGATTTTTCGTATTTATTCTGATTGTGGTAACTGTGCTATGCATTATTTTGTTCTTCAAGGTGTGGGGAATGACAACGAGCGTGAAAAATTTGGAGAAACGCTTTTGCAACTACGCGCAAAACTACAATAACAGCGAGAGTGAGATTGACAAACAAGAATTATTCTTGATGTACCTAGCTGGTGACAAAGATATGCTGTATAAAACGCTGAACCAATGTTACATCAGCCATTTTTTGGATATCGTTCGTACCGTCCGAGCTTTGCCAGATGATATTACTCTTTATAGCAGTTATCAAAAAAAAAGAGTACCTAAAGAAGAATATATCCAAGAGAAATTGGAGCCATTAAAGACCAAGCTATCCCGCTATTACAAGCTGATCGGAAAGGAGATGCCAGCCACACTAGCCAAAATCACCGTAGATGATTACAACAACTTCATGAAATAAAGGATAACGCGCAGCAGCGCAAATGCGTAAAATACATAGTGTCCCATGATTGAGCCAAAAGCAAAATCATGAGACTTTCTTAATACAATCCGCGCAAGCTATTTCCTGTTATTGGGATTCGGCTCTTCAAATTTGGCCGCGAACTTGCAAAAAGTCCTCGCCCTATTCTGGCTATAGCTGTTGCCTTTCCCCTTGTAGACAAGATAATATATGTTTTCGCTCTCTTTAGGCACTGACAGCTCTATCGCTCCATTATAAAGTACTTGATAGAAAGCATCCCTCTTTTCTTTGAAATCTGCTTCCGTGTCGCCTTGAACCGTAAATATCAGGGAAACATCCCTTGAATCAACACGGGCGAGGCTGTTGCCTCTCGAATCAGCCAGCAACACCGTTTTCCCGTGTTCCTTACGGCTCGTGTTCTCGATTATGCTATTGGTTCTGATAATGGAATCAGCCCTATTTTTTCTTTTACTCAAAAAAACTTTTATCGGACAGTAATAATAGTTTTTTATAAAACAACATTATAATCATGGGTAAAAGTACACATTTTATCGAACAGTAATAATAAAGAATACCCCAAGATTGATTTCGCTACAGTTAGCCAATCTTAGGGTATTTTACATTCAAACTAATTCTCTGTTAAAAAGCTATCGTGTCAACATCGCTCCTCTTGTATCTCAAGCTAGGCTTCTATTGCTGCAATGCAGCCTGCAACACAACTTCGCCAAGCGTAGGATGCGCGTGGATAATATCTTTTAAAGCATCAACTGTGGCATCACAATTCATCATGGCTGCAACTTCTTGTATCAAGTCGGCTGCATGAGCTCCTAATATATGGCATCCAAGTATACGCCTGTCTGCGGCTGATACTACCAGTTTGAGGATTCCGTCGGTTTTATTCATAGCCACAGCCTTTCCATTGGCACGGAAAAATGCCTTTTTAACAACGGCATCCACCCCATGCTCTTTGCAATAGCTTTCAGTGACACCAACCATTGCCGCTTCTGGCGATGTGAATATTGCCGACGGCATAATGTCAAGACGTATATTGTCTTCCTTGCCTAAAATAGTATTGACAGCTCGTTTGCCTTGGAAAGTGGCAGCATGAGCAAGCATACAGCGAGCGTTAACATCACCTATTGCATACACTCCTGCCACTGAAGTAAGCATGTTATCGTCAACAGCAATACCTCGTGGAGAGAAATCCACGCCCGACGTTTCTATGCCTTGTGGCAAACAAGCAGCACGCCCTACTGCCATAAGTACCTTTTCACACGAGATTTCTAGCGGCTTTCCTTTCTGCTCATATTTCACTGTAGCTGAACCATCATCATTGCTGATTATTTGGGTTACACCAGCACCAACGTTGATGTTAACACCTTTCTTTGCTAACGACTGACGCAATCGTTTTGCCAAGTCGCTATCAAAGTTTGGAATAATCTCCTTACAGAACTCAACTATTGACACATCCACTCCCAAACTATTGAAAATAGATGCAAATTCCAAACCAATAACTCCACCGCCTATGATACAGAGGCTCTTAGGCAGCATATCTAGGTCTAAAATATCGTCGCTAGTAAGTACACACGGCAATTCAGCACCATCGATAGGCAACAATTTAGGTTTTGAACCAGTGGCAATAATCATATTGTCGCATTCATAACTTTCGCCACCACACACGATCGACTTCGCAGATGTTATGACAGCCTCGCCATTCACAAGCGTGATATTGGGATGCTTCAATGCCATCGCTACGCCCTCACGCAATTGTGCCACAACAACATTCTTGCGTTCAATCATTTTAGCGAAATCTACACTATAAGCCACATCGCCTATACCAAATGTTTCAGCCTCTTTCAAGTGATTGAGAATATCGGCATTCTTACAAAGTGTCTTAGTGGGTATACAACCACGGTTCAAGCATGTACCGCCCAACTCTCGAGCCTCGAATATCGTAACAGATAATCCTTGAGCCGCGGCATAATGAGCAGTTTCATAGCCACCAGGACCGGCTCCTATTATGATAATATCGGTTTTCATGCCTCAGTGTCGGCTAATAGTTCACGATAAGTCACAATAGGATGTGTAGCCGCAAGCGTATCATCAGGACGACGCACAGGCGTATTGTGTGGTGAAGTTTTCACCATTTCAGGGTCTTCGGCTGCCTCTTGTGCAATCTTTCGCATCACCGCAATAAAATTGTCAAGCGTGTCCTTGCTCTCGTTCTCACACGGTTCTATCATCAATGATTCATGGAACAACAGCGGAAAATATATCGTTGGAGCATGGAAACCGTAATCAAGCAGGCGTTTTGCCACATTCATAGTGGTAACACCTTGACTCTTGTCCTTCAATCCGTCGAATACAAACTCATGCTTGCACACTACGTCTATTGGCAATTCAAACACATCTTTCAACGAATCCTTTATATAATTGGCATTCAAAGTTGCGTATGGTCCAACCATCTTGAGGTTCTCTTTGCCAAGCGTCAATATATATGAATAAGCTTTCAGCATAACACTGAAGTTGCCAGTAAACGCTGAAACAGAACCTAGAGCATCCTTATCTTTGTCAATATAGAACTTCCCATTCTCGTCCTTCTTAACATGGGGATTAGGCAAGAATTTCTCCAAACCAGCACGAACACCCACAGGACCAGAGCCGGGGCCACCACCACCATGAGGAGTAGAGAATGTCTTGTGCAAATTGATGTGCATAACGTCAAATCCCATATCACCAGGACGGCATTTCCCAAGCAAAGCATTAAGATTAGCTCCATCGTAATAAAGCAAACCGCCACAATCATGCACCAATTTAGCAATTTCGGGTATGTTGCGTTCAAAAATACCGAGCGTATTAGGATTTGTCATCATTATAGCAGCAACGGTGTCATCTAAATGAGCTTTCAAATCTTCAACATCCACAGTGCCATCGGCAAGACTTTTCACTTGAACGACTTGCAAACCACAAACGGCAGCACTGGCTGGGTTTGTACCATGAGCCGAATCAGGTACGATCACTTTTACACGTTTAAAATCACCCTTACTATTATGGTATGCGCGAATCACCATCAATCCAGTCAACTCGCCATGAGCACCAGCAAATGGATTTAATGTGAATTCACTCAATCCAGAAATCTCCGATAGGCTTCGTTGAAGATTATAATACACCTCCAATGCTCCTTGCACAGTGTCAATGCTTTGCAACGGATGCAATGATGCGAAAGACGGCAAACCGCTAATCTCCTCATTAATCTTAGGATTATACTTCATAGTACATGAGCCTAGCGGATAAAATCCTGTGTCAACACCGAAATTATTGTTGCTCATATTAGTATAATGGCGTACTACCGATAACTCGTCAACTTCAGGCAATGCCATTTCTGTTTCACGCTTCAAGTTATCAGGCAAAGATGCCATATTATAGCTTGGCAACTCATTTTTAGGCAAAGAGTAACCTACTCTACCGGTTTCGCCTAACTCGAATATCAATTTTCCATAAAATGTACTGTTCATAATCGTTCAGGCTTAAAATTGTTTTACTATTTCCACTAATTTATCAATCTCCGCCTTGCTACGCATCTCTGTTACGCAAAGCAACAATTTATCATCGGCAATCTTTACGCCAGCCAACAAACCTTGTTCGGCACATGCCGCTTGCAACCTGTCTATATCTAACGTGGATCTCACCGCAAATTCATTCAAGAAAGGCTTATCGGGATATGCAAGCTCACATTTGCCTGTCAAGCAAAGTTGCTCTGCTAGATAATGAGCGCCGCTATAGCCTAGCTCATTAACCTCTTTCAGACCTTTTGAGCCCATAAGCGACATATATATTGTAACATACAATGCCATAAGGCTCTGATTAGAACATATATTGCTGGTAGCCTTTTCACGACGGATATGCTGCTCACGCGCTTGCAACGTAAGCACGAACGAGCGTTTTCCGTTCAAATCCTTTGTAGCACCCACAACACGCCCAGGCATTTTTCGGATTAATGATTTCCTTGTGCATAAGAAACCTACGTATGGGCCTCCGAAACTCATCGGAATACCAAAACTTTGTCCATCTCCAGCGGCGATATCAGCACCCCACTCTCCTGGAGATTTAATAGCTCCAAGAGCAGAAGCCTGACAATTAACAGCCAACAACGACTTTTGTGCATGGCACGTATCTGCCCAGCCGCTATAGTCCTCAATGATACCATAATAGTTAGGTGCAGCTACTATAACACCAGCCACATCGCCAGCCGAAATTTTAGACTCAAAATCAGCCTTATCTGTAATACCGCCTTTCTCTGCTATATACTCAAGGTCAATACCGTTATATTTAGAATAAGTTTCAAGTACATCTTTAACATTTGGATTCAATGTAGACGAAACCAAAACCTTATTTTTCTTTTTTGCGGCACTCACCGTCATCATCATCGCTTCGGCTGTAGCTGTCGCACCGTCGTACATCGAAGCGTTAGCCACTTCCATACCAGTAAGTTCTGCCATCATTGACTGGAACTCAAAAATATATTGCAACGTGCCTTGAGATATTTCAGATTGATACGGCGTGTATGAGGTTAAAAACTCCGAACGGCTGATTATATGCGATATAACAGCTGGCGAATAATGGTCATAACATCCAGCACCAGCAAAACAAGTAAGAGGTATGTTTTTCGCACCTAGTTCAGCGAAGAACCTACGCAACTCAACCTCGCTCATCTCGCTAGGCAAATCATAGTCACGCTTAAATTGGATTTCTTCTGGAATTTCATCAAAAAGTTCATCCAAAGAGCGTTTTCCGCACACCTCAAGCATTTTATCAAGCTCGCTGGCAGTATGCGGAAAATACTTATAATTCATATTGGCTTTTATTTCTGATTAATGTTCGTTTTCAATGCACTTTGCGTATGCTTCAGCATCCATCAAGTTCTCCACTTCGCTAGGATTACTCAATTTCACCTTTATAATCCAATTAGCATAAGCATCTTTATTAATTGCTCCAGGATCGCCGTCCAATTCCTCATTCACTTCCACTACCACTCCGCTTACAGGAGAATAAAGGTCACTAGCAGCCTTAACACTTTCTACAGCACCAAATTCCTCACCAGCAGTAACTTCATCGTCAACCTCTGGCATATCTACATAAACGACATTACCTAATTGCTCTTGAGCATAATCAGTTATACCAACATAACCAAATTCACCTTCAACTTTTACAAACTCGTGTGACTCAGCATAATAAAGCCCTTCTAATATCTTGCTCATAATTTTTTAATTTTATATTGTTATTAAATTTATTTCTTGTAACTCTTTTTATAGAATTTACGCGCGACTATTGTTCCGTCAAACACTTTTTTGCGAATCTTAATCTTGACAGAATCGCCCATATTAGCAAACTTAGAGTCAATCAATGCTAAAGCTACGCTCTTGTCAACAGATATACAACGATAGCCTGTTGTAACATAACCTATCACCTCGTCACCCGACAACACTTCGTAGCCATGACGTGGAATAGCCTTATCATGCAATTCTATTCCTACAAGTTTACGTGGCACCCCCTCTTCCTTCTGTTTCTTCACAACATCTTTTCCAATGAATTCCTCTTTATCGGTCTTCACGAAGATTCCGAGGCATGCCTCGATTGGGGTGATTTCCGCGCTCAACTCATCGCCATAAAGTGGCAATCCCACCTCAAAACGCAACGTATCACGGCAACCCAATCCACATGGTGCAACCTTGCCAGACTCAATCAACTTATCCCATAGTTTGCAAGTCAATTCATGGCTTGCATATATTTCAAAACCGTCTTCTCCAGTATAACCAGTACGGCTTATGATGATTGTTTCACCTGCAATATCTAACTCCTTGAAAGTGTAGAAACCTAATTCAGCACAAGTTACTCCCAATATGTTTTCTATGCTGTCTTCTGCCTCTGGTCCTTGAACAGCAATCTCACCATATTGCTCGCTTTCATTTACAACTTCCACTTTATACCCATCCTTATTCTGCATAATCCAATCAACATCTTTGTCTATGTTAGCTGCATTTATCACAAGGAAAAAGTCTTTTTCTCCACGCTTGTACACAAGCAAATCATCTACTGCACCTCCATTAGGATAAAGCATTAAGCCATAGAAGATCTTTCCTATAGGAGCATTAGATATGTCATTCGTAAAAATGTGATTCACAAATTTCTCAGCATCTTCACCTTTTACGCTCACCTCACCCATGTGAGATACATCAAAAACACCACAATGATTTCTCACCGCATTATGTTCCTCAACTATTCCAGCATACTGGATAGGCATATCAAAACCTCCAAATGGACTTATCAAAGCCCCCAAAGCTACATGCTTGTCATATAGGCATGTTCTTTTATTTGCTTCCATATCAGTTATTAGATTATTATTAATTTTATAAATTGTTCCTTGTTTAAATTCAAAATGACATCACCCACATTCACATCATCTAAGGCACACCTTATAGAACATTCATCATAGGGTATACCGATAAGTTTCTCTAATAATTGGGCATCTATTTCTCCATTCAAAAAGTAGTCGCCCATTATATTGATTTTCTTTATAATAGATTTATTCACTTCGATTAATACTTTAAATTCACCCACACCCTCAATTCGTGTATTTTTTTCAATGTTGCAATGCGGATTATTACCATATATGAAACTATCGCTCAGATAGGTTTTCTCTATATCAGATATAACGCTTTCAGCCTGCTCATCCAAAACGACAGTTTCATCGCACAAATCTTTTATGATTATTTTCTTGAAATCATCTATTGAGATACTCAAGTATTTATTTAAAATCGTTATTCGATTACGCACGGAATCAACACCTTTCGATATTAATTTAGCTACTGCAGGCGTTATTGCATTTTCCATATTAGCAACGTCGGTATCATATAGCATTGTCCCATGAACAACACTCTTGCCATTCACATGATAAAAGGCGTTACCTGATACTTTTCTTCCGTCGATGACAATATCGTTTCTCCCCGAAGCCATTGCATATACTCCAAGAGTTTTTAATGCGTCAACAATCTTTGAAATATATTTACCATAAGCCTCGGCAACATTATATGTTTTCGTTATATAGGAAAACATAATATTTCCCATATCGGCATATACACATCCACCACCACTTTTTCTACGATAGGTTTCAATTCCATGTGCCTTGCAGTACTGCAAATTAACTTCTTTTTCAATCAATTGATTTCTGCCAAAAATGACTGTAGGTCGCACCTGCCACATAAAGAAAGCCTCGTCTTCATCAAGATACTTTGCAATATACTCTTCCATTGCAAGATAAAATGGAAGTCGATGTGCATTTGTATTGGCAAGGCTTATATATTTCATGTTAAGAGTTACTCGTTTGTTATTATGCAAATATAGCATTAAAATTCATAATACGATAATTATGCAACTTTAAATTCATACAAAAAAAATTGGTTGCCGATAATTATTTACCAGCAACCAAATATCAATACGATGATTATTTATTTTTATCGTTATTTCAAATTATTATCTGACAAATATCTTTCAGCATCCATAGCAGCACGGCATCCCATTCCCGCAGCCGAAATTGCTTGACGATAGTGTGGATCAGCTACATCACCAGCAGCAAAAACGCCTGGAATATTTGTTTTCGTTGAAGCTCCCTCTGTCACGATGTAACCATTTTCATCTAGCGTAATCTGACCACCCAAGAAATCAGTATTAGGTTTATGTCCTATTGCTAAAAAGAAACCATCTATCGCAATATCCAACTCCACTTCTTGCGGTGTTCCTTTAAACTTAACCAAATGAGCACCTTCTACCCCATTCTCACCAAACAATCCCATTGTATTGGTGTTAAATAGGACATGGATGTTTTCTTTATTCAACACACGGTCTTGCATTACTTGTGATGCACGCAAATAATCTTTTCGAACAATCATATATACTTCTTTAGCCAAACTGCTAAGATACATAGCTTCTTCACATGCAGTATCACCACCACCTACTACAGCCACCACCTTCTTACGGTAGAAGAAACCGTCACACGTGGCACATGCCGACACTCCCATACCAGCATATTTTTTTTCATCATCCAATCCTAAATATTTTGCTGATGCACCAGTAGCGATAATTATTGCGTCTGCCTCAATATGCTTTGTTCCGTCAACAACAGCCTTGAACGGTCTAACAGACAAATCTACTGTCTCAACATAACCAGCTCTAATATCAGCACCAAAGCGTTCAGCCTGAGATTTCATATCTTCCATAATATCAAAACCTCCCACCCCATCTGGATAACCCGGGAAATTTTCAATTTCAGAAGTTGTCGTCAATTGTCCGCCTGGTTGCAAGCCCTCATATAAAACAGGCGATAAATTAGCCCTTGATGTGTATATAGCTGCGGTATAGCCAGCAGGTCCTGATCCTATTATTAAGCATTTTACTTTTTCTGTTTCCATTGTATATCTTTTTATTGTTTTTACTATTTATCTTAAATCTACGACAGTTGTTCCTGTCGGCACTAATGATTTATCAAACTTAAAAGTTGCATCGCTCACACTGTTATCATCATTTTTATAATTCGAAAATATAAGTGTCTGGCTAGAGCCATCACTCATAGACACATCAGCTTTTGTAATACGATTACTGCTTTTAGCTATCGTCAGAAGCAAATTTGTTATATAAGCATCTTTTTTCTTAGCTTTCAAATTAATCAAATATGATGAAATTGTTTTTGCCTTCAACGATTCGTTATAATTTGATTGGTATTCGGCTATTGCTGCATACGGGTTTGAAGTTTCTAAATCCTCATACGTAGGCTCAATAATATTTACCTCTCCAGTAACTGTAGAATAAACCCATTGAGTTTTTCCATCATACCAACATTTATAATCATTTGAAATTATTCGGAATTTATTTCCACTCATTACAATTGTCCCCTTCGCATTAAATTGAGGAGATATTAACGAGAAAGACGCACTGACGTTTCTGGCTTTCGTATATTTAGATACAACCAACGACATTACATCTTTAGCATTCTGTGCAACACATAACGTCATTGTTGATATAATCAGCCCCAATATAAAAACAATCCTTCTCATCTTATGTTATTATCGCTTAATTTCCTATAATACTCGTCAATTGAATAGAATCAACTAGAACACGTCTTGGCTTTCCTCCTTGAGATGGTCCTACAATTCCAGCCGCTTCCATCTGATCCATAATTCGTCCTGCACGATTATATCCTATACCATAACGGCGTTGTAAAGACGATGTTGAAGCTGTTTCACCAGCCACTATAAATGCGGCAGCCTCTTCAAACAACGGATCTCTATCGTTCAAGCTAGCACTAGAAGAACTGCTATCGCCTCCATCTCCATTATCTTCTGGTACGTATGGCGGTAATTCATAAGCCTCACTATAACCAAGCTGTTCTGATATATGTTCACAAATCATTTCCACCTCAGGAGTATCCACAAATGCACACTGAATACGTTCCATAGAACCATTGGCTGAAAATAGCATATCGCCTTTCCCCACTAGTTGTTGAGCCCCCGAACAATCTAGAATCGTACGACTATCCACCATCTGCGTTACACGGAATGCGATACGACCTGGGAAATTAGCCTTAATAATACCCGTTATCACATTTGTTGAAGGACGTTGAGTTGCTATTATCATGTGGATTCCGACAGCACGTGCCTTTTGTGCGATTCGCACAATTGGACGTTCCACATCCTTACCAGCTTCCATAATCAAATCGCAGAATTCATCAATAATAACCACAATATATGGCATATATCTATGACCTTTCTCTGGATTCAACTCACGGTTTATAAATTTCTTATTATAATCTTTCACATTACGCACTCTTGCGTTGCTTAACAACATATAACGACTTTCCATCTCAGTCACTAAAGAATTTAAAGTCGCTACGACCTTTGTCGAATCTGTTATAATACACTTTTCCTCATCAGGAAGTTTTGCCAAATAATGTTTTTCCAGTACACCATATAAACTAAATTCAACCATTTTAGGGTCTATTAATACGAATTTCAGTTCAGCTGGATGTTTCTTATACAACAACGATGTTACAATTGCGTTCAAACCAACCGACTTTCCTTGTCCTGTCGCACCAGCCACAAGCAAGTGCGGCATTTTTGCCAAATCAGCTAAAAACACCTCGTTTGAGATTGTGCAACCTAGCGCCATAGGCAACTCATATTTACACTCTTTGAACCTCTTTGAGCCTATAACGGAACGCATAGACACCGTTTGTGGGTCTTTATTAGGTACTTCTATACCTATCGTTCCACGTCCTGGGATAGGTGCTATTATTCTTATACCTAACGCTGCTAAGCTTAATGCAATATCATCTTCCAATCCCTTTATTTTTGATATTCTTACTCCATCAGCAGGTATTATTTCAAAAAGGGTTATAGTAGGACCTACGCACACATCAATCTTCTTAATTGGAATACCATAATGTTCCAACGTTTCTGTTATTCGCCTCTTATTATCTTCTTGCTCGTTTATATCCACATTCATCGTTTTGACTGGAATATCTCGTAACAAGTCAATCGTTGGGAAACGATAATTAGCCAATTCTTTCGTTGGGTCATACGCCTCTGTAATCTTGCCATTAGCCATCTCGATTTTCGGAGCTATCGAAATCGTTCCTGTGTCTATATCTTCTTTGGTGTCACCTTTAAGTTCTGTTTCTTCTACTTCTTGCACATCAACTTCAACGACATCAGGCATGAAAGGATTTTCTTCTTCCTCGTCATCAGTTTCCGTATCTTGCTCACCCTCATTCAATTCCTCTTTTGACTCATCTTCTTCAAAATCGGTTAAACCTGAGGGCATTTCATTTTCTCCCGATTTTTCATCCTCGTCTAATTCATCTTCTTCATTTTCGTCTTCTTCAGACATCGTTTTTTCTGGAATCCAACTTTTTATCTTATTCCATATCGCCATAACGTTATTACGGCAACATAACAACCATATCATTATTAAGACAAAATCGAGCATAGCCAACCCTGGCAAGCCAATCAACTTGTTCATGTACAAGTTACAATATTTACCAAAGTTTCCCCCTAGAGGAAAGAATGACAAATCAACGTACAACGACACTGTTCCTAAGACCATTGATGTTGCACATAATCCAATTATAGATATTATAGTAAACGATGCGAAATGAGTTTTACGCTTTCTTACAAACCTATAACCGACAACAAAACTCCATATTACAAAGATAAAAGCTCCTATACCGAAGCCATTATACACAAGGTCATTAGCAACCCTTGCGCCAAATGCAGCACCAGCATTTGACACTTCACTACCAGTATTTGCCAACTCCACTGGTGTATAATTAGAAACTTTGCTTTGATCTATGTCGCCCGACATAAAGAATGAAACGAACGCAATCAACAGATACATACTGAAAAGCATCATTATCATTCCTAACGCAAAGCGAGTACGTCCATCGCCGAAGAAATCCTTTATCTTCTTGAATATTGAAGTCTTTGGTTCTTCTTGTGCTTCTACAGCCTCGGTTTCCTCTTGATTTATATCATTCCCAAGATCTATCCTTGTTGGATCTATAAAATCATCATTATAATTGTTCTTTAATCTCACGGCAAATTAATATTACTTACAATAATTCAATTTTAAATTATCAGTTCTACAAATTTACAAAAAAATCATCAACACCTCTTCTTACAAGAATAAAAAGGTTTAATCCTTTATAAATTTATGCAACAGCGAGAAAAATAATGCACCTATCGCATTTCCAATAATCACTAAGAATATAAACTTGACGCCACTCCAAGTGAAAAGAGCTTTTGCACACCCAAAATAAAACATATCGGCAACAGAGTGTTCAAAACCACATAGTATAAATATCATTACTGGAAATATCAGTAGCAATAGATTATTCTTTATCCTATAGCCGTCAACAGCAAGATACATCATTGCACCACAACCAACAGCATCAAACATAACCTGACTAAATGATTTCAGCAACTTTGGCTCAATCAATTTTGCAGAAGCCCCCACCAAAGCTGAAGTATATGGAACAAAAGCAGCAAGAATATATGTTCCTATCAAATTTCCCAATATTATCAATGGTATAAGTTTCAAGACATTGACATCATAAGCATACCCTATCTTACCTGTATACAACAAGTATCCTCTCAACACTATCGTTATCAATCCGAAAGAGAATAAAAATGCTCCTACGACATTATTAGCTGACGATAGATATATTATACATCCTACACTTATTAAAATTCCCGACAACACTGCACTTGACAGCGATTTCAACATTTCGTTTCTCATTCTACTTAACCCAAAATCCTCGTGTAAATATTATTAATACTGTAAAAAGTTCAAGACGACCTATCAGCATATCAAAAGCCAACAACCATTTTACAGCATTCGGTAATGAAGCGCAAATACCTATTTCTGTTATCTCCGAACTATATCCTACGTTGCACAATGCCGATAAGGAAATAAAAAAGCTATCAAAAACCCCGATATCAAACATTGTTATTACTGTTGTACTTATTATCAACACTAGCGTAAAAATTACCAAGAATGCTATTATACGCTGTACATAAGCATACGGCACAACCTTTCCGTTCATTCTGACGGATGTTACTAAATTGGGATGCAATGCCTTACTGAACTCGTTTCTTACCGTTTTCAGCATAACCACCATACGGTCTATTTTCAAACCGCCAGAAGTTGACCCCGCACATGCACAACTAATTATCACAATTATCAACACCATTATAGAGAATTGTCCCCATGAATAATTTGCAATGCTATATCCAGTAGTAGACACGCTTGCCACTATTTGAAAAAGTGAATCAATTGCACAATCGGCGATATTTGTATTCTCTCCGCGGAAATATAAATCGGCAAAGCATATCGCAGTACCAATAATACACAATATTACATACCATTTGAACACCTCATTTTCCAATAAAGCTTTCATCTTTCCATGAAAAACGTTGTACAACAGCGTAAAACTGACACCCCCTAAAAACATGAACACCAGCACCACAGCATCAACATAACGAGAATCCCAGTAGCCTATGCTTGCGTTTTTTGTCGAGAAACCGCCTGTAGATACACATGACAATGTGTGACACACAGAGTCAAACAAATCCATGGGACCTATATATAGCAGTACGCACATCGCTATCGTAAATCCTATATATATCGACCATAATCCTATTGCTGTCTGACTCACACGCGGACGTAATTTATCATGGGTTATACCAGTTACCTCGGCATTGAACAACTGTACCCCCCCCGACTTATTCAGCATAGGCATCACCGCTAGGGTGAACAAGATAATACCCATACCGCCAATCCATTGCATCAACGAACGCCATAACAATATCCCTTTCGGAAGAATCTCTACATCAACAAACATCGAAGAACCAGTTGTAGTAAAGCCTGCCATTGTTTCATAGAAAGCATCTGTTACATTTGTCAATGTGCTTGAAAACAAAAATGGCAACATTCCGAAAATTGAGAAAACCACCCAAACAAGAGTCGTGAGCAAAAACCCTTCTTTCCTATGCATTTCCATTCTTTTCGGGCGTATAAATCTTGTCATGCCAATACCTAAACATAATGTCACCACCATTGTATAGAAAAAGGCTTCTGCACATTTATATTCTTCATAATATAAACTCACACATAACGGTGCCGCCATAAAGAGCGCTTCTATCATCAGAAGCCACCCTATTACACGAAAAACCATAGGTGTGTTTATATTTGACTTACCTTTAAACATCAATTAAACAGCTTTTCAACTTTATGTATCGCACCCGACAGACAGAACACGACCACATGGTCACCTTCTTGAATTTGCGTATCTCCTTGAACCAAACAGCCTTTACCACCACGCAACATTCCTGCAATCGTCAAATCTCTCGACAGATTTAAGTCCTTTATCTTTGCCCGAGTTATTTTTGAGCCTTCCTTTGCAACAAGTTCAGCAACTTCGGCATCAGCTAGAGCCAAACATTTCGCATTGCTTGAATCGCTGTCTAACAGAATTTGAAAGATACGGCTGGATGCTAAAAGTTTTTTATTAATTGTAGTACCTATATTCAACGCTTCAGCCTCAGAAATAAATTGTATATTTTCAACCTCAGCAATTGTTTTCTTTACTCCATATTCCTTTGCCGCCAAACATCCAAGTATATTGGTTTCGGAACTTTCGGTCAAAGCTATGAAAGCATCCATTTCCTCTATACCTTCTTCTTCCAGAATCTCAAAATTTCTGCCATCACCATGTATAATATCGCAATCGGGCAATCTGTCGGCTAGATACTCGCAACGTTCCAAGTCACTATCTATGATTGTTATATCATATTTGTCTTGTACCATAGTTGCCAATTGCACAGCAATACGGCTACCGCCCATAATCAACACTTTCTTAATGTTGACATCAGCCTTACCACACAGATCACGTATATTCTGCATATCGCCATTTGTCGTAGCAATATAGATAATATCATTTGCCCTTATGAAATCATCACCCCTAGGTATGATAGTTTCATGATTACGTTTTATTGCCGATATATGGGCATAGTTTGACAAATTGAACAAATCCCTCAATGGCATACCTACGATTTTGGCATTGTCCCTGACTTTTACCCCTACAATCACCAACTCGCCATTACACAATTCAAACCAATTTCTCACCCATGCACGTTTCAATGCAACCACCATCTCTTGTGCAGCCAAAAATTCTGGATATATCAAATCATCAATTCCCCTATCATTGAAGAATTTGCGGTTTTCATCACGCAAGAAGTCATAATTGTCTATTCGTGCAACAGCTTTCTTCGCATTCATCGACTTTGCGATTTCACAGGCTAGCACATTGTCGGTTTCAAAAGGTGTGACTGCAATAAACAAGTCACATCCCGATGCTCCAGCCTCTTTCAGCACTTTAAACGAAACTGGATTCCCTACGAATGTGAGCATATTATACGCCTCTAGTTTAGCAAGTTTGCTCTCATCACTATCAATTACTGTTATATCTTGATTCTCATTTGAAAGCAATTTTGCCAAATGCGTTCCAACTTCGCCTGCACCTGCAATTACAATCTTCATATATCAGCCTATATTTTTAAAAGTCGACAATATCAGTGACTTAATAGAATCGTTATCCATTTTACACAACTTATACAATTCAGGTACTGTACCATGTGGTATAAATTCATCAGGAATACCCACTTTACACACTTTCACGTTATAATCATGGTTGTTGAGCCACTCTTGTACAGCCGTTCCCAAACCGCCTACTATAGTGCCATCCTCTACAGTTATTACAAGTTTATATTTCTTGCCCACCTCCTCTAGAATGTCTTCATCAAGAGGTTTTAGGAAAATCATATCATAATGAGCGGCATTTATATTATCGGCTTTAAGTTCATCTACCAATCTTGTGATGTTATTGCCTATATGTCCGATACTTAATATTGCAACATCTTCTCCATCACATAGTTTACGACCCTTACCTATTTCTACAGGTTTCATCTCGTTATTCCAGTCCTCCAATGCACCATTTCCTCTCGGATAACGTATTGCAAAAGGACCGCAATCTCTTGATTGTGCAGTAAACATCAAATTGCGTAGCCAATGCTCATTCATTGGAGCCGCAACTGTCATATTCGGTACACACCTCATATAAGCTAAGTCGAATGCGCCTTGGTGTGTCACGCCATCTTCTCCAACTAATCCTGCCCTATCTATACAAAACACGACTGGAAGTTTCAATATAGCCACATCATTTATTATAGCATCATAAGCACGCTGCAAAAACACCGAATATATAGCACAGAACGGCTTCAATCCGTCCTTTGCCATTCCAGCTGAAAATGTTACTGCATGTCCCTCGGCAATTCCCACATCAAATGTCCTTTCAGGAAAATGCTCTTGCATTATACACATAGATGTTCCCGACGGCATCGCAGCTGTCACACCCACTATCTTATCGTTCTTCTCTGCAAGCTCTACAAGCGTATAGCCGAATACATCTTGATATTTAAGCAATTTATTTCCGCCCACACTCATTTTTCTCACACCCGTTTCAGGATCAAACTTTCCAGGAGCATGCCAAACCGTAGGGTCTTCCTCTGCTGGCGCATAGCCTTTCCCTTTGCGTGTACGCAAATGCAATATACGTGGTCCGTCCATATCCTTTATGTCGTTCAACACACGCACTATACGTTCAACATCATGACCATCAAACGGGCCAAAATACCTAATATTCAAACCCTCAAAGATATTCTGCTGATTAGTTATCAACGATTTGATACTATTGTTGAACCTCAATATTATATCTTTGTGCTTTTCGTCTATAAGATGCATTTTTCTCAACAACTTATAGACTTTATACCTTATCTTGTTGTAACTAGCCGATGTGTTGATATGTGCCATGTAGTCACCTAAAGCACCCACGCTTTGGTCAATAGCCATATCATTATCATTCAAGATTATAAGCAGGTTATTCTTATTAGTCGAAGCGTTGTTTAGCCCTTCAAAAGCCAAACCTCCTCCTATAGAAGCATCGCCAATTACCGCCACAACATTCCGCCTTACATCATCCTTATTAACCCGTGAAGCGATTGCCATTCCAAGTCCAGCCGATATTGAGTTTGAAGCATGTCCGGCCACAAAAGAATCATATTCGCTCTCCTCTGGGTTCGGGAATCCGCTCAAGCCATTGAATTTTCGGCTAGTACAGAATGTGTCACGTCGTCCTGTCAACACTTTATGGCTATATGCTTGATGCCCCACATCCCACACAATCCTATCGTAAGGTGTGTTCAGCACATAATGAAGCGCTACCGTCATTTCCACCGTACCCATACTGGATGCGAAATGACCAGGATTCTCCGACAACGACATTATCAGAAATTCCCGCAATTCTTCACAGACCTTTGGCAAATCTGCAACCTGAAGTTTCCTTAGGTCAATTGGACTATTTATTTGCGACAGCAATGGATAATCACCCGTCATATTTGTAATTATTTCCGCCATCTATCCTTAATTTCATTGTTTAATATAAGGAAAATGTAATTTGCAACGATGTTACTGCCTTGCAAATTCACTTTTTCCCTCTTATATATTTCTTATATAATGGTACAAAAACTACAATACCCGATGACACGATTGCGAATATCACCATGAAATCAATCTTTGCCGATCTTGTCAACAGCAGATAGCACAACACGAGCCATAAAGCTATTATAAACCCGAAACGTATTATATTTGATGCACACATCTTTTTGTCGTTTTTAATCATTCTTGCAGATACAAAGATACAAACGTTTGTCAAATATCACAAATAAATCGGTCACTCGTGCCACACACAACATCATTCAACATTTCAAAACACAACAAAAGGCTTTCATTTTGCCACATTTTACAATTTTAATAAATTCTTGCACACTTATTAATAATAAATCATTAACTTTGTGAAACTCTACGTTAATCACGCTTGTTTTCTAAATAAGCTGGTTACGCTTATTTTATTTTTGAATCACAATCTACGCAATAACTTATTTGTTATGACAAAAATCACAAAAGAAATGGCTCTCGATTATCATAAAATCGGGAAGCCGGGAAAAATAGAAACAGTTCCCACCAAGCCTTACTCATCACAAAGTGACTTATCGCTAGCTTACTCGCCAGGTGTGGCTTATCCTTGCTTGGAAATCAAAGAGAATCCGCATGATGCCTACGAATACACTAGCAAAGGCAATCTAGTAGCAGTTATTTCCAATGGCACTGCTGTACTTGGATTAGGCAATATAGGTGCTTTGGCTGGAAAGCCCGTTATGGAAGGGAAAGCTCTGTTGTTTAAGATATTCGGAGGTCTTGACTGCTTCGATATTGAAGTAAACGAAAACGACCCCGAAAAATTCATACAAGCAGTAAAAGCAATTTCTCCCACATTCGGCGGAATAAACCTAGAAGACATTAAAGCTCCCGAGTGTTTCGAGATTGAGCGACGTTTAAAAGAAGAATGCGATATCCCTGTAATGCACGACGACCAGCACGGTACAGCCATAATTTCAGGTGCTGGACTTCTTAACGCCCTTGAGATTCAAGGTAAAAAGATTGAAGAAGTGAAACTTGTCGTTAATGGTGCAGGCGCAGCTGCCGTTTCATGTACTAAACTATACATGGCACTTGGCGTAAAGAAAGAAAATATAGTCATGTGCGACAGCAAGGGTGTTATCACAAAATCACGTAAAGACCTGAATCCACAAAAGGCTGAATTTGCAACCGATAGGGATATTACCACGCTTGAAGAAGCAATGAAAGATGCCGACGTATTCCTCGGACTATCAGTTAAGGATGTTGTGACTCAAGAAATGTTGCAATCTATGGCAAAAAATCCTATCGTATTCGCTCTAGCAAATCCTGACCCTGAAATTGAATACGACAAGGCGGTTGAATCAAGAAAAGACTTGATTTTTGCAACAGGTCGTTCTGATTATCCTAATCAAATCAATAATGTAATTGGATTCCCTTACATTTTCCGTGGTGCATTAGATTGCGGAGCTACAACAATCAATGAGGAAATGAAACTTGCAGCAGTCAAGGCTATCGCAGCGCTTGCCAAGGAGCATGTTCCTTCTGTTGTGAACAAAGCATACAATATGACCGATTTGAAATTTGGTCGTAACTACATATTGCCAAAGGCGTTAGACCCTAGACTTATCACATGGGTTTCACCGGCTGTGGCACGTGCGGCAATGGAATCAGGTGTAGCAAAACGTCCTATTACCGATTGGGATGCATACGAAGAAAAGTTAAAACGTCTAATGGGATATGACAACAAGTTGATGCGTCGTTTCACTGAAGAAGCTAAACGCAATCCAAAGCGTGTCGTATTTGCCGAAGCCAATACAGACAATATGCTTCAAGCTGCTGTTCAGGCTTACAACGAGAAGATATGCTACCCTATCCTTCTTGGAAACGAGGAAATGATAAGCAAGCGTGCTAAGAAACTTGATTTGGATATCACAAATATTCCAATTATTAACCTACGCCACGACCGTGAAGCCGAAAGAAGAAGCAAATATGCTCACAAATTGGCAGAGAAGCGTCAGCGTGAAGGCTTGACCTATCAAGAAGCATTGGAAAAAATGTTTGACCGCAACTATTTCGGTATGATGATGGTTGAAAATGGTGATGCCGATGCTTTCATCACAGGCACTTATTCTGGCGGTAATCACGACACTGTACAAATAGCAAAAGATGTGATAGGTATTCGCCCATGCTACAATCATTTTGCAACTATGCACATCATGAACACCAAGCTAGGCACTTATTTCCTTTCCGACACATCGGTAAACCATGACAATGATGCCGAAACATTGGTTGATATAGCAAGACTTGCCGATAGTTCTGTTCAATATTTCGCACATAATCCAGTTATCGCAATGGTGTCTTACAGCAACTTCGGTTCAAACAAGGAGCATGGACCTAAAGAGGTTCATGAGGCTGTGGAGATTCTTCACAACAATTATCCAGAAATCAACGTTGATGGAGAAATGCAAGTACACTACGCCCTTAACAAAGATTTGCGTGACAAGACCTATCCATTCAACAAGCTATTCGGTAAGGATGTGAACACTCTTGTATTCCCTAACCTAAGTGCGGCAAACACTATTTACCGCATGATGCTTGAAATGGGTGTTGCCGAACTTATTGGTCCTATACAGATGGGTCTTAACAAGCCTATTCACTTTATAGGTATAAATGCTTCGGTTCGTGACATCGTGAACCTTACTACTATTGCTGTGATAGATGCAGCCGTTTTGGAAAAAATGAGGCATTGTTAACTACAAATCCTTGAATATATATTAAAAAACGCCTCACATGGGCGTTTTTTTATTTCTGATTTTTTAAGCTAACTTTGTCGCACACAAATTAAAGCACGTATATGAAACGTTTATATTTCACACTTTTAACAATCATCTTTGCATCTCACCTGCTATTTTCACAAAGCATCAAAGATGAGATTAAAGGCAACATTTATCTTAGCGGTGGCAATTATCTTGCTTATCCCGATATACAAAATGTAAAATACACACCATCACCCGATGGTTATGCGCCTTTCCACATTGAGCATTATGGCAGGCACGGTAGTCGTTGGCTCATTGCTGCGAAACAATACAGCCAACCAGTGGAAACGTTGGAGAAAGCTGATAAATATGGTTATCTGACAGCAAAAGGAAAGGAAACCCTATCAAAACTAAGAATCTTAAAAGAAGCCTCAAACAATCGTCTTGGTGAACTTACCGAACTTGGTGCTATTCAACATCGCAACATAGCCCGCCGCATGTTCCGCAATTTTCCTGAGGTATTTTCTGATAGCGCGGAAATTAACGCACGCTCTACGGTTGTTATCCGTTGCATCCTTTCTATGGAAAACGAATGTCAAGAATTGAAAGCATTAAACCCTAGCCTACGTATTAATCATGATGCCAGCCAAGCCGACATGTACTATATGAACTACTACGATGACGAGATACATCGCACGCACGACAAAGCTCGCGCCATATATAAGGAAATTACGGCTAAGGGCATCCCATATAAGCGATTTATCAGCCAGCTAATCAACAATCAAGATTTTTTGAGCGATAGCATTGACTCTAGAAAGTTTATGGACAACATGTTTGACATTGCCAGCAACATGCAAAGCCATAATTTTGATTTCAACTTCTATGATTTATTCACTTTCGAAGAACTGTTCGCCTATTGGAAACAATGGAATAAGTTTTGGTACCTTGGCTATGGAAATTCCGTTCAATTAGAGGGAAAATTGCCATTTATTCAACAAAACTTGCTAAACAATATCATAACAAGTGCCGACAATGCAATAGCCACCGGTAAAAATGGAGCATCACTGCGTTTCGGTCATGAAATATGCGTGTTGCCGCTAGCCTGCTTAATGGAGCTTAACGATTGCAACAAGCGTGTCAACGACCTCAATCAATTAGCCGAAGAGTGGCAAGCACACGAAATATTCCCTATGGCAAGCAACATCCAAATAATCTTTTACCGAAACAACGACGATAATGAAATACTAGTAAAAGTACTTCTCAACGAAGCGGAAGCATCGCTCCCAATACAATCTTCAACTGCTCCATATTACAAATGGAGCGACTTACGGAAATTTTACCTGACCAAACTGTCAACTCATTAACATACAAAAAATAGGCGGTGTTAAAAACAGCTAACATCGCCTATTTTCATCATTGTTTTCTATTTGAGCATTACAACAACACCTTCACTGTCTTGCCTTCCACTTGCACTATATATGCACCGCTAGGCAGCTTGTATCGGTTTTCACCGCATTCTAGCATATCGCTAACCACGGTCATACCTACTGCGTTAACTATGCGTATCTGCGATTCCGCTCCGCTTGTCACTAGTAACTCACCGTCTGCCGTAGATACCGCTATACCTTCATCCAAGTTGTCATCCAACCCAGAATACACCTTCACATAGCAAGTTATCGACATCTCGGTTGCGAATGTGGTAGCCGTATGCACAAGACCGTATGTGACTGCTGTTCCAGCAACAGCCTTGTAAAGTGTCATGCCGTCTTTCTGCTTCTCGCTCTTGTAGCTTAACCTAGTGCCTTCGTTATCGAATAGATCGAAAACGCAATCTTGTCTGACCATCCATTCTAGCGTGTCGCCTGCTTCAGTCCTTATACTGAATCCCTTGATTGCTCCGGCTTCTGGCGACTCAAACAGTTGCTCGATTCCGTTAGACAGCTCTACAACCTCCACTTTCACCGGCACTTCCATAGCGAAAGTGTCCGACATCACCGCCTCTGTACCGTTGCCAGCAAGGTCGTACACCTGCATACCAAAATATACATCGTCATCGCACCATGCTGTCAGCTCTTGCGTGTCAAACCGATAATCCGCAGGTATCTTGTGAGGCACGACATCCTTTATATCTATCCATAAGTCGGTCAATTCAAACGGATTTACAGGATCTACCTCCACTCTAGTCCTACGACCCTCGTTAAACCAATACTCGTAAGCCGAAATCTTGTTGTCGGCAAGATTAGCTCCAGCCACCACGAAATATCTCACGATAGGAGAACTCTTACGACCATAAGTGTCCTCGGTTTGGACAGAAAGCGTATGCACGCCCTTGCACAAATCCGACATATCCAGTTCCAACTGAATCAAACCATCAGTTCCGAGTTCTCCGCTAACGCCACCGGCAAAATCGCCGTCTATCCAATAGCGGTAGCTTTTTAAAGCGTTGTCTGACCAACCGTCTGCCGTGCGGACGAAATATTTGGTTATCGGGCTGCTTAAACGATTCTTGCTATCGCTGAAGCACATCGACAACGTATGCACACCAGGAGCTAAAGACGACATATCAAGATCAAGCTCTAACAAGCCGTCAGCACCAAGCTCTCCGCTAACGCCACCGGCAAAATCGCCGTCTATCCAATAGCGGTAGCTTTTTAAAGCGTTGTCTGACCAACCGTCTGCCGTGCGGACGAAATATTTGGTTATCGGGCTGCTTAAACGATTCTTGCTATCGCTGAAGCACATCGACAACGTATGCACACCAGGAGCTAAAGACGACATATCAAGATCAAGCTCTAACAAGCCGTCAGCACCAAGCTCTCCGCTAACGCCACCGGCAAAATCGCCGTCTATCCAATAGCGGTAGCTCTTCAATGCGTTGTCTGACCAACCGTCTGCCGTGCGGACGAAATATTTGGTTATCGGACCGCTCCAACGGTTCTTGCTGTCGCTGAAACGCATTGACAGCGTGTGTACCCCTGTAGATAGAGATGACACATCCAGCTCAGCATTCCATTCCCCGTCGAACGGTACGGTTTGACGATTCTCGTATGCCCCGTCCAGCCAGTACTCGCAACTGCTCATCGTCACCGTCTGCGAATTGGCTGGGATAAATGCCGATATCAGCAGGAGCAACGCAATATATCTTTTCAACTTGTACATGGCACTTACATTTTAGTTTGCGCTTCCACCTTTATGCTCACCTTCAATTTGCCCTCGGCACTAACTTTAGTATCGATGTCGCTCTCAATAATGCGAGGAATGCAAGGAATCTTGTTCCAAGGGTAGTCGCCACCGCAAATACCCACTTGTGTTCCGTCAGTGCCGATATACTTGTTTGGATTTTTCAACTCGAATGTCTTTTCAGCCGAATAGCTACCGTCATTACCTTCTTCTGCCCATACTCCAGCGTTAGCCAAACCAGTCCAGTTCACATCATTGGCATTATTTGTGCCAGTCGATGTTTTTCCTATAAAAATGTTATTCTTTGACGTAGAGCTTGATGACAATGTTCCATATAGAATACTATTGGTGCAAAGCACATCAGAACTGCCATTTTCAGTATTTCTCCAAATTGAATGATCAATATGCACTGAACTAGTTGAAGTATTAATTATGTCATGAAAATGACAGTTCGTTATTAATAGATTTTTAACTATTCGTGTACCATACATACCGAACCGTGAAAACGAACATTGTTTTATTATAACATTCTCCAAATCTACATCTGAGTCAATATCATTTTCAATCTTACATTTTGAAATCGTAATATTCTTTAATGTTACATTGTTATTATTTTGAAATCTAAAACCTGAAACAATATATAGCCCTTCAAAATATGAGCCATCTACTTTCTTTCCAGCTTTCACCAAATTTCCGTCATCATCATATCCATCAGCATGCTTAAGATACAACACACCTCTTATCAATGTTCGCTTAGTTCCTGTTACTGTGTCATTTTCAAATCCCGTACCATAAACAGAAATTGATTTACTAACCACACTAGGGGCTGTAAATTCACCAGCTGAAAGCGTGATTACGTCCGCAGAATCAGCTGCCGCATTGTAGGCATCGACAAAGGCATTGTTTCCTAGGAACACTGTGGTTTTGTCACCATGTTGTAATGTTGCCATTTGGGCATCGGTGGTTTGTGCCGTTGCTATCAACGGCAACACTGTCGTCATGACAGCTAAGACTAATTTTTTCATAATGAATAAAATTTTAGAGCCGCCTGTGTCCCCGAATTTGGCAGTAAACATATTTCAAAAATTCATAAATAACGAAGGCGTAGGACATTGCCAGTTTATTATTACGGAGGCATCGCCAAACACCTTTGTCGAAATAAACAGTCCACCCCACGCCACACCGATATATCGGCACCCCGCTTGAGGGGTGGATACGGCAAGCACGAGCGTCTTTTGACTGCTTCATTCCTCGACTAATTTTGGCGAATTTTCCGTAATGGAATAAAGCTGAAACGCTTTCAAAAATAAAAAATCACCTCAAAACTACGTGCCACTGCACTTCATTCTAAAGTTCACAGCAAAAATAGTGAAAAATATCTTAAACAACTATTTTTCAAATAATAAAAAAGCCCAGCAAAAAATCTCAGCTGAGCAACATGATTAATTATTATGCAAGATAACTTATCTCTCTAGAATCTGAATCCTCTAAGGAACTCCGACACCGACATGCGTTTCTTTCCAGCCAACTGCAACGATTTCACAGCAATCGAGCCATCGGCACACGCAAAAGCCAAGGTGTCTTTAGTTGCAACACAAGTTCCAGCATCTCCAATCACTTTATCACTAGGTAATTCGGTTTCATAGATTTTCACTGAATGTTCCACTCCAGCAGAATCTTTGATTGTAGTCCAAGCGGCTGGATAAGGAGAAAGCCCGCGTATGTGATTGTACACCTCACGAGCCGTGCGTGAAAAATCTATCTCACACGTTTCCTTAAATATCTTAGGAGCTGGTGTTGCCTCAGCATTCTGGCTAATCAACAAGTCTTGAGGTATAGGCTTAACCGTTCCGGCAATTATAGCATCCACAGTTTCAACTACCATTCCTGCACCTAGCGTCATCAACTTGTCATGCACGACACCTACATTGTCAGTTTCAGCAATAGGTATACACTCTTGCTGGATAATATCTCCTGTGTCTATTTCATGCTTCAAGAAGAATGTTGTAACTCCAGTTTCTGTATCACCGTTCATCACAGCCCAGTTGATAGGTGCAGCCCCACGATACTTAGGCAACAACGAGGCATGAAGGTTGAATGTTCCCAATGGCGGCATGTTCCAAACCACTTCGGGCAACATCCTAAACGCAATAACTATCTGCAAATCGGCATTAAGGCTTCTCAACTCATCAACAAAGGCCGGGTCTTTCAAACTCACCGGTTGCATCAATCTCAAGCCATTTGCCACAGCATACTCTTTCACTGGAGATTGGAACATCTTATGCCCACGCCCTGCAGCCTTATCAGGCATCGTTACAACTCCTACTATATTATATCCGCCCTTAACCAAGCGGTTCAAACTTTCTACAGCAAAATCAGGTGTTCCGAAAAACACGATTTTCAAACTATCTTTTGTATATGTCATCATTCTCACATTTTTATTTAGAATAATCCGTGCCTATAGACAATTTTTACTCATCAGTGTAATGTTTCAACACTCGACGATAAGAGTTAAATATCTTAGACTTAGATACAAAACCTATATACTTGCCACGCTCTACAACCGGCAAATTCCAAGCTTTCGTATCATCAAACAATTTCATCACCGAATCCATTGACTGCCCTAACTCAATCTTCGCCGGTGCTGCCGACATAAATTTGCGTACACGCATCTTTTTATACAAATCGGGACGGAACATGATGTTTCTAATATCATCAAGCAAGACCACACCGATAAGCACATTATTATTATCAGTCACAGGGTACAAGTTTCTATTCGACTGCGAAATCACGTCGACCATCTCTTTAAGCGTCATATCGGGATGCACTTCTTTAAAATCTTTCTCTATCACGCTATCCATCTTCAAAAGAGTAAGCACGCTCTTGTCTTTCTCATGAGTGAGCAACTCACCACGTTGTGCCAATCGTTGGGTATAAATGCTATATGGCGAGAACAGTTTGAAAGTTCCGTAAGAAATAGTTGACACTATCAACAAAGGCAAAAACAATTGATAACCGCCGGTCATCTCAGCAGCAAGGAAAATACCCATAAGCGGAGCATTCATTACCCCCGACATAACTCCAGCCATACCCAACAAAGCATAATTCTTCATCGACAAAGTTGAGTCAATTATTCCCAAATTGTTCAGCAGCAAAGTAAAAAAGAATCCGGCAAAGCATCCTATAAACAACGACGGAGTGAATGTTCCGCCACAACCGCCACCGCCATTGGTGGCACTCGTGGCGAATGCCTTAGTGAACAATATCATACCAACAAACGCAATAAGCCACCACGTATTATCTCTGAATCCATAAAAAATACTTCCGTCAAATATCTGTGCCAAGTTACCTTCAAGCATTGCATTCATCACATTATACCCTTCACCGTATAGCGGGGGAAAAAAGAAAATCAACGTGCTTAGTATTACTGAACCGACAATAAATTTCAGCCAAGGTCTTTTCAACTTGCCAAACATACGTTCCATCATATTCATAACCTTTGAGAAATATAATGAAACGAAACCGCAAAAAATACCGAAAAGAATAACGTATGGGATGCCATCGGTAAAAAACGGCTCACTTTGAGAGAAAAAGAACTCCAACTCATACCCCGTAAAAGCGTATGCCACTGTAGCTCCAGCCACCGATGCTATCATCAAAGGCATTACCGAACCAGCTGTCAAATCAATCATCAGCACTTCCACTGTGAAAAGCATTCCTGCAATAGGAGCTTTGAAGATGCCAGCTATACCAGCCGATGCCCCACAACCAACCAAAAGCATCAACAAGCGCGGCGACAAACGAAAAAGGCTGCCTAAATTTGAGCCGATAGCTGCACCTGTATAAACAATAGGACTTTCAGCACCGACAGAACCTCCGAAGCCTATCGTAACCGAACTAGCTACAACCGACGAATATATATTGTGCAACTTCAGCCTACTCTTATTCTGAGATATAGCATAAAGCACACGCGTAACACCATGAGAAATATCATCTCGCACGATAAACCGCACAAACAATCCCGCAATAAGAATACCTATAACAGGATATATCAAATAATTATAGTTGTAATTACTTATCTCCAAATGTGCTGTAAGAAATCCAGACAATTGGTGTATAAGCTCTTTCAACAATAATGCCGAAAATCCGCCTGCGACACCTACCACCAATGCCAAAATAAGCACAAAAGTCTTCTCCTTAATATGTTTTTCTCGCCATTGGAGTACTTTCATAAACCAACCGCCTGAACCGCTTATCTTTTTATTTTCAAATTCAGTATACATAATAAATTTCAAATACCTTTTCCAGTAAATACAATTTTAACTGTATATATTAATATCTTTATATCATTAGTTATCGACATATTCTCTAAATATAGCAGGTCATAACGGAATCGCTCAACCATCTCTTCCACACTCGAAGCGTATCCGTACTTAACCATACCCATTGATGTCAAGCCTGGACGCACCTGGTGCAACAATGAGTATAATGGAGCTTCTTTAACTATTAAATCCACAAAATACTTACGTTCAGGACGTGGACCCACCAACGACATCTCGCCTACCAGTACATTCCAGAATTGCGGCAACTCGTCCAAACGATATTTCCGCAGAATCTGCCCAACACGGGTTATCCGTTTATCGTTCACGCTCGACAAGGCTGGCATCCCCTCGTTCTCAGCGTTCTCCACCATAGTCCTAAACTTATATATCGTAAATAATTTATTCCGATACCCCACCCTAACCTGTTTATATATGGCAGAACCTCTTGAATCCAACTTCACAATAGCTCCTATCAACAGCAAAAATGGCGACAACACCACCAAAGCTAATGCAGATACCAACACATCGGATAAGCGTTTTACATTCTTCTCAAATTCCGACATTCCACAGCTTGAAATATCAACCAGCGGCTCTCCTCGCAAATTTGACAAACGCATTTTTCCCACCAAAATCGTATACGTGTCGGGTGACACCTTGATAGGCAATCCTAGTATGTACAGCTTATTTATTATGTCAAGTGAAGATATTATATCGCTGCTAGACGGTATTACTATCAATTCTTTTACGTTCAACCTATTGCACACTTCGCCTATATTCTCAAGACCATAGATGGGAAGACTTGACTGCGATATTACCGCTTGTTTCTCTCCTACATCCACATATCCTACAGCATTATAGCCTAGATAATAGTCCTTATTGCTCAATTGACGTTCAAAAGCTACAGCTTTATCAGCAGTTCCCACAATCAGAACATTATAAGCCCATTCCCCGGAATATATCTTGCCGTTTGAATATTTAGTAATCAAAAATCGTGACAAGAACACGAAAGAAAATTGTAACACCAATAACAACAAGACCAATTCATAATTAGTTCCACGCTGCTCCAGTATAACATCATTTATAAGGGCAATAAAGAAAATCAACAAGGTGTTAGCTAAAGACGATATGAACGTAGTCACTAGATTTTGGACATGCGACTTGCGGAACACTTCGTTATAAAAGCCCGACAAAGCATACACGCCAAGCATCATAACAGGGAAAGCGACCTCACCGATCAAAACCACTTCTGAGGTGAGATAAGATTCTAAACTCGGGAAATCATATAAAGCCCTACCCCCATTATAAAACCTAATATAATTAAACGCAGTCCAAGCCAACACCGACGACAACAAGTCGCCGACAATATACCTAACCCGTTGTTGAACAGCACTTACCACAATTACTTCCTTATAATTTTTATAGACGCATCAGCTCCAAGTTTTATAATGCTTGATGCTTTATGCGGGGTCCTATCGCCTTGCCTGAACTTAACAATATAATCCACACCATTCTTTATGACATCCGAAATCTCAGAGAATGTTAATGCCGAAGGTTCTCCGCTCACATTTGCCGACGTAGAAACAATAGGGCGACGAAAACGACGACATAAAGTTTGTGAGAACTGCTCTTTAGTAATCCTTATTCCTATGCTCTTGTTCTCACCGAGCAAGTTTGAAGCTAGGTTATAACCATTATCATATATAACAGTAAGAGGCGACACAGCAGCATCAATAAGTTCGTATGCGACTTCTGGGACATCTCTCACATATCGGTCAAGCAAATTGTCCCCGCCAAGCAGTACAAGCATCGACTTATTATCCTCACGGCGTTTCAGCTCGTATACCTTCTTGACAGCATCGGCATTTGTAGCATCACAACCTATGCCCCATATAGTATCGGTAGGATAAAGTATTAACCCACCCTTATTCAATACCTCTATACATTTCTTTATATCGTCTTCCATACAACCATAAAATTGTTTGAAAAACAAAGATAGCAAGATTTTGCAAAAAAGCCTTAACATCCCACATTTTCTTTTATCTATTCGCCTTATGGCAGCATCGCATCATCCACAAATTTTGCGGTTTCACAGAAATATATTACTTTTGACTTAAATTAAAACAACATTGAGTTTTCATATATGAAACCCATTATATACCAATTATTTCCTAGATTATATACAAACACATGCACATCTTGCGTGCCTAACGGCACTATAGAGCAAAATGGCGTAGGCAAGATGAACAAAATCACCGATAAGGTTCTGAAATCTATACAAGAACTTGGAGTGACACATATTTGGTTCACAGGTATTATAGAACACGCCACAAAAACCGATTATTCAGCCTACGGAATCACCCCAGACAATCCACACGTTGTCAAAGGTAATGCTGGCTCACCTTACGCAATCAAAGACTATTACGACATAGACCCTGATATTGCAGAAGATGTACCTAACCGAATGAAAGAATTTGAGGAGCTGGTAAAACGAACCCACGATAATGGAATGAAAGTCGTTATAGACTTCGTCCCCAATCATGTGGCACGCCAATATCATTCAGATGTGAAACCTGCTGGCATTGAAGATTTAGGTGTAGGTGACAATCCTAACATGATGTTTGCCCCAAACAATAATTTCTATTATATAACACGTCAAGTGTTCCACCCACAATTTGATTTAGGCAGCGGAAAAGATGCTTATTTTGAGTTCCCAGCAAAAGCTACTGGAAACGATTGTTTCTCAGCATTCCCGTCACAAAACGACTGGTATGAAACAGTAAAATTGAATTATGGAGTGGACTACGGCAACGGTTCTAGACATTTCGACCCAATTCCCGATACTTGGTTCAAGATGGTCAACATCTTGCGTTTCTGGGCATCAAAAGGTATAGATGCCTTCCGTTGTGACATGGTGTTTATGGTTCCTGTCGAATTTTGGGGATGGGCCATTTCACTAGTAAAAGAAAAATATCCCGATATAAAATTTATTGCCGAAATATACGATGTGGGTATCTACCGTGACTACATTTACAATGGCAAATTCGATTATCTTTACGACAAAGTTTCATTATACGATACATTGAGAGGCGTTCAATGCTGCAATATATCAGCCGCTTGTATTACCAATTGTTGGCAAACGGTGGAAGGAATCAACGACCACATGCTAAACTTTTTGGAAAATCATGACGAGCAACGGTTTGCTTCAGAGCAATATGCCGGAGATGCAACAAAAGTAATCCCTTCACTAATAGTCAGTTCAACAATAAGCCGAGCACCTATGATGATATATCAAGGTCAAGAACTCGGAGAAAAAGGAGCTGATGCCGAAGGTTTCAGCGGACACGACGGACGAACAACCATTTTTGATTATTGGAGTATCCCTACGGTCAACAGATGGTACAACAACGGTAAATGCAACACTAAACTGCTCACCCAAGAAGAAGTAGAACTACGCAATCTTTATAAGCACATTCTCACATTGTGCAACAAGGAGAAAGCAATAAGCGAAGGCAGCCTGTTCGATTTGATGTACGTCAACTATGGCAACCTGAATCCACATCGTCACTACGTATATCTACGACATCACGAAGATGAAACGTTACTGGTTGCTGTAAATTTCGGCAACGAAACAGCCGACATAAACGTGAACATACCTTCTCACGCATTCGATTTATTGAAAATAAATCAGGGCAATTACACCGGAAAAGAATTGCTTAAAGGGGCTAAAGAGAAGTTCACATTATGCGTAAACAATCCTGTACATGTCACTATCGAGCCTTATAATGCCGTAATTTGGAAGTTCAAAGGCAAAAAAGGCAAAAACAATGAAAAAAAACAGATTTAAGTTAGAGCAATCAATCAAATGTGCTAAATTTGCAGAAAAATATAAAAATTGTCCCAACAATATCATATTATGAGTAATTCATCTACTATCAAAGTATTCAGCGGTACAAGATCACGCTACATGGCTGAAGAAATTTGTAACGAACTAGGTATAGAACTAGGAAAAATGAACATCCAGTATTTCGCTGACGGCGAATTTGAGGTATGTTTTGAAGAATCTATCCGTGGTTGTGAAGTTTACTTGGTTCAATCAACATTCCCTAACAGCGACAACCTAATGGAACTATTGCTAATGATTGATGCGGCAAAACGTGCTTCAGCAAAATCAGTCATCGCAGTTATGCCTTATTTCGGTTGGGCTAGACAAGACCGCAAAGACAAGCCACGTGTATCTATCGCAGCTAAACTTGTAGCGGACTTGTTGAGTGCTGCTGGTATAGACCGTCTAATCACTATGGATTTGCACGCCGACCAGATACAAGGATTCTTCAACGTCCCAGTTGACCACTTGTATGCCTCATCATGCTTCATTCCTTACATCCAATCTTTGAAGTTGAAAGACTTGGTAATAGCTTCTCCTGATGTAGGAGGTGCAAAGCGTGCCAATTCATACGCAAAATATCTAAATACCCCGCTTGTGCTTTGCCATAAGCAACGTGCAAAAGCCAACGTGGTTGAAACAATGACAATCATAGGCGACGTGAAGGACAAGGACGTTATTATTGTTGACGACATGGTAGATACCGCAGGAACTATATGTAAGGCGGCACAATTAATGATTGACAACGGAGCTCGCTCGGTAAGAGCGTTGGCATCTCACGCAATCATGAGCGATCCAGCTTCAGAGCGCGTGCAAAACAGCCCATTGACTGAAATGATTTTCACCAATAGTATACCATATACTAAAGGATGCACTAAAGCACACATCCTAAGCGTAGCTCCTCTATTTGCCGACACAATACGTCGTGTACACAATTACGAATCAATAAGTTCACAATACCTAATTAAATAATTGATTTTTTCATTTTGTGTTTTGCGGCTTTGCTTTTTTAGCAGAGCCGCTTTTTTATGCGTTCTCTGAACACCTTCAATCTAATAATGTTATATCTATAAAAACTTTATTATATATGAGAATCGCTTTATTTATATCACTTGCAATCGCAACAGCTACAGCGGTTGCTGATGAACTGATTGAGGTGCACCCTACCACGCCCACCGACCAATCTATTGATTTTATTGTGGGTGACACACTGAAAGGCTATAGTTCTAACGTTTACAACACGCTTATCGGTAACGCTCCCGCCACACCGCACAGCCGTGACTTACCTAAATTCAGCATTATTGGCAGTGAAAACAAGTTTTATCTTTCTATAGGCGCACAATTCAAATCGACAATGAATTTCGATTGGGGAAATCCGTTAATGTCGCCAGCACTGTTCATCCCGTCAGAATTACGGCAAGCTCCTATAGGTAGTGGCGGCAAATTCGACTTTACAGTCCAACGCAGTCGCCTGTCGTTTAACTTTGTGGGACTTCCCAATACCGAAAATCAGCTTGGTATATACGTAGCACTTATTTTTAACGGCAATAACTATGGAGTAAACATCAACCATGCTTACGTCAAATATCACGGCTTTACTGTGGGCTACACTGCTACGCTATTCTGCGACCAGACAGCAGTGCCTTACACTATTGATGCCCAGTCACCTAACAGCACTGCTACTTTCTCCAATACCGTGGCACAGTACGAACAATTCCTGTCGCCTAACATCAAGGTAGGCGCAGGCTTAGAACTACCTATGTCTAGTTTCACCACCAATCGTGAAACATCTACGACCACACAACGAATACCTGATTTACCCCTATATTTGCAATATCGCTGGAATGGGAACTCACATATTCGCCTAAGCTCAATTTTAAGAAATATGACCTACAGAAATAACATGCTGAACAAGAATGAAAACGTTTTTGGTTGGGGCATCAAACTAAGTGGTATTACACAGCACGACAGGTTCACACTCTATTACATGGGCAAATATGGCAACGGCATGGCTAGCTACATCCAAGACAATATAAATCAAGGTATAGACCTAACTCCCGACAACAGCACACAAGGCAAACTGACAACCGCAAAATCATGGGCGGCTTTCGGAGCTATTCAATACAATTTCTCGAAAAAACTATTCTGCACTGCCATCTACAGCCAACTTCGCAACTACGTAAACAGCTATGAAGGTGGAACTACATCCTATGATGACCAATATAAATACGGTCAATATATTGTGGGTAATCTTATATGGTCGCCAAACAAATATATACAAACTGGGCTAGAATACCTTTGGGGCAGACGAGTTAATTTTGACAAGACACAACACCATGACAACAGAATAATGGCTATGTTCTCGGTATCACTTTGACAGACAAACTATTACAAACTCACATTTCATCTCACAAAACAGCATAAAAGTGGAATTTTTAATAAAAGTTCCGCTTTTTTATTGCTGATTATTAGATAATTGTGTAATTTTGTACGTTTTATAACATAGTTTTATAATCATGTTAAATAAAAGTTCTCTTGAGAAGATATTAAGTGAAGGTTTAAACGACATCTGGGTACTGCTTACTCCCGACGAGAAAAGAAAGATTACCGATAACTTTGTGATACATAATTTCAAGCGTAATCAGATAATATATGCCGAAGGTGACGAACCTGAATATTTATGGTGCCTACTAAGCGGAAAAGTGAAAATGTTTAAAGACGGTATCGGCGGAAGACAACAAATCTTGCGTGTATACCGCCCCATCCAATATATTGGTTATCGTGCCTACTTCGCAAATGAGTGCTATGTATCAAGCATTAGTGCTTTCGAACCGTCCACATTAGGAGCTATCCCTATGTCAATAGTCGCCGAACTTATTGACGGAAACCGCTCTTTAGCATGGTTCTTTATACATGAGCTATCACGCCACTTGGGAGGATCTGACACAAAAATCGTAAACTTAACCCAAAAGCACATCCGTGGCCGCTTAGCCGAAGCGTTACTACTGCTAGTAGACAATTACGGATACGAGGAAGACGAACAGACAATCAAAATATATATGGCTCGTGAGGATATTGCAAACTTGTCAAACATGACCACCTCAAATGCAATTCGCACTCTATCTACATTTGTCACCGAGAAACTAATAACAGTCGACGGTCGACGCATCAAAATAATCAACGAGAACATGCTACGCAAAATAAGCAAATTCGGATAAATCAGAATTATGATTATAGCACAACTAAAACGAAAGGAGAATATTGCCGAATATTTGCTATACATGTGGCAAATCGAAGATATTATCAGGGCTAACAAGCTAGATATTGACCTCATCAATCAGAATCTAATCTCGAAATACAATGTTGATGAAAAACAACGCAACGAGATTAAATACTGGTATGAGTCGCTCATCAAAATGATGGAACTGGAAAATGTACGCCAGTCGGGACATCTTCAAATAAACAAGAACGTTATTATCCGCCTTGCCGATCTTCATCAAGAGCTATTGAAATCGCCTAAATTTCCCGAATATGGAGCCGTTTTTTACAAGACCTTACCATATATCGTGGAATTGAGGGCAAAAGCAGGCGAAAACAAAGCAGGCGAACTTGAAACATGCTTCAACGCACTATATGGCATGCTCATGCTTAGGCTTCAAGGCAGAGAAGTGAGCGAAAGCACTATGCAAGCTATAACGCAAATATCAAGTTTCTTGTCACTGCTTTCATCGCTATATAAAAAGAATGAAGAACATCCCATTTTTGAAGACGATAATAACGAATTCTAATCATCACTATGGCTAAAAACATTCTTATAACAGGAGCTAATGGGCAACTTGGCAACGAGATGCGTAAGGCGATGAAAGAGGCTTTGCAGTTCAATGTGTTCTATACCGATGTGAACGAACTTGACATTACCGACGTAGATACTTTGAACACTTTTATTGCCGTAAACGACATCGACACTATAGTCAATTGTGCCGCATATACCGCTGTAGATAAGGCTGAAGAAGACGAGCAACTATGTGACAAACTAAATCATATAGCCGTTGAAAACATAGCGAAGGCGGCAGCACAGAATGGTGCAAAAGTAGTGCATATCTCTACCGATTACGTGTTTGACGGCACTAGTTGTACCCCTTATAAAGAAACCGACAAGACCTGTCCGCAATCAGTATATGGAAGCACTAAATTAGCAGGTGAGCAATCTCTTGCTCTAATTTTGCCTAACGACCATGTCATCATACGCACGGCTTGGCTATATTCATCCTTTGGAAACAATTTTGTTAAGACCATGCTCAATTTAGGCAAAAGCAGAGATAGCCTTAATGTCGTCGCCGACCAAATAGGTACACCCACCTATGCTGGCGATTTGGCAGATGCAATTCTTGTCCTACTCAAAAAAGATGATTGGAGTTCTGGCATCTACCATTTTTCTAATGAAGGAGCATGTTCATGGTATGATTTCACTAAAATGATACACAAGTTGGCTAATATTTCCACATGTTCAGTAAGTCCAATAAGAAGTTCAGAATATCCAGCTAAAGCACACCGCCCTTCTTTTTCGGTTCTTGACAAATCAAAAATCAAGAAAACTTTAGGTATAACTATTCCTTTCTGGGTAGACAGCCTTGAAAAATGCTTAAAAGAATTAAACGAAATAGATTAAGAAACAATATAAACATATACTATAGTGGCTAATTTAACATCTGAAATAGATAAACGAAGAACGTTTGCAATTATATCTCACCCCGATGCGGGTAAAACTACTCTCACCGAAAAATTATTGCTTTTCGGTGGTGCTATACACGTGGCTGGTGCTGTAAAATCAAATAAGATTAAGAAAACTGCAACTTCCGACTGGATGGAAATCGAGAAACAACGTGGTATCTCTGTCGCTACTTCTGTAATGGGTTTCAACTATGGCGACTATAAAATCAATATTCTTGACACTCCTGGTCACCAAGACTTCGCCGAAGACACTTTCCGAACATTGACCGCAGTGGATAGCGTTATTATCGTTGTTGACGTTGCAAAAGGTGTAGAGCAACAGACACGCCGTCTTATGGAAGTGTGCCGCATGCGTAAAACTCCTGTTATCATCTTTGTCAACAAACTCGACCGTGAAGGACGTGACCCGTTTGACATTCTTGACGAACTTGAAAGCGAGCTGCAAATTAATGTTCGCCCTCTTAGCTGGCCTATCAACATAGGACTTCATTTCAAGGGCGTTTACAACATCTATGAAGGCGGTCTTGATCTTTTCACACCCGATAAGCAGAAAGTTACCGAACGTGTGGAAATAAACGACATCAACGACCTCGTTATAGATCAGACCGTTGGTGAGCAAGATGCCGCAAAACTACGTGACGATATAGAACTTATCGAAGGCGTTTATCCAGAATTTAACGTGCAAGACTACTTAGAAGGTAAAGTTGCTCCAGTATTCTTCGGTTCCGCCCTCAACACCTTTGGTGTTAAAGAGTTGCTAGATTGTTTCGTTCGTATAGCACCATCGCCTCGACCTGTGCAGGCTGTTGAGCGCGAGGTGAAACCACAAGAAGAGGGATTCACAGGATTCGTTTTCAAGATTCATGCCAATATGGATCCCAACCACCGCAGTTGTATAGCTTTCGTCAAGATATGTTCTGGTGTTTTCCAACGTAACGCACCATATAAACATGTTCGTCACGGCAAAATATTGAAGTTTGCCGCACCTACAGCATTCATGGCACAAAAGAAAGATATTGTAGACGAGGCATATCCTGGCGATATTGTTGGTATTCCAGACAACGGCAACTTTAAAATCGGAGATACGCTCACCGAAGGTGAAGAGTTGCATTTCAAGGGATTACCAAGTTTCTCGCCTGAGATGTTCAAATACATCGAAAATACTGACCCTATGAAAACCAAGCAACTAAACAAAGGTATAGAACAGCTTATGGACGAGGGTGTAGCTCAGCTATTCGTCAACCAGTTCAACGGACGTAAGATTATAGGAACAGTTGGTCAGTTGCAATTTGAGGTCATTCAATACCGCTTGTTACATGAATATGGAGCACAATGTAGATGGGAACCTATTCACCTATATAAAGCATGTTGGATAGAAAGCGACGATAAGGAAGCACTTGAAGCTTTCAAGAAGCGTAAATATCAATATATGGCTATCGATAAGGAAGGGCGTGACGTATTCCTAGCCGATTCGGGCTATGTGTTGCAAATGGCTCAATCCGACTTTCCCAAAATCCGCTTCCACTTCACTAGCGAGTTTTAACAAAAAAGCACTTTTCAAGTGCTTTTTTGTTACCGTATGCAACGTTCACATTATGTGGGAACATTTACAAGAATCGTTGTAGCGTCTTTGCCTTGTGGATGGTTTCTTGCCACTCTTTTTCAGGATCGGAATCGGCTGTCAATCCACCTCCTACATATATACAATAACGCTCGCTATCAAATTCCAGGGAACGTAGATTTACATAAAAATCAAAATTGCCCCACGCATCCACTGGTCCGATAAAACCTCCGTAATAACGGCGACTACGCTTCTCCACCTCTTTTATATATTTTATAGCCTCCTTGGCTGGCACTCCTGCAATAGCTGGTGTAGGATGCAAGAAATTACGCAATTTGTCGACTTGCGTAGGTGTTGTTACCATTCCCTCAAAATCGTTACAAATATGCTCAACCGTACCTGCATTGCGTGTATACGTGGGTGACATTGCATATTTCATACCAACCAAATCAAACTTCTCACAAATATAATCGGCTACAATCTTCTGTTCTTCTCTTTCCTTGTCGCTCCACTCGTCAGCACTACCAGCCATACGTGTCCCAGCCAAAGCCATAGTAGACACTCGATCACGATGATAGCTCAAATACTTCTCAGGCGATGCCCCCATCCAAAAGCCAGCTTCCTCAGAATGAAAAGCGAAAACAAAAGCATCTGGATTCTTATCGAGCAGATTTTGGAACACCTTACGCCACGAGATTATGGCATACTCATTGCAAATGGTTCTAGACAATACTATTTTCTTGAATTTACCGCCCTTCAAATCACTGATACACCTAGCCGCTTGAGCCATGTAAGTTTCTTTAGACGTGGTTTCAGCCATAACAAGCCTGCAATTTGTGCGTGGCAACGAAGATAACGGCACTTTCAAGAACTTCACAGCATCGAACTGTGCCGAAATATAACTAACAGGCGTGTTAATATCCTCACAAAAAGGATGAATATAGAAACCTACAGGCGTGTGTTGCTCTATTATCTGTGCTCCGAAATGCAATTGCTGCTCTCCTGGCAAACGGTAGCAAAAGAAATGTAACCTGTGGCTTATCGCCTTATCTAGTGCCTGAATAATGACATCATTAGGAATATTAGCCATTGCAAACCTCCCCTATCAATTCAAACGGCAACGCCTCTTGCACCATAACATCATAGAAATTACCTACTTCCAAAGCCTTGGTTTTCTTTATAAGCACCTCTGGGTCAACATCTGGCGAGTCGTATTGCGTGCGTCCCACATAGAAATCATCTTCTTCCCTATCAACAATAACACGCTGAATACTGCCTATTTTACTCTCATTGCACTCAAGAGATATAGTTTCTTGCATCTCCATTATTTCAGCCAAACGTTCTTCTTTAACATCTTGCGGGACAGAGTCCTCATAATTCTTTTCGGCATAAGTACCTTCCTCCTCACAATAGGCAAACGCACCCATACGCTCAAATCGAGCCGAACGCACAAAATCTTTAAGTTCTTCAAACTCACTCTCGCCCTCACCCGGGAAACCAACCATTAGAGTGGTGCGAATATGAATACCCGGAACTTCACGCCTTATTCGCGCAAGAAGTTCTAGTGTTTCTTCCTTGGTGATGTGTCTACGCATATTCGACAATACTTTATCACTTATGTGCTGCAAAGCAATGTCAAGATATTTACAAACATTGGCATGTTTTGCCATTACAGGCAAGATATTATAAGGGAACTGCGCAGGATAAGCATAATGCAAACGAATCCACTCAACACCATCGATTTGCGCCATATGGTCAATCAATTCGGGAAGCATCATCTTGCCGTACAAGTCTAGTCCATAAGAAGAAAGATCTTGAGCTATCACATTAAACTCTTTCACACCCTTAGAAACCAAATCACGCACCTCATCAAGCAACTGTTCCATAGGAATTGATGTGTGACGACCCGTAATGAGCGGTATAGCACAGAATGCACAGAAACGGTTACATCCTTCCGATATTTTCAGATAGGCATAGTGCGATGGTGTTGTCAAGACACGCTCATAAGGCTTTGTAGGAGGCAACGAAGCCTGCAAATCGGTTATCAGCCTATCCCAGTCGAATTTGCCATAATATTTGTCAACTTCTGGTATTTCAGCCTCCAAATCGGCTAAATAGCGTTCAGAAAGGCAACCCATAACATATAGCCTGTTTATCTTGCCCTCTTTCTTCGCCTCCACATATTCCAATATAGTGTTAATTGACTCCTCTTTAGCATCGCCTATGAATCCGCAAGTGTTTATCACGACCACCTCGCCACACACATTGTCAGAATCATGTGCCACTTCATATCCTAAGTCTTGGAAACGCTTCAACAATCGCTCTGAATCCACTAGATTCTTAGAACAACCCAGCGTTATCACATCTATCCTATTCCTTTTCATACACACAATTAACGAATCTACATAAAAACAGAAAAACATAAATAGCCTTTATGTCTTTCTGAATATACTTGTTGTTTATTTACCGAAAAGTGATTTCACAAATTCTTCTTTGCGGAACACTTGCAAGTCTTCCATGCCCTCGCCTAAGCCTATGTACTTCACAGGAATCTTGAACTGGTCGCTGATTCCTATAACGACACCGCCTTTAGCCGTACCGTCAAGTTTAGTAATAGCAAGCTCATTGACTTCGGTAGCAGCAACAAACTGCTTCGCTTGTTCAAAAGCATTCTGTCCTGTAGAGCCGTCAAGCACCAGTAGCACCTCATTAGGAGCACCAGGAATAACCTTTTGCATCACATTCTTAATCTTGGTAAGCTCGTCCATCAAACCTTTCTTATTATGAAGACGACCAGCCGTATCAATAATAACCACATCAGCATTATTAGCCTTTGCTGAAGATACTGTGTCGTATGCCACCGATGCTGGATCGCTACCCATCTTCTGCTTGATAACAGGCACGCCTACACGCGTACCCCATATATCAAGTTGCTCAACCGCAGCGGCACGGAAAGTGTCGGCAGCTCCTAACACCACCTTGTTTCCGGCTTTCTTGAACTGATAAGCAAGTTTGCCTATCGTAGTGGTCTTGCCTACTCCGTTTACGCCCACTACCATTATTACATACGGACGTTTATCAGTAGGAACAACGAAATCTTCACCATTCTCAATATTATTTTCGGCAAGAAGCTCAGTAATCTCCTCGCAAAGCAAGTCATTCAATTCAACAGAATCAACATACTTGTCACGAGCCACACGCTCTTGGATTCTATCCAGAATCTTCAATGTTGTATCAACACCGACATCAGAAGTTATAAAAACCTCTTCCAAGTTGTCTAGCACATCATCGTCTATTTTCGATTTTCCTGCTACGGCACGTTTAATCTTGTCAAAAAATCCCTCTTTGGTTTTTGACAATCCCTTATCCAAAGTTTCTTTTTTCTCTTTAGAGAATAGCTTGCTGAAGAATCCCATTATTACTATTTAATTTTAATTAGACTACAAAATTAATAATTTTTCACCAATATACCACAATTTACAAGTCACATTGCACTACTTCCTCTATTTATACTTTTCTCCCCCAAACGCACCGATCGATGACATCTTCACCTACACCTGCTTCTTTTAGTCGATAAGCTATAAGTTTTCTGTCTTCATTCAATTTGTTTTCTTCGTAGATTTTTTCTATGAAATAATTTATTGCTTTTAAAATACGAGATTGCCCCTCTGTGGTATTTATGTCAATGCCGCTAAAAGGGCTTCGATCTTTATGAAGTGACAAATAGTACACTCCACCGATAATCAATGCAGTTAATGCAGCAACATCTACACCTTTATCGTGAAACACAATTTCAAAATCTTTTACCAATGGGGATATGTGGATTTCTCTCAGCATTGCAGTCCTTGTCGTTGTGCTGTTTCCACAAGCGACTTCCCAGCGAATCAATTCTAACATAATAGAATCTTTGTTCAGCTCTAATAATAGCTGCTGGAATATTTCGGACATACCTTCTTTGCTCATTATGGGATGCCTCAAGTTCTTCAGTACATCACTAAACCAATAATCATAATTCTTCACAAACTCACTCAAAAAAGTTTCTAGGCTGTTGTATCTATTATAAAACACAACAGGTTCTATTTTCGCTCGTTTTATTATGTCTGTTACCAGAACCTTAGAGAACCCATCTTTTTTAATCTGTTCCTCTGCCGCATTATTTATGCATTCTATTAGATTGGCTTTAGTTCTTCTTGGGTTTCTTTTCTTCGCTCATAAATTATTATCTTTGTGGTGAAATTATAGATGTACACAATTCAATTCCTTTCAGATGAAATATTCAACGATAATATTTATTTTATTTACTTTTATTGGGGTCAGTTGTTCTAAAAATTACACAGAACAGCGTCTAAACGAAGTCGAAGCCACTCTCGAAACAACTCCCGATTCTGCTCTAAACTTGCTTAAACAAATCCCGCAAGAAGAACTAACAGATAAATATCATTCAGCATACTATGCTTTATTGCTATCTATAGCACTGGATAAGAATTATATTGATGAAACAAATGACTCTTTAATTTGTATAGCAGAACACTACTGTCCCATTAAAATCTGAAATTGTCCTTTGAAATTATTGAAATATAGT
>CAZSHA010000003.1:0-75319 GCA_964606575.1 uncultured Muribaculaceae bacterium | reverse complement strand
CGGATAATGGAGTATTCATCAAGAAGCAAGGCGGGAAAACTACGAAAGTGGTGTTATAATGAACGTGTTTTAGGCGGGAGTGAGGTGCGAAATCTTGCTCTCAGCTTTTTTTATAGTGTGGAGCTGTGCATAAAATAACGGTTAAAACAGCTTCATAAGAAATGATGCTACGATGCAATGGCGTGAAGTTGCGAGTTTTTTGTATCTTTGTGGGCGATGAAAGGTTTAGTGGTGAAAAATACGGGCAGTTGGTACGTGGTCAAGAGTGTTGACGGCGAGATGCTGAATTGCAAAATAAAGGGTAATTTCCGCTTGAAAGGGATTCGTACAACCAATCCTGTGGCAGTGGGCGATGTGGTTGACGTGGCTGTGAAAGACGGAGCTTCTTATATAGTGAGCATTGAGCCTAGAAAGAATTATATAATTCGCAAAGCGTCGAATCTGTCAAAAGAGTCGCAAATTCTTGCGTCTAACATAGATCAAGCGTTGCTCATAGTCACGTTAAAAGAGCCTGTGACTAATACTACCTTTATTGATAGATTTTTGGCTACAGCCGAGGCGTACAATGTGCCGGTGGTTATTGTGATCAATAAAGCGGATTTGCTCACCGATGATGACGAACGGGAATATTTTGAGGGTGTGAAAAACTTGTATGAAACCATTGGTTATAAGGTTGTCGGCATGAGTGCAATCAACGGTGATGGATTAGACGAGTTGAAAGATCTGTTATGTGGGAAAGTGACGTTACTTTCTGGAAATTCGGGCGTGGGCAAGTCATCGATAATTAATTTAATATTACCGGGACTGAATCTGAAGACAGGGGATGTGTCGGCAAGCCATCATACGGGAATGCACACCACGACGTTCTCCGAAATGTTCGAACTGCCAGACGGCGGAAGCGTGATTGATACTCCTGGGGTGAAGGGATTCGGCACGATTGATTTTGACAAGTCGGAAGTTGCGCATTATTTTAAGGAAATCTTTAAGATATCGGCAGATTGCCGATACAATGATTGTACACACACGCACGAGCCGGGTTGTGCTGTGCTTGATGCGGTAGAGAACCATTACATAAGCCAGTCACGCTATCAGAGCTATCTAAGCATCCTTGAAGATAATACAGACGACAAATACAGGAAACCGTTTTAGGGAAAATGTGATAAATTCAAGGATGATTACATTTTTCGTGGTGAAAAATGTTGGGAAATGCGATAAAAATATTACATTTGTAAAAAAATTGGATTAGAAGATGGCAACGGATTTGCATTCTACGCTTGAACGTATTCTCAGTAAGTCGAATGTGCTTATAGAAAAGTACCATGTGCTAGAGAAAGAGAAAGTAGAGGCAGACCATGAAATAAGGAAGTTGCAAGATACCGTAGTGGAGTTGACTAAAGAGGTTGAGAAGCTGCGTCAAGATAATGAATATTTAAGATTGGCTCGCTCTATAGCACCCACAAGGGAGCAACTTACCGAAGGAAAAGCCATAATAAGCCAATTGGTGCGGGACGTGGATAAATGCATCTCACAACTAACTTGAAGCGATGGCTGAAGAAGATAAACAAAAAATATGGATAAGTCTAGGCGATGTGAAAAATGTGCCATTGTCTATACGGAGATCAGATATTGAAGTTTATAGGAAAGCGGAACAATCGGTAAACAAGCTATGGGGAGCTTGGAAGACGAAGTTTGGCAATTTGTCTTCGGAAGAAGTTATGGCTAGAATAGCTTTCCAGTTTGCACGGCTTTATGTAGAGGCAAGTTCGCGTAATGACGAGGTGAACGAAATATTAACTGAATTTGAGCAACGTCTTAACGATATAATCGTGAACAACGTTCAGCGAGAAGAAGCATAAAGAAAAAAGATTGTTGGCGATATGAGTTGTCGCATAGAATAATCTATTTACGAGATAGTTAATCCTGCACTTATTAATATGTGGACACAGTTTTGTGCCAGCATATTGAGAAGTGCATTTTTTATATAGAAATTTAAAAATTAAAAGTAAAATGACAGTAGGTATAGTACCAGTAGTGCTTATAGGAGTAGCTGCCTTGATTTTAGGAGTGGCTGGAGCGCTAGTGATAAATCGTATTATAACCAAGGCTCGTGGAAAAAGCATAATAGAGGAAGCTAAACTAGAAGCAGAGGTTATAAAGAAAAACAAGATTATCGAAGCAAAAGAGGTTGAGATGGCAATTAAGACCGAAGCCGAGAAGCAAGCAAGCCAAAGATTGTCAAAAGTGCAGTCGGTTGAAGCTAAGTTGAAGCAGAGGGAATTACAATTGAACCAACAGCAATCGGAATTGCAACGTAAAAAGAATGAGAATGATGCGTTGAAAGCTAATTTGGAGAATCAATTAAGCTCTATTGACGGCAAGAAGGCTGAATTGGACAAGATGCAAAAGAGCATTCAAGAGACTCTAGAGCATGTGTCGGGAATGTCGGCAGAAGAAGCTAAAGAACGTTTGGTAGAATCGTTGAAGGACGAAGCTCAAACAGCAGCAGCTTCATATATCAACGACATCATGGATGATGCTAAATTGACCGCAAACAAGGAAGCAAAACGTATCGTGGTGCAGACAATACAGCGAGTGGCTACTGAAACCGCAATCGAAAATGCAGTAACAGTGTTCCACATCGACAGCGATGAGATAAAGGGACGCATTATCGGTCGTGAAGGTCGTAACATCCGTGCTTTGGAAGCGGCTACTGGTATTGAAATCATAGTTGACGACACCCCGGAGGCAATCGTGCTTTCAGGCTTTGACCCAGTTCGCCGTGAGATTGCTCGCCTGGCTTTACACCAGTTGGTTGCCGATGGTCGTATACACCCTGCACGTATAGAGGAAGTTGTCGCTAAGGTGAGAAAGCAAGTTGAAGAAGAAATCATAGAAACAGGTAAGCGTACTGCTATAGACTTGGGTATTCATGGCTTGCATCCAGAATTGATACGTCTTGTGGGTAAGATGAAATATCGTTCAAGCTATGGTCAGAACTTGTTGCAGCACTCTCGTGAAACAGCCAACTTGTGTGCAATCATGGCATCGGAGCTTGGCTTGAATCCTAAGAAAGCACGCCGTGCGGGACTATTGCATGATATAGGAAAAGTACCTGATGAAGAGCCTGAATTGCCACACGCATTGCTAGGTATGAAATTGGCTGAGAAATATAAGGAAAAACCAGATATTTGCAACGCAATCGGAGCTCACCACGATGAAGAAGAGGCAACAAGCCTATTCGCTCCTATAGTGCAAGTGTGTGATGCTATATCAGGAGCTCGCCCAGGAGCTCGCCGTGAAGTGGTTGAGGCTTATATCAAGCGATTGAACGACTTGGAACAACTGGCACTTTCTTATCCTGGCGTAATCAAGACTTATGCTATACAGGCAGGTCGTGAGTTGCGTGTAATCGTTGGAGCCGACAAGATTGACGATGCCCAAACAGAGAAACTATCGGCTGAAATAGCTAAGAAGATACAAGATGAGATGACTTATCCGGGTCAAGTGAGAATTACTGTGATTCGTGAAACCCGTGCAGTCAGCTTTGCTAAATAATAGCTGTAGTTATGGAATCAAGCAATGACTCAGAAAAGAAATTAGAGTGTTGCGAACAAAACACAAACTCATGTTGCGGAAGCGGTTGTAAATCAGAACTCCGTAGCAGGTTGCATTGCTACAATTGGCTGGAGGATATTCCAGGGGGATATAATGACTTCGAAATTGTAGAAGTGCAATTTAAGAACACTCGTAAGGGCTTTTATAAGAATAGTTCGCACATTCCTCTTCAAGTGGGAGATTTGGTAGCTGTTGAGGCGAATCCCGGTCATGATATAGGCAGAGTGTCTTTGACTGGCAAATTGGTAAAACTTCAGATGAAGCGAGCCAATTTACGTCCCGATTTGGAGATATTGAGAGTGTTCCGTAAGGCTAAGCAAAGCGATTTGGAACGCTTTGAAGAGGCAAAGGCAAAAGAAGTGGATACGATGATTCGCTCACGCAAGATAGCCGAGGACTTGAAGTTGAATATGAAAATAGGCGATGTAGAGTATCAAGGCGACGGCAACAAGGCTATTTTCTATTATATAGCAGATGAGCGTGTCGATTTCCGTCAATTGATTAAGGTCTTGGCTGATGTGTTCAAAGTGCGAATCGAGATGAAGCAGATAGGTGCAAGACAAGAAGCCGGACGTATAGGAGGTATCGGACCATGCGGTCGTCCATTGTGTTGCTCTAGCTGGATGTCAAATTTCGTGTCGGTTGCCACTAGTGCAGCACGTTATCAAGATATATCGTTGAACCCGCAGAAATTGGCGGGACAATGTGCTAAGTTGAAATGCTGTCTGAATTTTGAGATAGATTCTTATGTGGAGGCTGTAAAACAGATGCCAGAAAAGAATGTCGTGCTTGAAACGAAAGACAGTAATTATTACCAATTCAAATCGGATACGCTCAAACGTGAGATAACTTATTCAACCGATAGAAATGTTCCTGCCAACTTGGTTACGTTGACTGCCGACCGTGTGTTTGAGGTGATAGCTTTGAATAAGAACGGTGTTAAACCTGATAAGTTGAACATTGATTCGAAAGAGCGCCAGCAAGAGATGAAAATGTTTGGTGATATTATTGAGCAAGAGAGCGTAACACGTTTTGATAAAGCTAAAAAGAAGAAAAACAAGAACCGTAACAACGGCGGTGGTGGAGCGAGAAACAATAACGACCAACGTAACCGTCAGGCTAATGCAGAGGATAAAACTCAACAAAAACAGCCTAGAAGGCGTGGCGAGGATGGTAATGCGGTAAATGATGAACAGCGCCGCCCACGTAACAATAATAGAAACCGTCAACGTGGGGAAAATGGACAACAACGTCATGGTGAGCCTAGAAACAGACAAAACGACGTTCAAAATAATGAAAAAGGTGGTGAAAAGCATACTGCCAAAAATACTGATTAATAAGTCGGTATGTATAGATTGCTATAAGTGCAACCTTTTCTTAGTATTGACTTTATTATGCTTAGGAGCATGTTCTCCTAAGCATTCTTCGTATAGTGAATTTAAAGAAATCCCCGAAATAGGATGGATTAAAGCCGATCCATGTGTGTATATACCTCAATTCGGAGATACGGCTGCTATATATGATGTGAAGATAGCGATATGTTATGAGTATAGCTATCAGTATAGAAATATAAGCGTTGTAGCCGATTTTGTCAAGAATGATTCTGTTGTGTTGAGGAAAATTGCCGATTGCACATTTGCCGATGCTGATGGAAATAAGAGGAGCTGCGGGTTTGGAGTGGCTTATCAGCATGAGGTCAATGTGCTGGACAATGTTCAAGCGGGACTTTTTGATAAAATAATATTGTGGCAAGGTATGGAGGAAGACACGTTGAAGAGCGTGTGCCGAGTAGGTGTCACAATAATGCCAGTGAACGAGTAAAGTACTAAATGCCCTATAATTGTTATAAATAAAGAAAGGAGTGATTATATGATTTTACCATTTTTAGAGAAAGAGATTCAGTTGCGTGTGAGCCGTATCAGTGACGTTTTGAAGTCTAGTGGCTATGATGCAATGTTGGTGAGCAGTAATGCCAATCTATACTATACATCAGGAAGGGTGTATAGCGGGTATACATATATTGATTCTTGTGGAGGCGTTACGTATTTCGTAAAGCGTCCCGTTGGGCTTGATGGAAATAATGTAAAATATATACGCAAGCCAGAGCAGATAGTTGAGCTATTGGCACAAAAGCCTGCAAAAATAGCATTAGAACTTGATAGCTTGACTGTGAATGATTATAATCGTTTGTGCAAGGTATTTGCAAGCAGTGAAGTGGTTGATGCTTCTTCTATTTTACGCAGGTTACGTTCAGTGAAAACTGAGTATGAGATTTCAAAACTAAAAGAGAGCGGTGTGCATCACGATGAGGCATATAAGCATATTCATAAGATGTATCGTGAAGGCATGACCGATATAGAATTGCAAATTGAGATAGAACGTCAGTTACGTCTAGATGGTTCTCTTGGCATTTTCCGTATTCATGGTGAGAGTATGGAACTTTTCATGGGTAATGTGATGTGTGGAGATAACGCAGATGCTCCTTCCCCTTACGATTTTGCTATGGGTGGTGCTGGACTCGACGAATCTTTGCCTGTAGGATGCAATGGGACAACTATAAAACCAGGAATGACCGTGATGGTGGATATGTGCGGTAATTTCAACGGCTATATGACCGATATGACACGTTGTTTCTATGTTGGTCATCTTGATGAGCTGGCACTAAAGGCTCATGAATTGTCAAGAGCGATACATCATAGGCTGGTTGTTGAGGCTAAGCCTGGTGTTCCTGCCAGCCGATTGTATGAGATTGCTATGGAGATGACCAAGGAGGCTGGTCTTGAGTCTTATTTTATGGGACACAAGCAGCAAGCTGGCTATATAGGTCATGGAGTTGGTATAGAGGTGAATGAGGCTCCAGTCTTGGCTCCTCGTAGCCGAGAAGTCTTAGAAGAGGGCAATGTGATTGCCCTAGAACCTAAATATGTGATTCCACATGTGGGTGCGGTGGGAATAGAAAGCACCTATGTGGTCACTACGAAAGGACTAGTGTGCATAACGAATTTTCCTGAGGAGATAACAGAACTTTATTAAGCTGTTTATAAGAGGAATGGTAAAGAGTGAGATAGAAAAGCGTATAGCAGAGCATTTATCGGCTACGGTGTTTCACACCGTAGGCAAGGTAGCCGATAGTATGGGACGAGAATGTTATGTGGTGGGAGGATATGTTCGTGATATTCTATTGTCTCGACCGTCAAAAGACATAGATTTTGTAACACTTGGTAGTGGAATCGAGGTAGCTGAAGAGGTTGCAAGGAAATTTGGTCGTCACACATCGCTAGCCGTGTTCCGTACCTATGGTACAGCTCAAGTTAAATCTCATGGATTGGAATTAGAGTTTGTGGGTGCGCGCAAGGAATCATATACGCATGATAGCCGTAATCCTATTGTTGAAGATGGAACGTTAGCCGATGACCAGCGTCGTCGTGACTTCACGGTGAATGCGATGGCGATTTGTGTCAACAAGGATAATTATGGTATGTTGCTTGATCCTTTCGATGGCATAGGCGACATGGAGCGTAAGATTATACGTACCCCATTAGACCCTGATATAACGTTTTCTGACGACCCGTTGCGTATGATGCGGGCAATACGGTTTGCCACTCAGCTGGGTTTTGATATTTATCCCGAAACATTCCAAGCGATAGCACGCAACAAGGAAAGAATAAAGATTATTACACGTGAACGTATAGTCGATGAATTGATGAAGATAATGAAGTCGGCTAAACCGTCACGAGGTTTTTATTTGCTTAAAGAAAGTGGTCTGCTAGAACTGATAATGCCAGAATTGGTGGCGTTGAGCGGAGTGGAAGTGATGAACGGCAGAGGTCATAAAGACAATTTCGAGCATACGCTTCAAGTACTGGATAATGTAGCCGAAAAAAGCAATTATGTGTGGTTGCGCTGGGCTGCCTTGTTTCATGATATAGCAAAACCTGTCACTAAGCAATATGATAAGAACTTAGGTTGGACTTTTCATAATCATAACTATATAGGTTCTAAGATGATACCTCGCATTTTCAAGAAGATGAAAATGCCGATGGACGCTAAAATGAAATATGTGCAGAAATTAGTTGAATTGCACATGCGTCCCATTGCGCTTGTGGAGGACACTGTCACTGATTCTGCTGTGCGTAGGATGATATTTGATGCTGGTGACGATATAGATGATTTAATGACTTTGTGCGAGGCTGATATAACATCGAAGAATCAAGAAAAGGTGAAACGTTTCCTTGACAATTTCATGCTTGTAAGAGAAAAGATGAAAGAAATTGAGGAAAAAGACCGAATCCGCAATTTCCAGCCGCCAGTTGATGGTTTGGAGATAATGCGTGTTTTCGGTCTTGAACCATGCCGTGAAATAGGCTTGCTGAAAGAAAAAATAAAGAATGCCATATTGGATGGTGAAATAGGTAATAATCATGATGAAGCATACGCCTATATGCTTGCCAAAGCAGCTGAAATGGGGTTAACCCCCAAGAATATATTATAAATTTTGGATTATTATTGCATCACGGATATATCCGATGTATATAATCAGCGATAATAAGTATAGTGCCACAGCATTATAAAGAAAACGGTGATTGGCGGTTAAATCCCTTTTGTTACGCCATATTTGGTATAGTTGGATGAAGATCCATGCTGTTACAAATAGCGACCAGAATGTCCATCCTTGAGTTATACTTATAACATAAGGCTCAATATTTAACGTTAATCCAGACTTAAGCAGGATAAATAAGACTGCTCCACCGGCTGCGACTGTAGCGATAATACGTCCGGTTATCAGCAATGCCTCTGGATGCCTCTGGAAATGTTTCAACATCCAATTCACGATGAATGGAGTTAAAAAGAATAAGCCTATGATAAGTAATATACCGAATATTTGAGTCAGCATGGGTAATATTACGAACGTATCTTTGTATGCGTTGTCTAAAGTGAGAGCAGTAGCCATGAAAACTAGCGATGATAAGAACGAACGATTGAGGTTGCCTCTACGGCTATCAATTAGGAAAACTCCTATTGACAAAATAGTTATAGAGAGAGCATTGACATACCCGATGCCAAGCCTGTCGATGATAGGCAATATAATGAGAGCGTTAATTACTGCCAGTAGGCAGGATAGCGCAGTTTTAGATTCTATTTTTTTAGCCATAAATGCTGTTATGATGTTTTGTCCTTGTTCTCGTTGCCTAAAATAGGCAATCTCCAATTATAGATGACGGAAAGGATACGCACAACTATGATGATACTCGCGCATGCCACTTGCTGTAGCACGGTTGAACCGTTCATACAATATATTATCCAATATATAAGCCCGCCAGCGATGCAAGCTGTCGCATACACCTCTTTTCGGAAGATAAGAGGCTCCTCGTTAATGAGAATGTCACGCAGTACACCTCCGAAAGCCCCGGTGATTGTACCCATGATAATCGCCACCCACATAGGAAAACCGAAATCAAGAGATTTTTGCATTCCGATAACGACAAATAAAGCGAGTCCTATGGTATCGAAAATAAATACCGTGTGGTCTAGCCTTACCAGATATTTTTTAAATATAATTACCAACCCCAAGGCAATAGCGGTAACTATAAGATACCAGTAATTGAGCATCCAGAAAGGGGTAGTGCTAAGGAACAGATCACGTATAGTACCGCCACCTATGGCAGTGACTAATCCTACTATATATGCCCCGAACCAATCGAAATGCTTTACGGCAGCAAGCCTTATACCGCTTATAGCAAATGCTAAAGTGCCAATTATTTCTACTATGAGTAGGAATGTAATTTCCATTGATTATGCTTCTTTTTTTGTGAGTGCAAAATTAATAAAAAACGGCTAATATAAATCAATAAAATAGCCTTATCTTTGCACTATCACATAGAAATATAGGCGTGAGATGAGGTTAAGGACTTTATTTATCATTCTGGTGGTGTTATTGCTTTTGGCAGGTGGCATGTTGATAGCTATTTCGGCAAAGTTAGATAGCGACATGCTTTATTATGCCGAGGGCTTTTTGTTCTTGTGCGTGTGCTTCATGATATATTTCTATGTTAAAGTGCTTAAAACGTTGAATATAGTTGTCAATGGAGTCGAACTTCTGAAAGAACAAGATTTTGGAAGCCGTTTGTCGCCTGTGAATCAGCATGATGCCGATCGCATAGTGGATTTGTTCAATAGGATGATGGCTCAATTGAAGACCGAGCGTTTGCGTGTGCATGAGCAAAATTTCTTTTTGGAGTTAATTATAAAAAAATCTCCTATGGGGGTAGTGATACTGAACTTCGATGGTGAGATTAGCTCTATTAATTCGTCGGCAATAGGATTTCTTTCGTGCGAGAATGAGGACGATGCATTAGGAAAGCACCTGAAGAATTTGCCATCTCCGCTGGCTGAGAGGCTTTGTGAGTTGACTCAAGGCTCTACAGAAACGGTGCGTGTTGGCGATGCTATGATCTATCGTTGTTCACGTTTGTCATTTGTAGATAGGGGGTTTTATCATCCGTTTATATTGATAGAGAGCTTGACGACAGAGGTGATGAAAGCCGAAAAGAAAGCATACGAGAAAGTGATACGCATGATAGCTCATGAGGTTAATAATAGTGTCGCGGGAGTTGCCTCTTCATTAGATTCATTGAAAGATGCTCTTGACTCAATCGACGATACTTCCGATTTGCAAGAGGTTATGCAGATGTGTATAGAACGCTGTTACGGTATGAGCAATTTTATAACACGATTTGCTGAGGTTGTGAAGATTCCAGAACCTGTGTTGAATACAGAAGACTTGAACGTGTGTGCAAATCGATGTAAAACCGTAATGGAAAACTTGTGCGGCAATTTTGATATAAACATAGAAATGAAGTTATATAATGGAGAACTTCCTATCTCTATAGATTCAGTTCTTATAGAGCATGTACTTGTAAATATCATTAAGAATAGCGTAGAAAGTATAGGGCGTAGCGGAAAGATTGTAATAACCACAAAAAAGATACCGTCACCCACTATAGAAATTGCTGATAATGGCAAGGGAATTAGCTCTGAAACTGCCGATAAATTGTTCACTCCATTCTTTTCTACTAAGCCTAACGGACAAGGATTGGGATTAATTTTTATCCGTGAGGTGTTAATGAAGCATAATTGCCAATTCTCATTACGTACTGGCGATGATGGTATAACACGCTTCTCTATAAGATTCTCATAGTGTTCATAAAAATGGACATACTGTCCGAAAATGGACACTTCTTGAAAATGCTATACCTTGCTAATCAGTGGTTTATGATTTTGGCACGGTATATGTTCTATAATAATGCAAAAACAATATTTGTATTATTTATGGACAGAGAAATATCGAAAGAAGAAAAACAGAAACGTAGGAATAAGATGATATTGCGTATAGCCATAGCTGTGGCTGTGTGTGTAGCAATTGTAGCATTCATATTTGATCTTTCGCAAGCCGAGGTGAAAAGAAGCGATATAAATATAGCCATCGTTGGGCGTGGTGATATAGAACCTAGTTTGACTGGCTCTGGAACTGTAGTTCCTTCAAAACAAGAAATGATAACTTGCCCTATAAATTCTCAGATAAAAGAAATATATCATCATAGCGGTGATGCGGTGGATGAAGGAACTCCGTTGCTACGTTTGGACTTGCAAAGTGCCGAAGATGACTATCAGCGTGAGGCAGACCAGTTAAAAATGCGTTATAGCGAGTTTGAACGGTTAAAGATAAGCAATAAGACTTATCTTGATGATTTGGCTATGAAAGTTAAAGTTGCGGCAATGAAGCTTGACCGCCTAGAAGCAGAGTTGAGAAACGAACGTTATCTTGACAGCTTGGGCTCAGGAACGCATGATAAGGTGAAAGAGGTGGAGTTCTCATGCAACACAAGTCGACTGGAATTAGAGCAGTTGCGCCAACAGTTGGTAAACGAGCGAAAAATGAAAGCTGCCGATGAAAGGGAAAAACAGCTTGTTATAAATGTGGCTAGCCGCAATTTGGCTGAAATTAAGCGTACATTGGAAGATGCCCAAATACGTTCACCAAGGAAGGCAATAATAACAGAGATTGTAGATGAAGTGGGAGCGCAAGTGAGCCAAGGCAGTAAGATTGCCGTAGTGAGCGATTTGAGTCATTTCAGGGTAGACGGAACTATAGCTGATGCCTACGGCGAGTATGTACAGGCTGGTGGAAAAGTGATAGTGAAGATTGGAAATGAGAATATGGAAGGAACGGTGGGAAGTGTTAATCCGTTAAGCAAAAACGGAGTGATACACTTTACTGTGATGCTTAAAGATGATAACCATAAGCGTTTACGCTCTGGTTTGAGAGCCGATATATTTGTAGTGAATTCTATAAAAGAAAATGTACTTAGATTGCCAAATTCATCTTTTTATGTGGGTGCTGGCGAATATAGCTTGTTTGTGGAAGAAAACGACGAACTTGTTAAACGTGTAGTAGAGCTTGGCGAGAGCAGCTATGATTATGTGGAAGTGGTGAGTGGCTTGAAAGAAGGAGATCAAGTTGTGATAAGTGACATGAAACGTTTCAAGTCTAATAAGACTGTAGGGTTCAAATAACATAACAAAAAACATAACAAAAAATGAGAAATATAAAATTGTACATACGTCAGTCATGGGCAATAGCTAAACAAAATAAATTGTTTTCAGCTATTTATGTGCTAGGAACCGGATTATCTATAGCCTTGATAATGACCTTATTTATTGTGATATATGTGAAAACGGCTCCGCTTTATCCTGAATATAAGCGTGATCGCACGCTAGAAGTCGTTTACGTGCAGAAGGCATTGAGAGATACTACAGGAGGTAGAATAGAGAGTATGAATCGTTTAGCATCTTACAATTTATTGAAGATGTTGGAAAACTTACCTCATCTAGAGGAGATAGGAGCATCTACGCAGAATTATTATGAGGCGGGTTCTGAAAGCTATATTGAAGTGGCAGGTTCTCAAGAACAATATCCAGCGTTTCCGCTTTATGTAGATGATGGATATTGGAGAGTGTTCGATTTTAATTTTCTACATGGGAAGCCGTTCTATAAAGTCGATTTTGAATCGTTCACGAGAGTAGCTGTGTTATCGCAAAGTTTTGCGAAACTTATATATGCTTCCGATGATGTTGTCGGTAAACTGTTACATATAAATGGCGTAGAATATAAGGTGTGCGGAGTAGTAAAAGACGTACCGTCGGCAATGTCTAACTATACGACATCTGATATATGGCTGCCATATTCAGTAGCTCCTAATCAAGAATATGTGAATAACACGGAGTCTTTGATGGGTGATTTAAAATTGTTGTTGGTGGCTAAGAGCAACAATGACGTAGATGAACTAAAAGCCGAAATAAATGATGTGTTCAAGCGTTTCAGCCAGCAAGATAAAAAATATGAGCATAGTGTTAAGTTTGGTCCGGATTTGTATATAAATAATATTTTTAAGACTATGACCGAGAATGGTCTAGAAATGTCTAATAAACTTTTGTATATATTGCTAGCCCTTATATTCATACCTGCTTTGAACCTTAGCGGACTCATTTCGTCGAAGATGAATAAGCGCTTACCTGAATTGGGTATACGCAAAACCTATGGAGCGACAAACGGCATGTTGCTATCTCAAGTGCTATGGGAAAATATGTTGTTGACCACGATAGGCGGTGTTGTTGGGTTGGTTTTATGTTTGCTTGTGGTGTTTACAACCCAGGAGTGGATGATTGCTTTGTTCAATACAGCCGTAGATTATAATGTAACGTTGACGAGCGGAAAATTATCGCCGGCAATGCTTTTCAATTGGCAAGTGTTCATGTTCACACTTTTGATATGCTTTATTTTAAACATTGTTTCAGCTATTATACCGGCAGTTGTGGCATTACGCCAAACAATTATTAATTCGTTAAACCTAAAAAAATAATATCAGCTATGTTAAGATTGATTTTGAAACAATTATGGAACCAGCGTAAACAAAACGTTTGGATTTTCTTGGAACTGATTATAGCCGGAATATTCTTGTGGTCGATACTAGATCCTTTATGTGTCAATTATGCCGATAAGTCGCTACCTAAGGGGTGGGATGACAAAGGAGTATACAAGGTGAGTATAAAGAAATACGGTGAGAATAGCATTAGATATAATGCCTCTATTGATAGTGCTGAATTGTGTAAAGAGCATTATAGGCATTTATATACAACGCTTGCTAACATGCCAGAAATCGCAGATTATGCATTTATGTGGGATTATCCTAATAGTGGCAATAATATGAGTGATTTCGCATTGAAAGATAGTGCTAATATAAGAGAGGCAAAAAGCGAGTTACATGTAGTTAATTATACTTATCAGGAGGCGGGCAGTGATATGTTCAAGACTTTCGGATTTATGAATGCGTTGACAAATAAGCCGATGACGATAGATAAAGATGCAGCTGTGCGACAACTCGTATATGTGTCGGAGGATTTAGCTCTTTCGTTATACGGTACTGCCGATATTGTAGGTAAAACTATATGGACTGGTACTATAGATGATATAAATGATTATGAAATAGGCGGTGTGTTCAAAACTTATAAATTCAGAGAAATGATGCAACCAGTCAAGCATGTTATTCATGTTGTAAACGGCTTAAAAGGAAAATCGGTTTATAAGGTTAACCTTTTCTTGAAGTTGAAGGATGGTGTGAATGAGAAAGAATTTGTTGATAGATTTAATACTGAGGTTAAGCCTACTCTTAAAGCTGGTAATTTTTATTGTTCCGGTATTGATTCTTATGTAAGCATGAATTATGAGTATAATGAACAATCGGGAGTGCATAACGAGTTCCGTAAAAACACTATATTCGTTATATTTGGCGTGTTATGCGTATTCTTAGGCATGGTGGGAACATTCTGGATTACAACCGAGGCTCGTAGGCAAGAAATAGGGGTGATGCGTAGTATCGGTGCATCAAAAAGAAAGATAGTTGAGCAGTTCTTGGCAGAATCGTTGAATATGGTTACAATAGCTTTTGCTATAGTGCTTGTACTTATTGGTATCTATGTGTATAAAGAGGGATTTTTCACTCGTGTAAGGACTAATTTTGAGAAGTTAGATCCGCAATATTGGCAAAATAATGACATTCTACGTTTTGTCGTTGTTTCGGCAGTTACATATCTTATAATGCTTGTTACATCAATTATAGGGACTGTGATACCAGTGGTAAAGGCATCACAGGAGCTTCCTGCCGATGCTTTGCGTGACGAATAAATAAAAACAATGGGCAAAATGGGTTTGGTAAGATTATATATATTGCAGTCTTGGACGATTATAAGGCAAAATCGTTTATTCTCGGGTATATATATAGCTGGAACTGGGCTATCTATAGCACTTGCTATGACATTGTTCATTGTGCTTTATGTAAACATCGCATCTATATATCCAGAATACAATAGAGATAGAACCTTGGTGATTTCAGAAGTTTTTCGTGTGCCAAAAGACACGACAAACAAGAAAGACGTGTGGGGTAATCGTGCATCTTACTATATGCTGAAGATGATGAAAGGGCTTTCACATCTGGAAAGTGCATGTGCAGTGAAAAAATATAACGGATTTATGGATAAGCCTAAAATTGTCATGAATCCTAATACTAAAACTGAGGTAGAATGTACGCCACTAGGTGTTGATGGCGGATATTGGAGCGTTTTCGGATTTGAGTTTTTAAGTGGTAAGCCTTTCAATCAAAATGATGTTACGTCATTTTCAAAAACACTTGTTTTGTCACAAAGTTTGGCAAAGCAACTATTTGCTACCGATAGGGTGGTCGGTAAGACTGTGAATGTGGACAATATTCCATACGTGGTGTGCGGTGTGGTGAAAGATGTTCCAGCTTCAATGTCGTCGTATGTGACGAGTGATATGTGGTTGCCTTTTGATAATGAAGACGATTTGAATGCTGTAGGCTCAAACGGATTGATGGGTGACATCACAGTACTGCTTACGGCTAAATCAAGCGGAGTTGTGGATGCTTTGTGTGAGGAGGCTATGGATAACATCAATAAGTATAGCGAGCAAGATAAAGTGTATAATTACATTATACCCGATAGACCTGTTGTGATGAGCGAGGCTATATTTAGCGGATCATATATTTCTGGCATTGCGGATGGATTAATATATATATTGTTAGCATTGTTGATAATACCAGCTATGAATTTGAGCGGATTAATTTCATCAAAAATGAGTGACCGTAGATCTGAACTGGGGATAAGGAAATCTTACGGGGCAACTAATTCTATGTTGCTTTCTCAAGTGTTTTGGGAAAATTTGCTATTGACGTTTATTGGTGGCGTTTTGGGCTTGATATTATGTTTTATCATTGTTGTGTCAGCTGATAGTTGGATAACCTCAATTTTAAGTGAAAGCAATAGTAAACCTCCTGTATTATCAGGCAATATCACAACTGGAATGTTGTTTAATCTGCCCGTGTTCTGCTGTACATTGTTATTTTGTGTCGTGTTGAATGTCGTGTCGGCAATTATACCTGCAGCTTTAGCATTGAGATGCTCGATTATTAATTCTTTAAATTCTAAAAAGTAGGAGGAGTTATGTTTAGGATTATATTCAACCGATTGTGGTACGAGCGTAGGAATAATGCTTGGATATTCTTTGAACTGATGTTTGCTGGCTTGTTGTTATGGGTTGTGCTGGATCCGTTGTGCGTTTTTCTAGGAACGCTTGTAATGGATTCAGGGCGTGACACCCAAGAACTATACTTAGTGGATATTAGAAAATATTCCGATAAACAATTGGAATTTAATGCAGAAATTGAAAACGATTCGTTAAACTGTGAGTATTATAAGCAAATCGTAAATCAAATAGTATCTATGCCCGAAATTGATTGTTATGCTGTGACAGGCTCTCAGAATTATCCTAATAGTCGAGGTGTTATGGGTACATTCTTGTATCGGGATAGTACTGATGTCATGTCTGGCAAATATATTTTAGGTATACGATACGTATTCTATCAAGAAGGAAAGGGTGATATGCTGCGAACTTATGGTCTAAAGGATGCGAGGACTGGTGAAGTCTTGTCGGTAGACACAAATGCTGGAGTTAACGGACAGATTTATGTGTCGGAAGATATGGCGAAAGCTATTTCAGTAGACGAGAGTGTACAAGGTAAAGAAGTATGGGTTAATAATGGTTCTACTTTGTATCAAGCAGAGATAGCTGGAGTTTTTGCTTCTTATAAATTTAGGGACTATGACCAACCAGAGTATATGGTCGTATACGTGAAACCAAATCTAGAACCTACGACTGAGATGAATAATTATTACAATCTTATAGTGAAGTTGAAAAGTTCGGCTGATAAGGCAGATTTCATGCGAAATTTTGAAAATAATGCCGCTAGAGCAGGTAATTATTATTGCAAAGGGCTTATAGCAATGGATAAGATTTCCGATGATTTTGGCGAGGTGAGCGGTGTGTTTAATGTAATAAGGAGAAATATATTATTAGCTTCGTTCGGCTTGTTGTGCGTGCTTTTAGGAACTATAGGAACTTTTTGGGTTAAAGCTAAAAACCGTAGGCAGGAGATAGGCGTGATGCGTAGTATAGGTGCTTCAACAACCCAGATTTCAGCACAATTTGTAACGGAAACAATGATGCTGGTTTCAATAGCATTTGTAATGGTGCTGTTGCTTATGGGGTATTATGTATACAATAACGGATTTTTTGCGCAACCATTGGGTGGCATGACCATAAGGAATTATAATCCTGAGTATTGGCAAAACAATCCATTGAAGCATTATGCTGTGATTTCGGCTATAACTTGGCTGGTGATAACAGCAACGGCATTAGTAGGAACAATAGTTCCAGTGCTAAAGGTGTCGCAAGAGCTTCCAGCTGATGCTTTGCGTGACGAGTGAAAATTAAAATATTAATAACAAATTAAAATAAACAACATTATGGAAATGATTAAATTGACTGGTATAAACAAGGTTTACCACACTGATGAGATTGAAACACAAGCACTAGAAAATGTTAATTTGCTAGTAGAGAAAGGTGAGTTTTTGAGCATAATGGGACCATCGGGTTGCGGAAAGTCAACATTGTTGAACATAATAGGCTTGCTTGATGCTCCTACAAGCGGAACTATAGAAATAAACGGCAAGAAGATTGATACAAAGATGAAGGACAGCGAATTGGCGAAGTTCCGTAATGCGACATTGGGATTCGTGTTCCAGTCGTTCCATTTGATACCGTCGCTTAATGTGCTTGATAATGTTCAATTGCCATTGATTTATCGTGGAGTTTCTCATAGTGAGTCGGTGGCAAAGGCTAAAGCCGTATTGGAAAGGGTGGGGTTGAGTCATCGTATGCGTCACATGCCTTCACAGCTTTCGGGCGGTCAATGTCAGCGTGTGGCAATAGCTCGTGCTATAATAGGCGAGCCAGAGATTATACTCACTGACGAACCTACTGGTAATCTAGACTCCAAAATGGGTGCAGAGGTAATGGGTATATTGCATCAGTTAAACAAGGAGGACGGTAGAACTATCGTTATGGTTACTCACAATGAGGAGCAAGCTAAGTTGACCGATCGTATAGTTCGATTCTTCGATGGTCGCCAGGTTTGTTGAGAGTGAACAACGAAGTCGATAAATCGGCATGAATATTATCAATGCCTATAAATAAGTGAAATAATGAATAAGATAGGATTATACATACGTCAGGCATGGACACTGTTGAGGCAGAACAAGCTGTATTCAGGCATTTACATTGCTGGAACAGCGTTATCAGTTGGGCTTGCTATGATATTGATAATAATATTATATATTAAGGCAGCTCCGCTTTATCCAGAGTATAATCGTGATAGGACATTTGTAATAAAAACAATAAGGCAAACTACACGTGATACGCTTAATAGGAATACAAGAACAGCACGTGCTAATTATAAATGGGTGGAGCTGATGAGAGATATGCCGCATTTGGAGTATATTTCTGGTATAGTTCCAGCGAGAGAAGTGCAAGTAGAAACCGATAAGCTGAAAGGGTCGGTAAAAGGCACGCAGTTGAAAGTTGATGATGGGTATTGGAATGTGTTCGATTTTGAATTTATATCAGGTAAGCCTTTTAGCAGAGATGATATAGTTTCCGCTTCCAGCAAGGTAATAGTGACAAGCAGTTTTGCTAAGAAAATATTTAATAGCGATGATGCCGTAGGTAAAACGGTGCTAGTAGATGGAGTGGCAAAGCGGGTGTGCGCTGTAGTGAAAGATGTGGCACGGTCAATGTCTGAAGTAACGGTAGCTGATATGTGGATTCCTCTTAATTTAAATGAAACTATTTTTGGCAAATCGTGGATGATAGGTTCTTGCTATATATTTATGACTGTAAGAAATTCTGGTGATGAAGCCGCATTGGCGGAAGATGTGAAAGCTGTGTTTGACAAATATAATAGTCAAGACAAAGAGTTTATATATTCTATCTGGGATGACAGACCCTTTAAGCAGTTTGAAATCTCATTTGGTTTGGATGAAAATGAAGCAGGAATGGAAAAATTCTGGTACATACTACTTGCATTGCTTTTGATACCGGCGTTGAATTTAAGTGGGCTTATATCTTCTAAGATGAACGACCGCTTGCCAGAAATGGGTATACGCAAGGTGTTTGGTGCAACTAACGGTTCGATATTATCGCAAGTGATGTGGGAAAATCTCGTTTTGACTTTAATAGGCGGTCTTTTGGGGTTGGCGTTATGCTACATGATAGCTGTAACGGCAGGTGACTGGTTTATAACGTTATTTGATGAAAGCGGCAAAAACCGCTCGGGTGTTGCAGCCGATAAATTGTCGCTGGAAATGTTGTTCAATTGGACCGTATTTGGCGGAATGTTGATTCTGGTGTTTGTCTTGAATCTCATTTCGGGAATTGTACCGGCATTATTATCGTTACGTAAAAATATTGTTTATTCATTGAACCAAAAGCATTGATGTTACTATGATAAGGTTAATTTTAAGGCAGTTGTGGAGTCAACGTAAATCTAACGTGTGGATATTCTTTGAGTTACTATTAGTGGGCTGTTTCTTGTGGATTGTGCTTAATCCGTTATGTGTGCAGATTGCTAATAAGAACATTCCTAATGGTCATGATACATCTAGAACCTATAGGGTTAATTTGGAGCGACTTCCTCAGTTGCATCCTACTTACGATAAGGATGCTGAGGCAAGTGATTCCATAAAAAGGATGCATTATATGAATATAGTTAGAGAAATAAAGCATTTACCAGAGGTGAAAAGTTTCTCGTTAAACATGGATTTCTCTATGCCAAATGCATCGGCGTTAAATATAAGTGGCGGAATGGTAGCAGACACGACAAAGACACAGACTAGCAAAATACTTGCATTTGACTACTTTACAGTGCTAATGGAAGGTAGTGATATGTTTACCACTTTAGGTATTAAAGATGTGAATACTGGCGAAATAATGAAAGTTGTGCCAGAAGGTGATGCCGATAATTATAAATATCTATCGGAGAATCTAGCAAAACAGTTGTTCGGCACTAGTGACGTAGCGGGAAAAGAATATTATCACAGTGGAAAAAAGTTGAAGATAGCAGGGGTGTTTGAGAATTATAAGGCACGTGACTATTGCCAGCCATATCCTGTGGTTATCTCAATGAATCCAAGCATGTTTGGTTATGACTATTGTATTATATTTCGCTTGAAGGACGGAGTGAGTGCCAGTGATTTTGAGAAACGTTTTGAAACTGAGGTACAACCTGAATTGAAGTCGGGAAATTTTTATGTTTCAGGTATCACGTCTTTCGATGAAATGTCGGTTACGCTTGCTGAAGATACGGGTGAGTATAATAAAATGCGTTTAAATAGCTCGTTTGCTCTGTTTGGAATTGTATGTGCTTTCTTAGGAATAGTGGGTACGTTCTGGATAAGGGTTAGTACTCGTCGCCAAGAGATAGGAATAATGCGTAGTATAGGTGCTTCAAAATGGAGCATTTTAAGACAGTTCTGCGCGGAATCGTCAATGTTGCTTACGTTTGCGCTTGTCGTAAGTTTGTCGCTTGTTGCTTTATATGTGAACAAGAACGGTCTGTGGTCTGAAAATCTAGGCGTGTTTATATTCTCCGATAACGACGTGGCAGATAAAAGCTATTGGCAGAATGATACGATAAAAACGTTTACCGTTGTGAGTGCGGTTACTTATGTTATAATGCTTGTAACCACATTGATAGGAACGCTTATTCCTGTTAGTGGGGCTGTGACGGAACTCCCAGCTGATGCTTTGCGTGATGAATAATAAATAAAGGATTTAAGATGAAGAAGATATTGATGTCGATATTGGTGCTGTGTGGATTCACGGCTCAGGCACAAGATGTATTACGGCAGATGACTTTAGATGAAGCTATAGCTATTGCCCGAAAGAACAGTGTGAATGCTGCTGTTGCTCTAAACGAGTTGAAAACGGCATATTGGGAATACCGGACATTTCGAGCCGATTTGCTGCCCGAAGTGAATTTCACTTCCACGTTGCCTACTTACAACAAGAGGTATAATACTTATCAGCAGAGCGACGGTAGCTATACATACGTTAGAAATGACTATTTAGGGCTTGACGGCGAGTTGTCGATAGACCAGAATATATGGCTCACAGGCGGTAAATTGTCGTTATCCACTTCGCTTGATTTCTTAAAACAATTAAGCGGAGATAAGACTCGCCAATTTATGAGTGTGCCAATAGCATTAACTCTTACTCAACCTGTTTTCGGAGTTAACACTATAAAATGGAATCGCAAGATAGAGCCGTTGCGATATAAGGAGGCAAAGGCTGAATTTTTATCGGCTACTGAAGAAGTGACGTTGACCACGATTAACTATTTTTTTAATTTGTTAATGTCGCGCGAGAACGTGGCAATATCTAAGCAAAATTTGGATAATGCCAGAAAGTTATACAAGGTAGCCCAAGCGAAGCGAGAGATGGGCAAGATAAGTGAGAACGATGTGTTGCAATTGAAACTAAATGAGCTGAATGCTGAATCTAATTTGACAAGTAATGAAAGCTCTATGAAAAGCAACATGTTCAAACTCATATCGTTTCTTGGGTTGGATGACAAGACGGAGGAAGTGATACCAGTTCTGCCTGATTCTATCCCGCAAGTAGAATTGATATATAAGGATGTGCTGGACAAGGCATTGGAGAACAACTCATTTGCGTTGAATATTCGCCGCCGCCAGTTAGAAGCTGATTATGAAGTGGCGAAAGCCAAGGGAAATTTAAGGGAAATTTCACTTTATGCTCAAGTGGGATATACTGGCACTCATAGCGATTTTACATCTTCTTATCGTCATTTGAAGGATAATCAGATTGTAGAAGTAGGTGTGAAAATTCCTATATTGGATTGGGGTAAACGTCGTGGTCAGGTGAAGGTTGCTGAAAGTAACCGTGAAGTTACTCAAAGCACGTTACGAAAAGAAACTATGAATTTTCACCAAGATTTGTTTATCTTGACAGAGCAGTTTAACAACCAGCGTAGGCAGTTGCAGATAGCTTGTGAAGCCGATGAGATTGCCGAAAAACGTTATCATACTAATGTGGAAACTTTTATGATAGGCAAGATTAGCACTCTTGATTTGAATGATGCTCAATCGAGTAAGGACACGGCACGGCAAAAGCGTATAAACGAGTTGTTTTATTATTGGTACTACTATTATCAATTGAGAAGCCTCACATTGTGGGATTTTGCTACAAATACGGGAATTGATGCCGATTTTGAGGCTATAATTAAATGAAATAAGTAACTTTGTATGTAGATTATGATACTTGTAGTAGATGATGATATTGCGATACGTTCCTCTTTATCGTTTGTATTGAAAAGGGCGGGATATGAGGTTAAGGCGGTTGCATCACCAGCGGAAGCCGCCGATGTGGTGCGTTCTGTCGCTCCACAGCTCATATTGATGGATATGAACTACTCGTTGTCTACTGATGGTGAAGAAGGGTTGACTTTGCTTAAGCAAGTCAAGCTATTCCGTCAGCAAGTGCCTGTGATGCTTATGACGGCATGGGGTAGTATAGAGCTTGCAGTGAATGGTATCAAGGCTGGAGCATTCGATTTTATAACTAAACCGTGGGATAATAGGGCACTGTTGCAGCGTATAGAAACAGCTATACAATTGAGTGATGATGCTCCAGTTAATTCCGATGAGTTTGATAGATGCGGAATAATAGGCGAGAGTAGCTCGTTGAAATCGGTTCTAGAAACAGTAAAACGAATATCTAAGACTAATGCTTCGGTGCTTATTACTGGCGAGAGTGGAACAGGAAAGGAACTTATAGCTGAAGCTATACATCGAAACAGCATTAGGGCTGATAAGCCATTTGTTAAAGTCAATTTGGGCGGTATCTCACATAGCTTGTTTGAAAGCGAGATGTTCGGTCATAAAAAAGGCTCGTTTACTGGGGCTGTGTCCGATCGCCAAGGGCGTTTTGAGTTGGCAGACGAGGGTACTATATTTCTAGATGAGATAGGGGACTTGGATAAGTCATGCCAGGTGAAATTGTTGCGTGTGTTGCAAGATAGAACCTATGAGGTGCTTGGTGATAGTCGCCAACGCAGAACTGATGTAAGGGTGATTTCTGCTACGAATGCCGATTTGCGTAGTATGGTGGCAAATGGCACGTTCCGTGAAGATTTGTTATATCGTATAAATTTAATAACGCTTCATTTGCAACCGTTGCGTGAACGTACTGAGGATATACCGTTACTCGTCAATCATTTTATCAAGAGCATGAGCAAGTCAGGTGGCATCAAGAAGGTGAAAGTATCGACCGATGCTATGAATTATCTTAAAGGTCTTCCATATTCGGGCAACATACGTGAACTGAAGAACCTTGTGGAACGCACTTTGCTTGTTAGTGCAGGTGATACGCTTTCGCTAGATGATTTTAGGTCGCAATATGAAAATAGTAAGAATGTTGCTGATGACGTACAAGCCTTATCTGGTATGACGCTTGACGATATGGAGCGAAAAGCAATATTGACAGCAATATCTCAACATCAAGGTAATATGACACAAGTGGCGAATGCTTTAGGCATAAGTCGTGGAGCGTTGTATCGCCGTATGGAAAAATATGGCATAAACCAGTAATACACTATAGGGGATAGCTTGGAAATAGCCCGCTATTACCTGCGCTTTTTGTTGGAAAACTCATTCCAAAACACCTCTCTTAAAATAATCTCGAAATAAATTTTAAACAGCTTCTAAGTGATAAAAAATCCAGTGAGATATTTCCCACTGGATTTTTTATGTTAGTATTGTTTGTTGTATTATAGGCGGAAACTCATACCCATTGCGAAGTTGAACTTAGCGGCATCGACCGGAATAACTTGCTTGCTGTATTTTGCCAGCAAATAATCAGCTCCGATAAAGAAGTTCATGAAGCTAGGATTGAAGTTTAATGTAGCACCCATAGAACCGTGTGTGCTTGACAATGAGCCGTTAATAGCCATGTTGAAGTGTGATGATGGCTTTAAATTCAATGTTAACATACCTTCAGTGTAAGTTTTAGGTGTGCCAACTCTCATTGTACCTAAGAAACCTAGAGTTATTTTATCTTTAACTAGTCCATATTCAGCACCTGCACGGAATGTTGTGTAAAGTGAGGATGTTTGTGAAGTAGATTCTGTGTCTTCTTTGAATCGGATAAATTCTTCAAGAGCATCTCCTACGTCTTCAGCGGCATCCTCGAAATCTTTACTTTCTTCTGCAGCGAAGTTGTCAAAACCGTCATAAGTATAAGACTCTCTTACGTTGGTGTGCTTAGTAGCATCGCTCCAGTTGATGAAACCAAGATCGGTGATTGCAAACGATAGGTTCAAATTGTCTTGTAGGCGATATATTGCACCTAGGTCGAATCCAAGACCGAAACCGCCCATTTTGAACTCATATTCAAAATCGTCGATTTTTCCGTTGTCCTTAGTTATTAGGCTCATACCTTTTGATGCTACTAGTGAGCTTTGTTGCTCAATAGTCCATTCGTTGCCGCTCATGTAGATACGTATGTGTTCAATATCAGCATTGGCGTAGCCTGCTCCTAGAAGGAACTTAACCTTAGCACCGACAGATAGCTTGCTGTTGATGTCACGAGCATGACCTAATGCGATTTCTGCATAGTTTTGTGTGCGAACCCCAAAGTTGTCAATATTGTATTCGGTAGTACCGTCTTCCTCTTGTCCTTCCTTTAGGAAACGGAAAATGTCTTTTGGAATATATAGACCAGTATTGCTTTTCACGTTCAAGGCAATGGTGTTAGTACCTCCGAATCCCTTAAATCCGATAGTAAGGATGTTTAGGGAGATGTCTGTTTCAAGAGTGTTCATGTCTTGGAACTTAGACATTGCATCTTCGGCAGTTATGCTAGGATGCAAGAATGTAACCATTTCATCGTTGTTGATTGTCGATGGTCGCATAATAGCTTCCAAGCCGATGTTGCTATTTAAATTAACCGACAATGACGGAACTAAAAGCGGTGTGGTAATCCACCCCTTATCACATGTGAAAGCAGGGTTTAGATTGTGACGTTGTGTATTACCGTCAAGGAAGTATAGTGAGTTTAGGGTTTGAGCCGAAGCTGAAAATCCTAAAATGGTAACTAAAGCTACCGTAAGTATATGTTTGATTGAATTTTTCATAATCATTTACTTTTTAAGCGTTTTTTGATTAAAGTTCAAGAGTTAGACCATTAGGAACCTTAGCAACACCATCTTTTAGAATCAAATATTGACTAGATTTCAAAATATATTCGCCATCGCTAGATGGACTTGCCGCTTTGATAGTGTATACTATCTTTTCAAGTTCTTCAAGTTGGTCGCTACCTTGTGGCTCTTCCAATGTGATGGTGAGCGGAGTTGTAGTTTCTGTGCTACCGTCTGGTGAAGCCTTTATTGTAACTTTGTTGCGAGATGTTCCAGTGACGTTGATTTCCTTTAATTCATTTCCATAATAGTCATATAGCTTTATGTCAGCGATAAGCTCAACAGGTATTGTGCTTACTGCATTCATTGAAAGGATAATCTTGTCGGTCAACTCAGCAGCATCTTCCAAATCGCTTAGAAGATTGTCGATTTCTCCAGTGTAGTTAATGCTGAAGTTCTTGAAGTTGAAAGGAACTTCGATGTCGTAGTTACCTTCTATAGCCAAATTCTCGCCAAGGTTGAAGCCTGAGCCTTCACCGCCGTCGGCTGTGATAGCGCCCGACACAATTTTGTAAGAATCTGGGATTGTAGCAAGTAGGCTAGGTATGTTTGGCTCAACAATGTTGATATATCCGCTAGGCACTTTACAAGGTTCGTTAGAAATAACATAACCAGTAGTGGTTGAAGGCTTGATTGCAGTTTCGCCGCTTACAGGGATAACGATAGGTTCACCTAGAGCCGAATTAGTTTCGTCATTCCATGGAGTGATGGTGAAAGATGTAGCGAAAGCCAAATCAATAGGATTCTTCAACGAAATTGTGAATTTCAAATCGTTAGGAGTGAAAGATGAAGATTTGTCGGTTACGAACTCTGGAAGGTCGTTAAGAACAAGTTGCTCTTCAATCTTTACGTTAGGCGTTATGACACCGTTAACCTTAGTTACTGAAGTTTGAGGAATTGTGTAGCCGAAGTATAGGTGGAATTCTTCGTTAGGCAATTCTGAAGGTGTTACGTTTACAGTAGTTTTTGCCGATAGAAGGATTTTTTTGTCTAGTCGGAAAATTAGTCGACCTTCAGCATCTTTGCTACCGTCGAAATACTTGTCAGAGAAATAAGTCTTTTGGTCGTTTTCTGAGATTTCAAAACGAAGGATGTTTACAGGAATAGACCCCTCAAAGTTGTTGCTCTTGTTAAGTACAAGTTCGGGAATTCTAATTTCGTGTGCATTAGCTGCATTTGAGCCGTGGATAGTAACTAGGTCAGGGAACACTAGGTCGATATCCTTGAGTGTTACGCTGTTGATACCAGCCAAGTTGCTAATACGTATTTTAATTTCACCCTTAGCTCCTTCACCGTAATTAAATTCGGCAAGATACATTTCTTGTACCTCGATAGGCATAGCTGTTTCAGTTTCCACAGGGATGTAGTTTGCTTGAGTTAACACGTCAAGAGGTATATTGAAGTCACCTGGAATAGGAAGACTGGATAGTTTCCCTGCGTTGAAATCTTCAAAGTCTGGGTCAAGACCGTTGATCACGAATGGGTCGACATCGGCGATGTGAGCATTAAATTCGCCATTTGAGTGTAGCTCGTAGATACCTTCTCCGTTTGTTTGAAGGTCACCATCTTCGATGATACGTCCTAGGTTGATTTTTACTGTTTGTCCTACAGGAATTGTGAAATTCTTACCAACGTTGATGTCGGTGTCAATGTCTTTTGACAAGTCATATTCATTGTCGCAAGAAACGAAAGTCGCAGATAGCAACAATCCGCTTGCCGCAATGAATAGCGGTGTAAATTTCTTCATAAGCTGTTGTGGTTTGTATGTTATTAATTATAATATGTTTTTTCCTATTTGAGATTTTATATATTTTCTTAAAAACCCTGTAAAGTTAGAGAAAAATGTTGAAATAGTATAAACAAATGCAAAATTATTTGTTGAAACTGCTGAAATATTTGCAAAATGGCTTTAAACCACATTCTGGGCAGTTGGGTTTACGTGCTGTACACACATATCTGCCATGCAGTATAAGCCAATGATGTGCGGTTGCTATTAATTCCTGAGGGAAATTTTTAACAAGCGTCTTTTCTGTGGCTAATGGATTTGGCGAGTTGTCGGTTAATCCTATCCTGTTTGATACTCGGAATACATGCGTGTCTACAGCCATTGTAGCTTGGTTGAATACAACAGAAAGGATTACGTTAGCCGTTTTACGACCCACGCCCGGTATCTTAACAAGCTCGTCTATGCTGGCTGGCACTTCTCCGTTATACTTGTCAACAAGCATGTTTGCCATGCCGAGGAGCGATTTTGACTTGTTGTTAGGAAACGTTACGCTTTTAATATATTGGAAAATGTCATCGACTGTGGCTTTAGCCATGTCATAAGGGGTGGGATATGCTTCAAAAAGAGCGGGTGTAACCATGTTGATACGCTTGTCGGTACATTGTGCCGACAAGATGACTGCTACTAGCAGTTCGTAAGGGGTGCGATAATGCAGTTCGGTTTCAGGTGACGGCATTGTTGCTTTGAAGTATTCGATGACACCTTGATAACGCTCTTTTGTAGTCATAAGCAGTATTTGTTAATTAATAAGGCCCTCACATGAGAGCCTTGCATATAGTTATGTTTATATTGGGTTTCGTCTAGTGTGCCGGCTTGAACTCTTCCAAGAATCTCATGTCGTTCTCGGAGAACATGCGTAAGTCCTTAACACGATATTTCAAGTTGGTGATACGCTCAATGCCCATACCAAGTGCGTAGCCAGAGTATTCTTTGCTGTCGATTCCGCATGCTTCTAGCACGTTAGGATCTACCATGCCGCATCCCAAAATCTCTACCCATCCAGTACCTTTGCAGAAAGCGCATCCCTTGCCACCGCATAGGTCGCAAGAAATATCCATTTCGGCTGATGGCTCTGTGAATGGGAAATATGAAGGACGTAGGCGTATCTTGGTTTCTGGACCGAACATTTCACGAGCGAAATATAACAGTGCTTGCTTCAAGTCGGTGAATGAAACGTTTTTGTCGACATAAAGGGCTTCTACTTGGTGGAAGAAGCAGTGTGCGCGATATGATATCGCTTCGTTACGGTAAACACGACCAGGGCAGATTATGCGAATAGGCGGTTGCGTATGCTCCATTGTGCGGCTTTGTACTGATGATGTGTGTGTGCGTAGCAACACATCGGCAGGGTTGCGTTGGATAAAGAACGTATCTTGCATATCACGAGCAGGGTGATCATCGGCAAAGTTCATAGCTCCGAACACGTGCCAATCGTCTTCAATTTCAGGACCTTCGGCAAGAGTGAAACCTAGACGGGAGAATATGTCGATAATCTCCTCGCGTACAAGAGAAATCGGGTGGCGTGTTCCTAGTTGTGCCGGTGCTGCCGAACGGGTCAAGTCTATAGTGTCGTCATCGTTCTTCTTTTCTTCAAAGGCGGCACGCAATGAATTGATTTTGTCGGTTGCGAAAGTCTTTAGCACGTTGAGCTTTTGTCCTATCTCTTTCTTCTGTTCGTTTGGTACGTTACGGAAATCGTTGAAAAGTGCAGGTATTTCTCCTTTTTTACTTAAATATTTAATACGCAAAGCCTCCAACTCTTCGGCGTTGGATGCTTGTAAAGCCTGAATCTCTTCTGTGAGTTTTTCTATTTTCTCTAGCATTGTGATGTACAAGTAAAATTATTCGACAAAGTTACGAAAAAAATGTATCTTTGCCACATGGAAAAGCATGATTTTGAAGAAAAGGTTGCAGAATATGTGAAAGAGCATGGATTATTGGCTGCTTGCGACAATGTTGTTGTGGCATTGAGTGGTGGAGCTGATTCAGTGGCTTTGCTTCGTGTCATGCTGTCGATAGGCGTAAGATGTCATGCGTTACATTGTAATTTTGGATTGCGTGGCGAGGAATCGGATAGGGATGAACTGTTTGTGCGTGATTTGTGCCGTGAATTGGGCGTACCGCTTGATGTGATGAGTTTCGATGTGGCTGAATATGAGCGTAAAAACAAAGTGTCCACTGAAATGGCATGCCGTGAATTGCGCTACAAGTGGTTTGAAGAGATGCGTGTGAGAAAAGGCTGTTCTTCTATCGCTGTGGCGCATCATCATGATGATAATGTTGAAACATTTTTCTTGAACGTTGTTAGGGGAACTGGTATACAAGGGCTTGCCGGGATTAAGCCGAAAAATGGTTATATAGTAAGACCGTTGTTGTGTGTCACCAGGGAGGATGTCGAGAATTATTTGGATTCGTTGGGGCAGGATTATGTGGTGGATAGTACCAATTTAGCGAATGATTACAAGCGGAATAAGATAAGGAATGTGCTGATTCCTACACTTCGGGAACTGTTCCCTAATGTAGATGCGGGAGTGGCAAGAACTTTGTGTGATGTGCAGTCATGTAATGATTTATATCAAGGCTACGTGGGTACGTTGAAAGGGCGTGCTGTCATGAGAAACGAAGTTGGGAATTATGTCGTAGATTTTAGCGTACTATCTGGGATTGGTCGAGGTCGTCAAGCTGCTCTTTATGAAATATTGAGAGATTTCGGATTTAATTCTGCCCAAGTGGAAGACATTTATGTGTTGTTGTCACTAAGAGAGAAAGGAAAGCGTTTTTATTCAAGTGAGTATGAAGCAGTGCTTTCTGGTGACAAAATTGAGGTGTTTCCGATAGGTGGTATGTCATTAGATGATGAAATAGATGTGGACTTGAAATGCGTGTTGGTATCAGGTAGTGTTGGAGTCCCGTTTGTAGCTGAAGTTGCAGAAAAGACCTTAGGGGTGAGGAAGATAGAGGGCGTTGACGGAAAACGTGTTGTTGCTCTGAATCTAGATTTGCTGAAGCGTGACGTGAAATGCGTGTTGCGACGTTGGAGAGAAGGCGATAGGATAAAGCCTTTTGGGATGAAAGGGTCTAAATTGGTGAGCGATATTTTTACCGATGCAAAATATACCGAGGTGCAAAAGCGTGCAGCGTGGTTGTTGTGTATAGATGACGAAGTGGTATGGGTTTTAGGACTTAGAGCCTCAAGGTGCTATTCGGTAGATGCTGAAGATGCGGCATATTTGAGATTAAGCCATAAAATGTGAAAAATCAGTTATGTTAGCAAGCATTTAATTGTGCTATTTTTTTGATAATTGTACAATAAATTACTAATTTTGCAAAAGAAAATGCCTTGATAGTAGATTATTGCTAAAAATCAATAAAATATTAACCAGATGTGGTTAGGAATCATGTCGAAATAAATAAACAAATGAAAGGAAAAATGTTGACAGTAATTGCCGGTGTTGCGCTGACTTGCGCACCTGCAATGTTAAATGCCCAAGAGTTTCTGTCTCCTGATAGCTTGTTCTTGTTGAAACTCAAAGGCGAACCTTATGTGAAAGCACAAAACAACTCATACTTTGTGCTGGGTCAAAGCCTGAAGGGCGATATGAGTGTATATTCAGGATTTAAAATGGAAGGGTTTAAGCCGGTTAAGTGGACATTGTCACCTCTTATTGGAGGAAAGGTGCTTTATTGCGATGAAAAGAAGGTGAGGTTGTTTGACCCATACACTGAAGAAGAGGGAAAAGTTCTTTTCAAGACCGAAAAGAAGAATCAAATATGGAGCTTGGCTTATTCTCCTGACGGAACATTTGTGTTAGTCTTTACTATGGACAACAAGGTGAATAAGTGTGTTACCGATGAGAAAGTTAAAGATAAAACGAAATATTCTGTACAATTGGCGGGAACTCCCACTAAAGTTCAAATCAACAAGGCTAGTAATGTGGCATTAATGCTTGAGGGTGATAATGTGGAAGTATTCAACCTTGAGCGTGGCACGAGCCGTAAAGTTTTGAATTATGGTCAACCTGTGCTTGATATAGATTTTTCTGACGATTATAGAGAGTTTGCTGTGTTGCTTGCTGACGGAACATTGAAAGTGGTAGACATTGCCGATTTGAAAGAAAAGAAATCATACCCGGCAATATCAGGAGCTAAAAACTGTATCTTCCATCCGCAAGGAAAATATGTTATTGTTAATGCTGGTAAATCTTTTGAATTGGTGAACTTGTTGACATCAAAGGTCGATTATTTGATAAGTGTTGATGGTAGCGATTTGTTGAATCTTGATTTGTTCAGCGATTCATTCGGGAAAGATAATTTGCTATATATCAAGCCTGGAACGGTAGGTGTATATCCTTTGTCTAATATTGAGCGTTATCACGCAAAAGACTTGAAGATGCGGCTTGGTTTGGAATTGACGGAGTGGGCTAAGATGCAACCGGGAGAGTCGGAAGCAGACTACCGTGCCCGTGTAAACGACGAAACCCGCGCTCAAAAAGCATTGCAGCTTGAAAACGACCTTGTTACTGCGATGGCAGGTAACTTGATTGCAAATGACGGCGCTAAACTTGGTAATTATGTAGAAACAAATCAAGCCCTTGCCGTTAATTTCGACAATATGCCTTCAATTTATTTGAATATTCCTTCTGCCGAATTGAACGACTTGAACAATATCAATGACTTGGAATTCATCAATACGGTCTATGGTCTTGATGCTAACGACAATTTTGAGGTCATATATACTGAGGCTAGAAACAAGAAAACTGGTAAGGTGTATATGTATGACAACCGTAACCGTGAAAAGTTAGTTTATGATGAAAGTTCGTTCGTGCCAATGGAGGTGATTCAATTGGCTAACGTTGAAGCAGCAAAATTGGAGACAATGAAAGAGGAAGTGGTGGAAGAGGCTAAGACTCAGAGCTTGCTTACTGACCATACTCACATTACCGTTAATACCGAAGTTGAACAGGACGTTGATGCCGATGGTAACAAAATTCTTAACTACAACGTTAGCTATATGTATCAAGTTGAGGAGGAATTTTCAGCGCGCGATGATTTCAAAGCTGGTAAATATGTGGCTACAGAATCTAATGCAGCTGTTCAAATGCTTAACATTATCGACAACTCTATAAAAGGTGATTTTGCGAAATATATGGGCGACAGCAAGAAACTTGTGGTTTCAATCACAGGCTCGGCTGATGCAACACCTATTATAGGTAAGTTAAGATATAATGGCGAGTATGGCGACATCGAGAATCAGTTGGCTGCACAAGACGGTGAGTTGACAAATATGACAATCACTAAGGCTGCCGGTATAAAGTCAAATGAGCAACTTGCGTTGATTCGCGCGATAGGTGTAAGTGATTATTTGGCAAAGACCACATTTGCCAATGCCAATATGCCTATTGAATATAAATACAATGTGGAAGTGTCGAAAGAAAAGGGTAGCGAGTTCCGCCGTATCAAGGTGGCGTTGAAGTTCGTTGACACTTTCAAAGAGCAAATGAAAAAATAATAATAAAGCGTAATTTTAACCTCAATCTGCTCTGGCAGAATATAAAGATATTAAAAGGAAGTATTATAAGGATTGTTTAAAACAATTATGAAAAAGTATTTTTTATATAGTTTAGCTATTGTAGTGTCAGTTGGATTTTTTGCGGTAAATGCTCAAAATCCGTCGGAAACGCATACTCCGCTACCAGGTGAGACCGTTGAAGTGTCTACTAATGATGCAGAAGTTCTTTCTGACAACATGGGAATGGCAGACACGCTTGATTCAGCAAAACCTGTTGTGGAAAAAACTGAAGCCGACAGGGCTGATAGTCTATATGCTGTATACGAATCGTTGGTGAAAAGTAATGTGACTGGTGATAGGTTATATTATGTTGTTGACGAATGTGGCGAGAGCTGTATGAAAGTGCTTAACGATACTGCCTTAGTTGCACATTACATTACTGCTAAGAGCCGATTGAGGACTTTACGCCCGACTTTGATGAATGGCGGTATCGCTTATAGCAAAAGGAATAATACAGAAATGGCTGTAAGCATGCTTGAAAAATACATATTGATTCCGAAACATGACTTCTTTAAGGATGAGGCTTTTGAGAATCCATCAAGTTATCCACAACTTGTGTATTATGTGGCATCCCATAAATTTAACGCTAAGGAATTCTCTGCAGCGACTGTGATGTTGGAAGAATATTTGCTTACTCATGATAAGACATATGAAAGCAAAGTATATACATCGTTGGCGAAAGCATACGGTTTCTGCGGTCAAGGTGACGATCAAATTCTCACTTTGATGAAAGGTGCTCAGAAGTTGCCAAATGATATGAATATCTTGCATGATGTCGTGGAGTACCATATTATGACTGGTAACGTTGCTCAAGCAGAAGTACACATGATGAACTATGAAAGGCTAGAAAAGAACCAATCGAAGGTGTTGAGCTTAAAATCTAGGATACACGAATTGAATGGTGATTATCGTTCAAGCCTTGCGGCATGTGAGCAATTATATGCTTTAGACACAAATAATATTGATAATATCAAACGATTTGCATGTGCTAGCTTTAATTATGTGCTAACTGAAAGGAAGAACGGCAAGGTTGATAATTTCGGCAAGCCGTTGCCTGAGTTATATCCATATTTGGAAAATGCTTCAAAACTACTAGTGCAAGTTGTAGATAGAGGGTTCAAAGGTGAATATTTGAAAGCGTTGATAGACGCATACGTTTGGCTTGACCGTAAAGAAGAAGCACGTGTGTTGGCCGCTAAAAATGGTGAAATGATTGATACCCAAAGAAAAGCTGAACTTCTTGCTGAGGAATCTATGTTTGCCTATGCGAAAGCTAATGTGAGTAAGGATAACGGTTCTCGAAAGGTATCGTCATTGGGTGTTCCAATCTTTCCTATTTATGCATACGATTATGTGGCTGAACGCTTGATGGTGTGGCGACAAAAGGGTACATACGAAAAAACTGCGGATTATGAGCTTCGTACATCAGGTGAATCATTAAAGAATAAGCGATTGGAATTGATTAATGAGGCTAAAAAGGCTTATATAGATAGATATTCTATAACTATTTTGGCATCACTTCAAAAAGGAGGTATCAAGTTGAGTGATTATGATGCCGACAATGAAGTGTATAAGCTAAGCTATAACTTGGGTTATATGTTGGTTAAAGTGCCAATGGCGAATAATGAGGCTCAAAATTTTAGTACGGCGTGGGAAAAGAAAGATATATCTATAAAGAATCCAAAATTTGATGTTGTTGGGGATACTTTAGTGTTAGCTGGTTTGGATTTTATATCAATATCTGGCGGTCCTTCGTATAAGTATGACATGCGTGAGGAATTGGCTTATGAGGATGTTGACGTAACGATTACTAATCCTATTGGTTTGGGTGATGTACTGGATGAAAACCTTCTAGCTAGGGCTCAAGGTCAATCAAAACAAACAACTGGAACAAGAACAATTGGTGGTGCAAATAAGAAGAGCGATGTGGATATTGATGTTCCTGTAGTTACTGATGTGGTTAATGATAATACATTTGCTTTGATTATAAGTAATGAGCATTATGATAATGTGGGTGATGTTACTTGTGCGATAGCAGATGGACGTTCATTCGCTAATTATTGTACTTCAGTTCTAGGAATTCCTGAAAAGAACGTAACGTTTGTGCCAGATGCAAGTTATTTGCAAATGAAGACACAAATAGAAACATACGTAAAAAAGTTAAAAGTATACGGAGAAGGAGCTAAAGCCGTGATATATTATTCAGGTCATGGCGTACCGGATTACAGCACATCTAAGGCTTATTTCTTATCTAAAGATGGAAACCCAAAAAGTTTGGAAGGCGCATTCTCAATGAATGAGTTTTATAATAAAATAGTGGAAGCTGGAGCAGAGCATGTCAATGTATTCTTGGATTGTTGTTTCAGTGGAGGTTCTAGAAGTGGTGAAATGCTTTTTGCTGCACGTGGTGTCGTAGTAGATACTGATGAAGAAGAATTGACAGAAGGTAATATGATTGTTATGACAGCTTGCTCTGGTGATGAAATGGCTTATCCGTATGAAGGTAAAGGTCATGGCTTGTTTACATATTTCTTGTTGAAGAAGTTGAAGGAAACTAAGGGTGATGTAACTATGGGAGAACTATATGATTATGTAAAGGAAAATGTTATCCGTCAGTCAACCCTTGATAATAAGGATAGTAAGACACAAACTCCAGATGTTATGCCATCAGATCCATTGATGATGTCATGGAAGAATATAAAAATCAGAAATTAAAAAACATATAGAAAGAAATGAGATTTTATATAACAGCATTATTGTTGACATTTGCTATTGGTTCATGTTTTGCTCAAAAAGTGAAGAATGTAAGTGGCGAGGCTGTATATGTTCAGAACGAATTAGATACATATAAAGGAGCTCAACTTAAAGCGATTGAGAGAGCTAGAACAGTTGCCCTAGCAGAGGAATTTGGAACATTTATACAGCAAAGGAACCAAACAAAAACAAAAAATGGAAAAACAGACTTTGTTTCGTATGGATTGAGTGAGGTGAAAGGAGTATGGCTTGGTGATACTAAATCTCCTGAGATAACGATGTCTAATGATCCTAATACCGGAATGCCTGTTCTTAGGGCAAAGGTGTGGGGCAGGGCTCGTGAAATCGTGGGTGCAGGATTTGACGTGACAGCTCGCCTGTTAAGAAATCATACTGATGAAATGTCAGAAGATGCTGATTTTGTAAGCGGTGATAAACTTTATCTATCTTTCAGAACGCCTGTAAGCGGATATCTTGCTGTTTATTCATTGGGTGAAGATGATATGGCATATCGTATGTTGCCATACGATAAAACAAGTATTAGTTCTTATCCTGTAGAGGCCGATAGGGATTATATATTTTTCTCTAAGGAACATAAGAATCCAATTGAAGTAACTACAAAGGAAATTACTCGTGTGAAAATGACAACGAAAAAACCTATAGAGTATAATCGTATCTATATTATATTTTCAACAAATGAGTTTATCCGTCCTTCTGACAATGGTAGAGTAAGTGAAGGTGATATAACGAAACTTAGATCTTTGCCTTATGATGATTTCCAAAAATGGTTGTTGGCAAATCGTGACCGTGATGCAAAAATGATTCTTATACCAAAAGATGTAACGATTAGTCTTAAATAACTAATTTTGAGTGTAAGCAGAATAATAAAAGATGGGATATGAAAATTGCCGCACTTCGTGATGGAGGTGCGGCAATTTATTTTATTCAAATTTTGAGATTTATTCGCTTGCGCTGTCTAATTGATACAACTCATATAGGTCAGACAGATTACGTGTTTCATCAACTGGAATATCTTCCATTGTGATGTGTGCTAAGCTTTCAGGTAACGAGAACATAACGATGTCGCCTGGTTGGAAATATTTTTCAAGCGGTTTCCATAGCACATCATAAATAGCGGAGTTTTCAAGCTCATAAGCGTATTCATAACCTTGAACCGTTAGAAGTGACATCTTTAACAAATAAATGTAAGATTGAGGGTTAAGTGTGTACATCATAGGTGTTTCCATTCCGCTTCTCATGAACGCTACCGCTAAGTTTCCTAGTGAATCTTCTTTGCAAAGTACGAAGGCTTCGTTTTCTTCTAGCTCAAAACCGTCCATTTCTAAGTTCATAGTCACTACACCGTATACGATATTTGTCTTTTTTGCCTTTAGCAGGTTATCTTTAATGTTAGAGATAGCCGATTTATATTTGCTAGGCATATTATCGATAAGTTCCTTTACAGAATGCTTACCTGATACACGAAGCGTGTAAGAACGCTTTGTGTCATGAACTTTCATGTAAGATTGGCGGTCGGCAATAAGAATATCACCACCTTTTATAGTCTGTCCTTTAGCAAGTTCAGTCTTAGTGTTGTCCACTATAATAGATCCCCTGATGTCAAGCACTTTGTAATCTTTGTTCACAGCAATACATATTATTGTGCAAACTGTTACAACTAGTGCCGAAAATAATGTTATTCTGCGTTTCATATTTATGTTATGTGTTTAAGTTATTATCTTTTTTACTTTTAATCCTTTTCTTTAGTTTAGTTATCATTGTTTCAATGAAGTTATATAAGTCAAGTGACCATGGGGCAAATGCGATACCTATAAGAAACCAAGCTGAGTCGATATATAGGTTGTACTCGTAAAAAACAATAAATCCTAATATTAGGAATGTGAAAAAACTTAGATAGGTCGTAGAACGTGTAAAGAACCCCGCAAATTTAGGTGTCTTAATCACATATAATATAGACAAAAATGAGAATACACCTAGTGTGAGAATCGTTATGAATGTTGTAACCCATGTTGCCGGTCGGTCTATATAAGCCTCGTTGATGACAGTCGATGCGGTGTAAGCATGAACTTTAAGACCTAATAGTCTAGAGTTAATAGGTGTGCGGTGCGTGTCGTATTGCGCATCGCATCCGAGCAATACGATTTTTCCTGTTATCTCATCGGCGAATATTGGAATATCCTTGTAATTGAAGCAAGGAATTTCGCGCATGTAGTTTATGAAATCATGGTCAACTTTACGTTGTTTCAACCGCTCAACTTTTTCGGGGAATATGCGTCTTACGGCTTCTAATGAAAGACTGTATATGGTGTCGTTGCCATCTACGTAATATGGTGTGAAAGTACGCATTACTGCATTCTCTTTGCCGAAGTTGTCAAGGTTGACGTATCCGCGACTTATTCCGTATTCTCCAGTTTGTATAAAAAAACCTGTAGTGTCTTGTAATTTGTCGGTAAAACATGGGAAAATAACGTTTTCATTCTCCTCAACAGCAACAAGCAGCATGCTGTCAACCTCTGCGTCGCGCTTACCTTCTAAATGAATATCAACTGATATGGTGGCTGGTTGACATTGAGCAAGTAGGCTTAATGCTTCTGCCAGTTCAGCTCTTCCTGCTCTTTCAGGTATCGTGACCACGACAACGTTATCTTCGTATTCGATATCACCCGAACGGCTTAAAATATCGGTATAGATGTCGAATTGGTTGATACTGCCTGAGTTGTTTGATGAAAAAGCACTGAAATCAAGCGGTATCATCACCATTGATTTGGATAATACTACCGTAATCAGGGTTACGATAAGTATTTTGAAGATTATGTATTTCTTGTTATCCATTATGGTAATACGATAACAGTGGCTTCATCGTTGCTTACATCTTTCATAGTCCTGCCTGCTTTCCCATAATAAATAGTCGGGTCGCATACGGTATATTTATCGCTTTCGTGCATTATGTAGTCGCCAGGAACATCTTCGGTGAATTTAACGGCCGCAGCCAAATGCCCAGGGTAATAAATGAAAGCGGTTTTTAATCCCAAAAGGTCGCTAACTAATCTAGTTAATAGGATAGCGTGGTCTTCACAGTCGCTAGATGGATAGAAAAGAGTTTCGTCTGGGAAAAATGCCCTGTCGTAGCCCCATATTTTTGAATCATAACCGTATTTATAAGTTTCAATCCAGTCCATTAGTATGTTGACCGATTCAAGTTCGCTCTTTCCTGCAAGCTCTTTTTTAAGAATAGGGTAGATTGCGTTTTTAGCTTCTTCGCTTAGAGGTGTGCGAGCGTAGTATTCCCATTTTGAGTATACATCGTTGCCTGTGCGAGGTGTAGGATAACTTTCATAGAAGTCAATCAGGTTCTTGTTTATCTTGTAAGTTAGTTGGATAGGGTAAGAGTGCAATTTCATGTTAAAGTTGCTTAGGTCGTTGTCGAAAAGTGGTATATCTTTCACATAAAGCGACATGGCTTTCTCTTGCGGGAACGAATAGTCGCAAATGTGCATTTCGTTTTTCTCTTTTGAGCCGTTTAAGATGTAATAGTTCTTGAAACCGTCACTTCTTAGGCTAATAAACGGGATGTCGGTGATGTGCTGGTCGCAAGCAAAAAGTATGCGAAGGTTATTGTTGTTATCATAGCCATAACGCATCTTATATCCCGACATGCAATATAAATATCCCGTGAGCAATGTGGCTTCGTTGGTCGCCCCACCGAAGAACTCATAACCTAGGGTTACAAGCATTTGCATATAAGCCCAATCACATAGTTTATATTTATCTCTTATTTCGATGCAGTCGCTAAGTGTTGTGTGCAACATGTTGTTTGACACGATTTGTGCCATTGCTTTAGCAACGCCATTGTTGTCGATAGTTTCGATTTTAAATTTGCAACTGTCGTCAATTCTAGCTGATAACATAGTTCCGTAAAACAAGAAATTAAACGTTTCTGGAGTGTCATCGGGACTAGTTATTACAGGGACAAAGGGTTCGGCTGGCTGGATTTCTTCCAGCTCAGGGACGACAACTGTAGATTTTACTGTTACTTGTTTATTGGCTTTTTCTGAAATGTCGATTGGCTTAACTTGTGGCTCGCTGTTGCTGTTTTGTTGCCTTTTTTGATCTAGCTGTTTCAACCCTTCTTCTATTGTTACAATTTCAGGTTCAATGGAATTGTCCACAGGTTTAGGAACAGCAGGTTTGCTCGCCTCTTTTTTCCAAGGCTGTTTCATGCTTTTGACAAATTCAAGCAATACGCTGTCACGGAAGTCGAGGTATCTTGTTATTGCCTCGTCTTGGTAGGTTTGATAACTCTCTTGTGCGCGTCGTTTATATTCTTCGTAGGATTCTTTGGCGTTAATAAGCATGTCATCGCCTGGCATTTGAGGCTTGCCAGAAACGCTTGTGCCAGCCAAAGAGGTTGCTACCGTTGTACTGAAAAATATTATTGCTGTGATGAATTTGTTGAGTTTCATGTTGTGAAAAATAAGTGTTAGTCTGATGGAGAAAAACAAATCCTTAAAAGTTATAATAGTTGTGCCTAGCCGAATCAGCACAGGCACAACTAATTACCTGCTGTATAGAATTATTTCAATATTTCTTCAAGTTTTTTGTGCATGTTGTTGCCTCTTTTTCTCATATCGTTACGAATAGCTTGCTTCGCAAGTTTCTTGATGTTGTTAGAGTCGTAGGCGATACGGATTAGCACTTCAATGTTCTTGTTTTCTAGAGTACGATAAATGTCGGTGATAATCAAGACTCTACCTATGCTTTGCGTGATAAGGCTGCGGCTAGCTTCAATCACTTCAACAGCCGTAGCAGCCTCTTCTGGACTGATTTGGTTGTTGGCTATGGTACTCTTTATCTCCGAAGTCAACTCGGTTTGGATTTGCTTTGCGAGGTCTTGCTTTGCAACTTCAGTAGCTTGCATTCTAGCAGCATCGTAGGCTTCGGCTACGCTTTGACCCACACCGAACAAGTATTTAGGAAAGTTATCTTCATTAAGCTCTTCGCGTAATGCCATAGTGCGATCCATTTGTCGTTCTAGAGGAATGCCGCCAGCGATGATAGTCCAACCTTCTTTCTTTAAGCGTTTAGCCTCTTTCTTGGCTTCTTTTGAGATTTTTTGAGCGTATACTGTAGTTACGCCTGCTCCTGAAAATGCAAAAACGATTGCTAATAAGATAGCAGTTAATTTAGTCCTTAACATGATAAATAGTGTTTAATTATTATTAAATTTAATTTTCTCTCTATATGTTTGTTTTTATGTTGTGTGCTGTTAAATCTACTATTTCTATTACAAAAATATATGAAATACTTGATAAAAGCAATAAAATGTAGCTATAAATTTATCGTTTGGCATAATCGCCGAAACTTTTTTAATATAAATTTGTTTTTAAAATAAAAAGTTGTAAATTTGTTCCCGATTTCAAAAAAACGTTGCCAATCGTTGCACAATGACGGTGGCAATGGCAATCCATTAAATTTCTGATATTCAATTTTAGCTTACATTTAGAAAATGTATTCTGTCTTGGGGTGTTTGAGATTGCTCCAATACAAAAAATGAATTCACTAATATAAATCTATGTATAATATTTCAGAATTAAGCTCTAAAGAAGAATCTGAATTGAAAGCTATAGCTGAGTCTATGGGACTAAATAAGTTAGATTCGATAGAAAAGGATGAGCTGATTTATAAGATTCTTGATCAACAGGCAATAGACCGTTCGAAAGCATCGGTTGCTAAAGTCGCTGTAAAAAAACAAAGAGGAAGAAAACCTGCCGAGAAGCAAAATAAACAAGCTGACGGCAAGCGGGAAGAGTCTTTGCAGGCATCGGAAACGTTGAAAGAAGACAAACCAGCCGAAAGTGTTGCAGTAACAGGAACGCAACCAGCGGTGTCAACTGCGGATGACGAACAACAGAATGTTTCTTCGCAAACAGTGATGGAAGGTGAGTTGAAGCCTAAAAAAGAAAAGCGTAAGAGATTTGTCCGTGGGGCTGAAAATATCTTATCGATTCCTGAAAATGCTAAGAGCGTAGAACCGGAAACATTGCCAGCTCAATCGGAATCGGTTGCAGAGCCTGTTGTTGAGGTTGAAAATCAAGTTGAACCAATAAAAGAAGATTTGGCGCAAGATATAGCAACCGTAGAAACTGAAGCAAAGGCAATACAAGAAGAACCTGCTAAGTCTGAAGTTGCGGATGAAGAAAAGAAGGAACAAGTGGCAGAAGTGAAAAAGCCTGAGTTCTCATTGGGTATGTTCTTCAATACAGCCGAGCGAAAAACGTTTACTCCTCGCTCTCGCCAAGAACGTGAAGCGGCAGAGAGAGAAGCGGCAGAGAAGGCGGCTAAGGCAACGATAATAATAAAAGAGCCAACACCTCAGCCAGAACCAGTTGCTCCACAATCTAAAAACAATAAAAAGAAAAAACAGCAACAAAAGCAACAACAAACGCAGGAACAACCAACTCAACAAGAGGAAACGTTTATCTTTGACGGAATCTTGAAAGGTGTAGGCGTGCTAGAGGTTATGCCTGACGGTTATGGATTCTTACGTTCAAGCGACTATAATTATTTAACTTCGCCAGATGACATATATGTGTCGCAATCGCAAATAAAGAATAATGGTTTGAAAACTGGTGATGTGGTTGAGGGTTTTATACGTCCACCCAAAGAAGGGGAGAAATATTTCCCGTTGAGCCGTATAGAGTCAGTTAACGGAAGAACTCCTGAATTTATTCGTGACCGTATTCCTTTTGAGCATTTAGTGCCGTTGTTCCCAGACGAAAAATTTGATTTGACAAGCGGAAAAACATGTAACTTGTCTACTCGTGTGGTTGATATGTTTGCTCCAATAGGAAAAGGACAACGCGGCTTGATTGTTGCCCCTCCTAAGACTGGTAAGACAGTGTTGCTAAAAGATATAGCTAATGCTATTGCGGAAAATCATCCTGATACTTACATGATGATTCTATTGATAGACGAGCGCCCAGAGGAAGTGACCGACATGGCTAGGAGCGTTAATGCCGAGGTTATCGCATCTACATTTGATGAACCTGCAGAACGCCATGTGAAGATTGCTGGATTGGTTCTTGAAAAGGCTAAACGCATGGTGGAATGTGGTCATGATGTAGTGATTCTGCTTGACTCAATAACACGATTGGCACGTGCCTATAATACTGTTTCTCCTGCATCGGGCAAGATCCTTTCGGGGGGTGTTGATGCTAATGCGCTTCAACGCCCAAAACGTTTCTTTGGTGCTGCCCGTAACATTGAGAATGGAGGTAGTTTGACTATAATAGCTACAGCCCTAATAGAAACAGGCTCTAAGATGGATGAAGTAATTTTTGAAGAATTTAAGGGAACTGGTAATATGGAACTTCAACTTGATCGCAAGTTGTCTAATAAACGCATATTCCCGGCTGTAGATATTATTGCTTCAAGCACTCGACGTGACGACTTGCTGTTGAATCAAGACACTTTGAACCGAATGTGGATTCTTCGTCGATTCTTAGGAGACCGCACATCGTTGGAAGCGATGGAGTTCATCAAAGATAAAATGGAGCGGACTCGCTCAAATGAGGAATTGCTTCTCACAATGAATGACTAGAAAACGAATATTGATAGTTTTATATAGTTGAATATGCCGCACTTTTGCAAAGTGCGGCTTTTTTGTGATGTATATTTATAATTAAATAGTTATTTTTGCAATTAGATTAATATGTTTATTAATAAAAAGTGCTTTATTGCTTGTGATATGGCAGGGATAAACAAAACAAATGTGGCAAGGTTGCTTGATAAGGCTAAGATAAAGTATGAGTTGGTGCCATACGTGGTTGATGAAAACGACTTAGCTGCTACGCATATAGCTGAACAGTTGGGCGAGAATATCAAGCAAGTGTTTAAAACATTAGTGCTACGTGGCGATAAAAATGGATATTTCGTTTGTGTTATACCCGGTGACGAGGAAGTGAACTTGAAAAAAGCGGCTAAGGTGAGCGGTAATAAGAAAGCAGATTTAATTCCAATGAAGGAATTACTTCCAACAACTGGATATATCAGGGGCGGTTGTTCTCCTGTCGGAATGAAAAAGGCTTTTCCGACATATTTTAATAATTCGTGTGAACAGTTTGAATATATATATGTGAGTGCTGGCGTTAGAGGTTTGCAGTTGAAGATAAGTCCTAAAGAACTTGTCGAATATGTGCGTGCTGAACTAGCCGACCTTACAGATAATGAATAAAATACATTCTGATGAGAAATAGAATAGGAACGATATACAGTTTGACTAGCTTCGGAGAATCACATGGCACTGCTATAGGTGGTGTGATCGATGGAATGCCTGCTGGAGTTAGTATAGATGTGGAGCGTGTGCAACAAGAATTGGATCGGCGTCGTCCAGGTCAGTCGTCAATTGTTACAGCACGTAACGAGAGCGATAAGGTGAAAATACTATCGGGCGTGTTTGATGGGGTAACAACTGGTACGTCGATTGGTTTTGTTATTGAGAATAATAATCAACATTCAAATGATTATTCTAATATAAAGGATGCTTTCCGTCCCTCCCATGCTGATTATACTTATACATCAAAGTATGGTATTCGTGATTATCGTGGTGGAGGCCGTTCGTCGGCACGTGAAACGGCAGCCCGTGTAGTTGCAGGGGCATTTGCACGCCAAGCCTTGGAACAATTGGGAATAGATGTGTATGCTTACACATCACAGGTGGGACATATTAAATTGGAAAATGATTATAGGCTTTATGACAAGTCTAATATTGAAACAAATATTGTGCGTTGCCCAGATGCCGCTAGGGCTAATGATATGATAGAGCTTATAAGCGAGGTTAAGAAAGAGGGTGACACCATTGGAGGCGTGATTACATGTGTGGCTAAAGGAGTTCCTGTTGGTCTAGGTGAGCCTGTGTTTGGTAAGTTGCATGCTCAATTGGGTGCTGCTATGCTTAGCATAAATGCGGTTAAAGGATTTGAATATGGATTAGGTTTTGATTTTGCAGAGAAACGTGGCAGTGAGGTGAACGATGCTTTTGTTGCTAAGGATGGAGTAGTGTCTACCTTGACCAATAATTCTGGCGGAATACAAGGCGGAATATCAAACGGTGAGGATGTTTATTTTAGAGTAGCATTTAAACCGGTAGCTACGTTGTTGCGTGAAGTAGATACGATTGATGCCGATGGCAATAGTATAGTGTTGCATGCCAAGGGTCGCCATGATCCATGCGTGTTGCCTCGTGCTGTGCCTATAGTAGAGGCTATGACGGCGATGGTGCTATTAGACAATTATTTGATGAATAAGGCAACAAAGCTGTGAGTGAAGAAAAGGGTTATTACGATTTTTCTGAATTTTTAGGCCGCCATTTTCCTTATAAGGTTCAAAAAATTTCGGTAAATGCGGGGTTCACATGTCCTAACCGTGATGGGAAAAAGGGCGTTGGGGGATGTACTTATTGCAATAATCAGACATTTAACCCTGATTACTGCAAACCTATAAAAAGCGTAGCGGAGCAATTGGAAGAAGGAAAGCGTTTTTTTTCTCGAAAATATCCGCAAATGAAATATCTCGCTTATTTTCAGGCTTATACCAATACTTATGCAGAAATATCAAGGTTGAAAGCGCTTTATGAAGAGGCTTTGGCTGTTGATGATGTTGTGGGATTGGTAATAGGTACACGTCCCGATTGTATGCCCGAGGAATTGTTGGATTACCTAGAAAACTTGTGCGAGAGGTGTTTCGTGCTTGTAGAGTATGGTGTGGAAAGTTCAAAAAATGATACCTTGAAGGTGATAAATAGGGGACATTTGTGGGAAGATGCAGTTGATGCTGTTAATCGTACAAAATCGCATGGTATTTTATGTGGAATACATTTGATTTTAGGACTGCCAAATGAGGATATAAGCGATATATTAAGCACAGCTGATGCCGTGTCGCATTTGCCGATTGATACTGTGAAATTACATCAAATGCAGTTGATAAAAGGCACGAAATTAATGAGCCAGGTTGTGAATGGAGAAGTTAGGGTGATGCAATGGAGCGCTGAAGAATATATTGATGTTTGCTTGGCGTTTTTGCGTCGGTTGTCACCTCGGATTGCTGTTGAGCGTTTTGTTTCTCAATCTCCAGAACATTTGCTTGTATCACCGCGTTGGGGATTGAAAAATTATGAATTTACTAACTTGTTGATGAATAAAATACGTTCTACTTCCACTCGCCAAGGAAGTGAGCGTTGCGATTAAAGCAAACCTCATTATTCGGAGAGGGAATTATATGTTATCGGCAATGAGAATGTGTATTCAAGTCCGCCACCTATACGGTTATCAACGCTTATATTTCCACCGCATAAGTTGATAGATTCTTTTACGATAGGCAATCCAAGCCCTGTGCCGTGTAGCATGCTTTTGTCTTGCTCAAGTCTATAGAAGCGGTCGAAAAGTCTTGGTATGGCTTCAGCTGGGACACCTTTTCCATTATCGCTGAATGAGAAGGTTATAATAGATTCGGTTGTCTTGACGGTTTTAAGTGTTATATTAGTTCCTCCTGAATATAAACAGCTGTTTTTAACTAGGTTGCTGAGGATATTATATAGCAGCATCTCGTTTGACATCACGTATGTGTCTGGTTCTACGGATATTGAGAATGCCATATTGTTCTCTGATATAGTGAACTTTAAGTCTTCTTTTACAAGGTTGGCTATTTCCCATATATTAGTTTCCTCTAATGCAATAGAACTGCTTCCGTCCTCAATGCGGTTGATCATAGCAATGTTAACCACCATATTTTGAAGGCGTTGTGCATTGAAAAGGCATTTTTTCAAGAATTGTGTTTTTGTGCTGTTGTCTATGCTAGGATGGTTGATAAGCGTATCTAGGTAACCTATAATTATGCCGATAGGTGTTTTAATTTCATGATTTAGATTGTTGGCGAGCATTCGTTTTGAGTGCAGTCTGTTTTTCTCGTCTAATATAGATTTTTCCCGCTCTTTATCTTTTTGTTCGATTATGTTGATTTTAGTTTTGTAAATGGCGTATAAATCATGGAGTATGTCATTTATATCGCTTTTGTATCTATCTCTGTATTCTATAATATCATTTTTCTCTTTTAGTATATTCAGATGTTTCTTCACACGTGCTATATTGCTTAAATGCTTGTGTAGCATTATGATGCAAATTACTCCCAAGATTGATAATACTATGATTATAATAAGTTCTATTGAAAATTTAGTTATGAAGTTGTTAAGGCTTAATATGTCTTTGATTGGCGCTTCCGATACAATAATTCTGCCTGCTTTGGGTGAGTAAGTTGATGTGATTAGGCATTCTTGTTGCAGAACGGGGTCATAATAAGTTCTATATTTGCTCTGATAGAATGTAGTACCTTCTTTAACTACTGCGTTAAGTTTGTCTATAGAAGGTACTTTCAGATTCTTTTTTGAGTTGGTGTTGGAGAATAACACATCTCCCTTTGTGTCGTATATGGTATAAAACAACTTGTCAATAGGAGTTTCATTATTGTTGTTGATAAGAGCCTCCGATGATGTGATCAATCGTGTGGTGTCATCGGGGTTGATTGTAAGCATATAATTGTTTACAATCTGTATTTGTTTTCTTGCCGTATTGAAGTTGGTTGCTGAATATTTGTTCCAGTACAAGAAGATGAGCGAGCCAATGACAAGCCAAAAAACAGTTATGATGAGATAAAAGAACCTATTAGGCATCTCATATAATAACTTCTTGAAATCCATATCCATAGCCAAGACGTGTAGTTATGCAACTTCCATAATCTCCTAGCTTCTTGCGAAGTCGGGTTATGTTGGTGTCAATTGTACGGTTGGAAACATTGGTAGAGTTGTCCCATATTTTAAGAAGCAACTCTTTTCTTGTGTAAATGCTGTTTTTATGTGTCAAGAAGAACACCAGCAATTCATATTCAGTCTTTGTGAGATTGATAGGCGTTCCGTTTATGTAGCATTGTTTTGTGTTTTGGTCAATGCGTAACGTACGGTAACTCAAATCGGGTGCGAAATTGTTGTGTGATGCGGCTTGGCGTTGGCTTGTTAATATTTTTGTAACATTAGAACGTCTAAGCACGCTTCTCACTCTGGCTATAACCTCACGAGTACGAAATGGTTTGGTAATATAATCGTCAGCTCCGATGTTAAGCCCCATTATATGCTCGTCTTCTCCACTTAGAGCTGAGCAGAATATGATAGGTATAAACTCGGTGCTAGGGTCGTTTTTCAAACGTTTTGCTAATTCAAATCCGTTAATGTTATTCATCATTATATCCAAGATAATTAATGAATAAGATGCAAGATTATAGCTAAGGGCTTCGGTTGCGCTATAAGCTACGTCAACTTCGTAGCCCTCTATTTGGAGATTGTATTTTAAAATCTCGCAAATTTCGTGTTCGTCATCAACAATAAGAATTCTAGTTCCCATATCTCATGTCACTATATTGTAATACGATTGTAAAATTACAAATTCTATTTGTAATACAGTGCAAAAAAAAGTTAAGATGTGAACCGTTTGAATCAGACACGTGTTTTATGGATGAATTACTATATTTGCACTGTGTTTTTATAAGGATTAGTTTTAGGATTTAAGTAATGATAAAGGCTGTCGTGGTGACAGCCTTTATTTATAGATTCGTTTTGAGCGTATTATTCAATTAGTTTCTTGTATCTTATGCGGTGAGGTTCTGTATCGCCTAATCGAGCCTTTTTGTTTTCTTCATAGTCGGAATAAGAACCTTCGTAATAGAATACCTTGCTATCACCTTCAAATGCAAGAATGTGTGTGCAGATGCGGTCTAAGAACCAGCGGTCGTGCGAGATGATTACGGCACATCCAGCAAAGTTCTCCAAACCTTCTTCCAATGCTCTCAATGTATTTACGTCAATATCATTGGTTGGCTCATCTAGTAGTAGCACGTTGCCTTCTTCTTTCAGTGCCATTGCTAAGTGTAAGCGGTTGCGTTCACCACCCGATAGCATTCCGATTTTTTTCTCTTGGTCGGCTCCTGTGAAGTTGAATTTAGAGAGATAGGCTCTTGCGTTCATTTCACGTCCTCCCATACGGAAAGTTTCATTTCCTTGTGAAAGAACTTGATAAACTGTGCTTTCGGGATGTAAATCTTTGTGAGTTTGATCCACGTATGCCACTTTCACTGTTTCCCCTATGTCAAAAGTGCCTTTGTCGGCTTTTTCCAATCCCATGATAAGGCGGAACATGGTGGTCTTTCCTGCTCCGTTAGGTCCTATTATGCCTACAATACCATTTGGTGGCAACATGAAATTAAGGTCGTCAAATAACACCTTATCTCCAAACGCTTTAGCTACGTGTTGGGCTTCAATCACTTTGTTTCCTAGGCGAGGACCGTTAGGGATGAATATTTCAAGTTTTTCTTCACGTTCCTTTTGGTCTTCGTTAAGAAGTCTGTCATAAGATGAAAGTCGTGCTTTGCCTTTGGCTTGTCGTGCTTTAGGAGCCATACGCACCCATTCAAGTTCCCGTTCTAGAGTCTTGCGGCGTTTGCTTGCTTGCTTTTCCTCTTGTGCCATTCTCTTTGTCTTCTGGTCTAGCCATGAAGAATAGTTACCTTTCCAAGGAATACCCTCGCCACGGTCTAACTCAAGAATCCAGCCTGCGACGTGGTCAAGGAAGTAACGGTCGTGTGTTACTGCTATGACGGTTCCAGGATATTGTTGCAAATGCTGTTCCAACCAGTCGATAGATTCTGCGTCAAGGTGGTTGGTAGGCTCATCTAGTAGAAGGATGTCAGGTTGTTGCAGTAATAATCGGCAAAGAGCTACACGGCGACGTTCTCCTCCAGAAAGAGTGCCTACAAGCTGGTCTTCCGGTGGGCATCTTAACGCATCCATAGCCCGTTCCAATTTGTTGTCAAGATTCCATGCATCTATTGCATCTAGCTTGTCTTGTAGTTCGGCTTGACGGGCAATGAGCTTATCCATTTTCTCAGGGTCTTCAAGAACGTCTGGGTCGCCGAAACTTTCGTTCACTTTATCAAACTCGGCAAGTAGGTCAAGCGTAGGTTGCATACCTTCTTGCACTATTTCTTTCACGGTTTTTTCAGGGTCAAGTTTTGGCTCTTGCTCAAAATAGCCTACAGAATATCCGGGTGAGAAAACTACTTCTCCTTGATATTGATTGTCTATACCAGCTATAATCTTCAAAAGAGTAGATTTACCAGAACCGTTTAAGCCGATGATACCTATTTTAGCTCCATAGAAGAATGATAGGTAGATATTTTTTAAAACTTGTTTTTGTGGAGGGAATATCTTGCTTACTCCCACCATTGAGAATATAACCTTTTTGTCGTCAGCCATAATGCTTTTATTTGTTTAGAGTATAGGTTGATAACGTTATTATTATTTCTTGTTGAAACTGCGTGTGCGGTAGCCGCATCTCACTTTACCGTCAACGATGTTACGCAACTTGTTGCGTATTAATTGCTTGCGTATTGATGAAATATGATCTATGAACACTTTGCCCTCAAGATGGTCGCATTCGTGTTGGAATACCCGTGCTAGATAGCCTTCTATGATTTCCTCGTGTGCTTCAAAGTTCTCATCAAGCCAGTTGACTTTAATCTTCTCGATGCGTGGGACTGATTCGTGTATGCCCGGTAGACTCAAGCAGCCTTCTTCACGATTGGTCTTCTTTCCGTCTTCAAGCACCTCGATACGTGGATTTATAAGTATGAAACTTCTGCCGGCTAATTCTGGATATGTATCTTTCAACACATCAACATCTATGTAAACAAGTCGGATGTTCAAACCTACTTGCGGAGCGGCGATGCCTATGCCGTCGCTCTCATACATGGTTGTTTTCATATTTTCGATTAGCTCGCTCAACTTAGGGTAGTCGGGAGTGATATCGGTTGATTGTTTCCGTAGGACTGGATGTCCGTATAGATAGATTGGTAATATCATTTTGTTTAAAATTTGTTGCTTTGTAAATAATCATTTAAGATGATTGATGCCGCAATTGTATCAACAATCTCTTTGTTCTGACGTGCGATTTTTTTCATGCCTCCATCAATCATAGCCTTGTGGGCTATTGCCGAGGTGAAGCGCTCATCGTACATCGTTACGGGAATGTCGGGCAATACTTTCTTCAATCTGTTTAGGAATGGCGTTATGTATTTCATGCTTTCGCTTGGCTCGCCGTTCAGCTGTTTAGGTAATCCTACAACTATCCGTTCAACGTTCTCACTTGCCGTATACTTTTGCAGAAAATCAATCAACGTGTGCGATGGAACGGTTGTAAGTCCGTTTGCAATCAGTTTCAGGGGATCGGTTACTGCGATACCGCACCTTTTCTTTCCATAATCTATGCCTAAAATTCTTCCCATATTACTGCAAAGATACAAACTAATTGAGATATGCCAATTAAGATGTGGTTTTAATTCTTGGATATGATGTAAAAAAATGCCAATATTCTCACGAACCTTGGCACATTATTAACCATAAAATTAATATGTATAAGAGATATAGTGTATAAAAGAAGTATCTATTTTAGATGTCTTTTACCGGAGTCAATGTCCTGCGATTGATGTAATCGCTGAATGCATCTCTGTAGGTGTCGGAAACAGGAATATATTGTTTGCCGAATACGATGCGGTTGCGTTCAATGACTTTGATTTTCGAGGTTTGTACGATAAACGAACGGTGAACACGCAAAAAGCGGTCTTGAGGCAGGCTTGCTTCAAGTGTTTTCAGGCTCATGAGTGACAATATTCTGCTGTTGCTGTCTTCAAGATATATTTTCACATAATCTTTCAGCCCCTCAATATATAAAATATTAGATATTGCTATTTGATATAATTTATATTCGCTTTTTATTATGATATACTCGTTGCTTTCATTGTCGCTCTTGGAGCAATCTGCCATTTTGAACCAACTTAATGCCTTGTTGACTGCGGCTAAAAACTCGTTGTAGTTTACTGGCTTCAACAGGTAGTCGATAGCGTTAGCCTTAAATCCCTCTAATGCGTACTGCTCGAATGCCGTGATGAAGATGATTTTGCAAGTGGACGGTATTACTTTTGCAAATTCTATGCCGTTAAGTTCCGACATTTGTATGTCAAGGAAAACGACATCAATATTATCTTCAATAATTGTTTTCACTGCCATTGAAGCCGATGGAAACGTGTTGACTAGCTCCAAAAAAGGAGTCTTTGCCACATAAGATTTAATTAGCTCTTGAGCTAACGGCTCATCGTCAATTATGCAACATCTTAAATTTCTCATATCGATTTATTTTTGTGGTGTCAGTTTTATCATTAGTTCGGCAATATATTTATTGTCTTTAATGTCGGTTGTGAAGGTATATCTGCCGGCATATAAAATATCTAATTGTTTTATCATATTAGAGATGCCTATACCGCTGCAGCTTTTGTCGTTTTCCTTTTTAGGAAAGTGGCTATTCTCCACATGGCATATAACCGTTTCTTCATCGGTCTTTATGCTGATGTTGATGAACGAAGTCTTGTCACCGCTCACACCATGTTTAAAGGCATTTTCGATAAGAGAAATGAAGAGTAGGGGAGCTATTGTCTTGCCCTTTCCTTCCTTCTCGTTGATGTCCTCGGTGAGCGTGACAAGTTGGTTAAGCCTTAACCGCATTAAAGATATATAGTTTTTAACGAATAGTAAATCCTTCTCTAAAGGAACTTCACGCTCGTTGTTGTCATACAGCATGTAACGTAGTAACTGGCTTAGCTCATGCACCGTGGCTTGTGCTTTTTCTTGGCTTATAGGGATAAGCGCGTATATGTTGTTGAGAGTGTTGAAAAGGAAGTGCGGGTTGAGCTGATTTTTCAAGTTCTTCAATTCGTTTTCTTGCAGCTCGGCTTTCATCTGCCTCTCCATTCTGTCCCATTTAATCCATTTTTCTCCAAGCCTAAGCACTATACCTAAAGCGATTGCCATCAATACGAGTACCCCTATGCGAGGAAGCGTTTTGATAGCGCCTATAAAATGATGATGAATCATTTGCTCTGGACTTAATGGCGGCGGAGGGGGCAATAAGCCGAATTTTGGAGGTAGATGATGTCCCATCTCTGGTCTAGATAGAGAGTGTATATAGTAAAAGATGCCTATAACGCACAGCAGTATGAGTAGGTTGATAGCTATATATATCCATCGTTTCTTGCTGTTGAAAAGGAATTTGTTGATTAAGTAGTAGTAATTTATGTAGAATACGGCTATATAGCATGCCGGACCGATATATAAAATCTTTGGCATGTGATGACCTAAAGAGAACGCCAGTTCTGGACCTAAGAAAATGACTAGCAATATCAGCAAATGCGATATTCTCTTTGTCCAACGAATCTTTTTTGACTCATTGCTTCCCATGTGCGAAATGTTTAAACTGTTACTCATATCTGATAGCTTCTATAGGAGTAGTTGTAATTTAGGACAAGAATCTATAAAAAGCCTTATTTCTTATTTGCAAAGATATTTTCTTTATACGAAGTTTTAAAATGAAATAGATAAAATAAGGGCTTATAACCCAAAGTATGCTGTTTTAACACATTAAAAGCTAAAATGCTTGTTGAAAGCTACAACAAATGTTAAGATTCTTTTATGGTATCATGACACAAAAAGCGGTGTTTTGCTCATTTGGGCAAAACACCGCTTAAATAAGAGATTATTGAAGGTTGAATGTTAATCCGAGTGCGATTTCTATATTTATTTTTTTAGTATAGTTTTGCCAGTTGATATCCAAGCCGGCGCTAAGATGTGCCCCTCCTAGATTAACCGCAACCGTAGGCTCTAATGAAAGTCCATAACCAAATTTGGGTTTGCTTTCATATTCATCTTTTTCATTTAACGTATACTCATTATAGGCTGTGAAGTTAAACATTATAGGAATAAAGAACGAATAAGAGTCGGTATAACTTGGACAATAGTTGGGACCAGCTTTAACGAGAAAGCTTGCATCTTTGAATTTTGTGCCATCTATTCCTAGGTCTGTTACGCAGCGTATGCCTCCGTCCCAACCCATTGGAGTAATACCATCATACATGATTCCCCACATACCGTATTCAAAAGCATCTAAGTCTGCAACATAAGTAACACCAAATCTTTCGTCTCTATTAGTTGTTGTCTTCTCTGATTCTTGCATTTGTGCAGCTTCTACTATAGTTGTTGGTTTGGTTGTGGCACTTGTGGTTTGTGTAGATTCGTTGGCGTTACCTGGCTTCGTTTGAGTGCTTGCTGCAGGAATCTTCAGTGTCATGCCTGCATAGATGTATTGCTTCAAGTCAGGATTTGCTTCTAGCAGGCTTTCGGTTGAGATACCGAAAGTTTTAGCGATACTCTCGGCAGTTTCGCCTTTCTTAACAATGTGGGTTCTCTCTGTTGCTGTCGCCATTATGGCAAAAAGTGCGATAGCGCACATTAGTGAAATTAAACGTTTCATAAAAAATGATTAATATTAATGTCATTATATTTGTATTACAAGATAATTAGAAACCTCCCAAAACTTTGTCGGGTTGAGAATCCTTAGAATAGTATTGTAGCCATTGCCTGCAAGCTCATAAGTGCCAGCAGTTACTGGTGTGAGTATTTTGGGATTCTTAGAGTTTATGGTGATTTCTTTAAGGTTGCGTATGTCAACCTCGTTGAAATTGGCATTGGCAAAATTCGTGTAGTTGAGTTTTGCTTTTTTGAAAATATTGCCTTTAGAGATGATACCTGCTTGTTCCAACTCTTTTTTAGTCCCTATTTTCAGGTAGCATTTATTTATCATTTCGTCTTGTGTTGTCAAAGCCTTGTCAAGTACGGCTGTCTTTTGTTCTAGTGTAGCGATGTTGCTGCTTAGCTCTTCTACACTCGATTGCAACTTGGTGATTCGTTTGTTCTTGCGGCTAACGTCTTCTCTAAGTTTAGCAATTTCCTTGTCTTTTTCGCCGAGCTGTACTTTCAAAAAAGATATTATGCTTTGGAACTTGTCTAGTTTCAAACTGTCGCCCATGCCCCTCAGCCGTATTGAGTCCTCAAGAGCAGTGATGCGTTGGCGTTGTCTGCCTATCAGCTGTTCTAGAGCCTCGATGCGTTCTCTAATGTCCTTTTTTGTGAGAGTGCGCTCTGGGTCGGAACTTACGAATAGCAACGACTCTTGAGTGGCAATGCTGTCGAGGCTGCTTGAGATGGTTGTGACAAACAAGTTAAGTTCGTCTAGTTGTTGCTGTTGTTGGTCGTTGATGCTTCTTATAGAGTCACGCTCCGCTATAAGAGCCGGCACGTCAACCAACGGCTTCTCCTCTTCTTGCCGGCAACTATTGAATGCCGATGCTAGTAGCATCCAGCCGGCAAGCATAATTGTTAGTTTCAGTTTCATAGATTATTAATTTAAGATTCTATTTCGATTTCATAGAAATTTCTCCAAGCATCGACTTTCGCATAAGCTGATTTGCTTCCTTCAGGCACATGTAATGTCCAATAACTGTCAATTGTCACAGGCATAAAAGCCATAGGATAGTTGTTAAGATTTTCTAGAACTCCGATTATATATCCAGAAGAATACTTGGTTGTAGGTGGCGTGATGCAATCTATATAGAAATCACCCCAATTCCTCTCGTCAGTAAGGAATGCTTGAGCGCCTATATATGTTATGTTCGGGCCTAATTCGATATATGATAGGTCATGAGCATTTATAGCATAACTACCAATCTTTTTTAGCGAGTTTGGAAGACATACTAAGTAGCCAACCATAGGAACTCCAGCTTCGTCTTCAATTACTTCAAGTTTTGAGTCTTTACCAAAACTTACTTGATTATAATAACTAGTTAATCGGTAGTCGTAATCATCCATCCAAGCATATCTATTAAATGCATTTTCTTTAATTGTTTTCACGCTGTTTGGGATAGTAAGGTGACCGAAGTTCACACCAAATAAACTAAATTTGTTTATTACGATTATACCCTCAGGAAGCTCGATGTCGATTAGTGAACGGAATCCGTAGAACGCACTCTCACCTAGGCTGGTAATGCCTTTTTCGATAACAGCTTTCTTTATTCCCGAGTTATGCCAAGGGCGGTCTTTGAGGTTTTTATAATTATACATGTCGCCAGTGCCGCTGAATGTGATAGTACCGCTATTCAAATCTAAGCGATAGGTGATATTATTGCCTGCAGCTCCGGTGGTAGAGCCTGTGAATTTTTCCTGTTCAGCGTATGAGCCGTAGAGTTCGAGGCCGTTCTCATATACGACAAGCATGCCTTCCATTATTTCATAATATAAAGTCAGAGTAGAACCGCCCTGTTTGGTAATAAAAAGCATTTTGTTTTCAGTGCTGGCTTTCCAAGTGAACTCCGTAGGAAACTTTCGTTCATCTTCTAATCCGGTGCCATCGGCATAAAAACGTAATGACCGTCTAGACTGTCCTTCAACTTCCCAATATCCTAAAAGTTCATGATTAGAATAAATGCTGGAACTGTCAGGTTCATCATCTTCTTTACTGCACGAGGTTAATACAGTGCTGGCTACTATGGTCAATAGAAGTAGCATAGCAAATTTTTTCATGAGTTTTTCCATAAAAACAATTGTTTATTAGTTTGATAATATTCTGAATAAGTTAATGTTTAAATCCTATTTTAGTCCTAGAGTGTTTCGGATATAGACAATAAAAAAACGCGGACCAATTACTTTGTCTGCTTTTTCAGGTATCGCCAAACACCATTGCTATCAAACGAGTAAAAGCCCGCGCCATACGACACGAGCGATAGACAATTACTCTTGATAGCATTTTTCTAAATTGGCGATTTTGAAAAAGCAAGAATAAAGCTAACGCTTTTTTATTTTAATATGTCTTTTTTTCTTTTGCTATGTTACATAGGCAGTGTGATTTTAGTGTTATTGATGTGTGCAAATATAGGAAATGTTTAGGATTAAACGAAATTTGAATGTTCTAAGATTTTAATTATAATAAATAAAACAGAGGTAGAGGGATGAAAAAGCCTCGGTGAGTAAGACCGAGGCTGATATAATGGGAATTCTTATTTTCCTATAAATGAGTATTATTACAATTCGATATATGGAAATCTGTCTATGCTAAGAATAATATGAGCAGTTGTGCCGTGATCACCCGTAAGAACATTGTCAATGGATAGACAGTGGAATATGCTACAGCTGGAGCATCGTTGTTTGCCGTCTTATTGGCGTATGCTAGAGCTGGTGGGTCGGTTGTCGCACCCGACATAAGACCGGTTATAGTGTAATAGTTGATTTTAAATTTAGCTCTTGCTATAATGCTTACTATTACCAGCGGTATGAATGTTATCAAGAATCCGTAAAGCACCCACATTGCTCCAGTCGAGTTGAATACTGTATCGGTAAACCCTGCACCGGCACTTAAGCCGACTGATGCGAGGAATAGGCAGATGCCTACTTCACGTAATAGCAGATTGGCGGCTGATGATGTGTAAGTGATAACTTTGAACTTGTAACCGAAACGGCTTAATAATATCGCTACGATAAGAGGTCCGCCTGCTAGACCTAGTTTCATAGGCACTGACATCCCTGGAAGCGCAAATGGAATAGAGCCAAGGACTATACCTAACAGAATACCTATAAACATTGTGAAAATATTAGGCTCGTTAAGACGTTTCAATGAGTTTCCTAATTTTGAAGCCAATCGCTCTATGTCGTTGATGTTGCCTACAACAGTGATGCGGTCGCCTATTTGCAATGACAAATTAGGGCTTGCTAATAGATCCACGCCGGCACGGTTGATGCGTGTCACGTTTAGTTTATAACCAGCGTGTAGTCGCATTGTTCCTAACTTCTTACCGCTTATTTGGTTGTTGGTTATCAGTATTCGGCGTGAAACTACAGGGCTGCTTTCGATTTCCCAGTCGTGCTCAATTTTTGGACCGATGATAGAAGTGTAGGCAGCCTCGTCTTGCACTGATATAACAAGAAGTAGCAAATCTCCTTCTTTCACTATAGTTCCCGATGTGGGAATCGTGAACTTTCCGTCGCTAAGCATGCGTGATATTACAAAATTACGTCCTATCACATCGTGCAGTTCCTTTACAGTCTTGTTGAAAATACCAGAGTTTTCGACACGTAGAGTGACAACGTATGGCATTAATTGGCTTTGGTCGTTTTCTTCTTCCAGCATTTGGGTTTCATTTTCTAACTTGATTCTGAAAATTGTCTTTAATAGAATCATTGAAAGAATAATGCCTACGACACCAAGCGGATAAGCAGCAGCATAACCCATAGACATGCCTTGTATAGCGGTTGTTGCCCCAGAGCCTTGTATCTCGGCTAGAGTTTGTTGGGCAGCACCTAATCCAGGCGTGTTGGTTACAGCTCCCGACAAGATACCAACCATATCGGTGAGCGAAACATTGCCAGCTGTGTAATATATGATTAATGCCACAATGATATTAAGCGAAATGAGCAGTACGGCAAGACCATTGAGTAGTAGCCCGCCTTTCTTGAATGATGAGAAGAATCCGGGACCAACTTGTAATCCGATGGAGAAGATAAACAAGATAAGACCAAATTCTTGAATGAATTTTAATACATTAGGATTGATAGCAAAGCCGAAATGACCCACAAGCAATCCTACGAATAAGACGAATGTCACGCCTAGCGACACTCCGAAAATCTTAACTTTTCCCAATAAAACCCCGAATGCGATGACAAATGCGTAAATTAAGATTGCATGAGCTATCGATTCGCTATTAAACAATAAATCTTGAAACCATTCCATAATAAACGTAGGAATTTTAATTTGTATATTGGCTTTTTAGGGCTATATGCCCGTTTTTTGAAATTTTGTGCAAATGTAGGACTTATTTTTGGTATGACCAACTAAAAAGATTTAGAAACTGTTTAAAAATCCCTTGGATTCACACAACTTTTGACGAATTGTTTTTAACAATCTCTAAAATCTCGGTTGGACTATGCACGATGTGGTTTGCGTAGTGTTCGGTTAACTCTTTTTCCGGACGAAATCCCCATGTCACTCCGATAGAGTCGATGCAAGCCCTGCGGGCAGTTTCCATATCGACACCAGAGTCGCCGATGAAGATTGTTTCGTCTTTGGCGACTTGTGCTTTAGCTAAAATGTCGAATACGATTGAAGGGTCGGGTTTAACTGGAATACCTTCTTGTTGGCCGTTTATTGTTACGAAATCAAAGCCGGGGAAGAAGTGTCTTACTATCTTTTCGGTAGCTTGTTGATACTTGTTTGAAGCCACCGCTATTTTCACTCCCATTCCAGATAGTGATTCTAGTAGCTCAGGTATACCTATATAAGGAGTGGTGAAGTCGCAGTTGTGCTGGTTGTAGTATTCTTTAAATTCCGCAAGAATGTCCCCGATAGCGCTTTCGGTGCGGTAACTTTCGGGTACTGCTCTTAACACAAGATTCTTCACCCCGTTACCGACCAAGAAAGGGTAGGATGCCATATTGTGGATTGGTAGACCTTTCTGTTCAAGGGCATAATTGCATGCACGTCCTAAATCTTCTATTGTGTTTAGCAACGTTCCGTCTAAGTCGAAAATAGCTAATTTCTTCATAAAATAATATGTATGAATATAGTTTTTAGAATGGATAACCAACGGAAAAATGGAATGCCGAATCTCTATTCCATCTAGGATGTAACAATGGCCACCTTTCCTGTCCGCTGGCAGGGTTGTGAGCTTTCATTCCCACGTCAAGGCGTAGTAGGAAGTAATCAAAGTCCATACGCAGACCTAAACCGTAGGAAAGGGCTATCTGCTTGTAGAACTCGTTTATTTTGAACACGCCCCCAGGCTGATCTTCGTAATTTCGGATGGTCCATATATTTCCAGCATCTATAAATGCTCCAAGCTCAAATTTCCAGAACAATTTCATACGATACTCAAGGTTCAAGTCAAATCTTATATCGCCACATTGATAAATAAAATTGTTTACTGAGTTTTTGCCGTTATAGCTACCTGGTCCTAGAGTTCTGACTCCCCAACCTCTTACGCTGTTAGCTCCGCCAGAATAGAAGCGCTTCTCAAACGGTAGCACATTGGAGTTCCCGTATGGTAAGGCAACTCCTAGCCCTAGGTGGAATGACAATGAGTTGCGACGGCTGAAATTATGCGTGACGGCGTAATCTAAATCGAATTTTACATATTGCGAATACCTTATGCCGAAAATTTCATATCCGTCATTCTCCTTTAGGAATCCGCCTATTCGTGATAGGGCATATAAAACATTTCCTGCGGTTTCTACACCAGCACGTATTGTATATACGTTGTCTTGGAATTGTGAGCCGAAAAAGTCACGTTCTTTTTTATTCGAGTGGTAGAAAGAGTAGGCAAGACGCATTATAAAGTGGTCTTCGTAAGAGTATCTTAGTAGCGGATTTGCAATGCTGTCTAAAAAATTTATTTGGCTTTCGGGCAAATAAACGTAGTTCAAATCAAGCAAAGTTACCGTATGCCGTGTATTCTTATCCTTTTCGCTCCAAAGGTATTTCCAAGCAGCACCCGCTATGATACGAGTGTATTCAGGGCGTTGCTGGTAGTTGAATTGAGTTGATAGCTCGGTTGATGCTAATATCTTCTGCTTGAACTGCTTGCTCAGAAAAGGAGCTTTGAACTTAGGGTAGGTGATACCTACTTCTCCAGCGTATTCTGAATATTTATCATTTATAAGACCGTTCAAGTTGCCTGACAGGCTCTCGTAGGAAACTCGGAATTTAGTGTTTAGCGTTTCTGCGCCTCGTGCGATATTGCGGTGTTGATACCCTGTACCTATACCGAATCCCAAGTCACCAGCCGAATTCGTTCCTTCAAGAGATAATGATAGTGATTGCGACTTGCCAGCGGTAAGAAGCACATAGGTGTCAAGCCATATTTTTCCATCAAATTCGCCTATGGGTTTAATTTCGATGTTGATGAATTTAAGGATTTCTAGTCGTCCTAGCGCTTGGTAGGTTTTGGTCACGTTTGCGGCGTTGTATAGGCTTCCTGGCTCTATAAAACAGCATTCGTCGATGACTTTTCGTCTTAGATAATGAGATTCGCCATAAAGTATGGTGATGTTGTTATAAACTACAGTGTCTTTCGCTACGTATGAATCGGAATCATGCATTGTTAGCGGGTCGTAATTGGTGACGAAAATGACGTTCCGCACATAAAACGGCTTATGTGAAGTGTAATATTTCATTTTGTCGTTGGAATAGGGCGGCATTGTGTTCAGAGTTAGGTCAACGTCCATAGAGCCAGCGGTAGTGTCGGCTGTGAATGTGATATACTCTTTATTGAATGCGTAATAGCCTTTTTCCCGCAGCTTCTTTGTTATTGCATCCCGTTGCTGGCTCAGTATGTTGCGGTCGAATGCCGAATTAGGCTTTATCAAAGATTGTGCCGTATCGGCTAGAATCAGATTCCTTAAAGTGTCGTTGGGAATGTTGTAAGAAACAGTTTTGATTCTGTGTTGTTTGCCTGTTGTCACATTATAGGTGACATCTATTTTTCTTTTCTTATCATTAATTACGGTATCTACGGTTACTTTAGTGCTTAGATAGCCTTTATTTATGAGTAGCGTAGTTAACTCCTTTTGTGATGCATTGGTTGATGCTTGGTTGTAAATAACAGGGGCTTCGCCTAATGATTTTAGCCATTTGTTCACACGCTTGCTGCTATCACGCCCTGACAGATTGTACAGACCTAGTTGCAGTTTCATGCCTCCGAGAACTGCGTGATTCGGGAGCTGCTTGAGGTAGTTGATGTAATCGGAACCTTTTATGTTCTCGTTGTCATGCACGTTGATACTTACTTTGTTGACGAGATATTTGCCCTGAGGTACATGTTTAGTTGAGCTGCATGCGCTCAGCATAGCAACTAGTACCGATAGGATTATAATATAAAAAGGACTTATTCGTCTAAGCATCAATTGAAAATGATAATGTTTTCTAAAAAGCGATGCAAAGATAATAAAAATATGCAGTTGTTGGCGTAATGTGGTTTTACATTGACATAAAGATTATAGGAAAAGTAAGATATTAATCACCTTATTATAAATAAGAGGCGTATAATAAGTGAAAGAAGAGTATGTGGTCGAAAATTGTAAGATGTTTCGGTCGATTTTGAATAAATTGAAAGAAAAAGTGATTTATTTGTGCGAAATATTTGTTTTTCACGAAAGAAGCCTTTACCTTTGCAATAATATTAGAAATATGCTTAACGTTATGATTTCAACTGTTATAATTAGTCTGAATGTACTGCTGGTGGCATTAGTGGATGTCGTCGTGGTCGTTATGCGTAATTGTTAAGGAGGAATCGTGTTAAAATCTACAACGATAAAAATAAACATTAAGAAGATATATTGAACCTTTCCTCCTAGTAGCGTTGGAAAGGTTTTTTAATTACAAGGAAATTATGAGCATACCATTAAGAAGTTCAATATCAATGAACGGTCGCCGTATGGCTGGGGCTAGAGCGTTGTGGCGCGCTAACGGAATGAAAGTGGAGCAAATGGGCAAACCTGTGATTGCCATAGTTAATTCTTTTACACAATTTGTGCCAGGGCATACGCATTTGCATGAGATAGGGCAATATGTGAAAAGCGAAATTGAGAAACTTGGATGTTTTGCTGCCGAATTTAACACAATTGCGATTGACGATGGTATAGCTATGGGACATGACGGCATGTTGTATTCTTTGCCTTCTCGTGATTTGATAGCCGATAGCGTGGAATATATGGTGAATGCTCATCGTGCCGATGCTATGGTGTGCATAAGCAATTGCGATAAAATAACACCGGGTATGATGATGGCGGCAATGCGTTTGAACATACCTGCGATATTTGTGAGCGGTGGTCCTATGGAGGCAGGTTGGCTTGGAAAACGTCCGTTAGATTTAATTGATGTAATGATTGATTCTGCCGATCCTACTGTAGACGATGATACTGTTGCTAAGATTGAGGATGCTGGTTGTCCTACGTGCGGATGTTGTTCGGGAATGTTTACAGCCAACAGCATGAACTGCCTGAATGAGGCGATAGGATTGGCTCTTCCAGGCAATGGTACTATATTGTCGACCCATGAGAACCGTAGAGAATTGTTCCGTAAAGCTGCGGCTCAAATTGTTGAAAATTGCCGTAAGTATTATGAGGAAGAAGATGAAAGCGTGCTTCCTCGTAGTATAGCTACACGCAATGCCATGCTTAATGCCATGTCGCTTGATATAGCTATGGGCGGCAGCACTAATACAGTGCTTCACTTGCTAGCTGTGGCTAATGAAGCGGGTGCTGATTTCACAATGAAAGATATTGATGCTCTAAGCCGCAAGACACCAGTTTTGTGTAAGGTAGCTCCTAATGGACATTATCATGTGCAAGATGTTAACAGGGCTGGTGGTATAATGTCTATTATGTATCAATTGTCGGCTCAAGGGCTACTTGATACTAACGTTAAGAGAGTGGATGGCATGACTTTGGGTGAAGCAATAGATAATTATGCGATAGAAGGGAAAAACTTTGGTGAAGATGCAAAGAAGATGTGGTTAAGCGCGCCATGCAATGTGCGTAATATCAAGATGGCATCACAATCAAATTATTATAAAGATTTAGAAACCGACCGTTCGGCAGGATGTATACGTGATTTTGAACACGCATACGTGAAAGATGGCGGTATTGCGGTGCTTTATGGCAACATAGCTAAAGATGGCTGTGTCGTGAAGACTGCGGGAGTTGACGAAAGCATATTCCATTTTGAGGGGACGGCTAAAGTATTTGAGTCGCAAGATGATGCTGTTGAAGGCATCTTAGGAGATAAGGTGCAGGCTGGTGATGTTGTTGTTATTACTCACGAAGGTCCAAAGGGTGGTCCTGGTATGCAAGAAATGCTTTATCCTACATCTTACATTAAGTCTAAACATTTAGGAAAGGCTTGTGCATTGATTACCGATGGTCGTTTCTCGGGTGGAACATCAGGCTTGTCGATAGGTCACATATCACCAGAAGCTGCAGCTGGAGGTAATATTGGACTAGTGAGAGAGGGCGACATTATTGTAATAGACATTCCATCACGCAGTATAAGTGTTAAATTGAGTGATGGGGAGCTTGCCTCACGACGTGCCGAGGAAGAAAAACGTGGTAAGTCGGCATTTACTCCTAAATATCGCCAACGTGTCGTGTCTAAGGCTTTACAGGCTTACGCATCAATGGTTACATCGGCTGACAAGGGCGGCGTTAGAGAGTGATCCATTTAGAGTGAAGATTATAATACTGAAAAATAAGAGTATATATATGAGTGAAAAGATAACAGGAGCAGAAGCGTTGCTTAGGTCAATTGAGGCTGAAGGTGTAGATACTGTATTCGGCTATCCTGGCGGTGCTATAATTCCAGTTTTTGACCGTCTTTATGACCATAAGGACAAGTTATGTCACATCTTGGTGCGTCATGAGCAAGGAGCTACACATGCGGCACAAGGTTATGCCAGAGTGAGCGGAAAAACTGGTGTCGTGTTTGTTACATCAGGTCCAGGTGCTACGAATGTTATTACTGGTCTTAGCGATGCTATGATGGACAGTACTCCGTTGGTCGTTATTACTGGTCAGGTTTCTAGCGAATCGCTAGGAAGTGATGCGTTCCAAGAAACCGATGTGATAGGTATTACTCAACCAGTAACAAAATGGAGTCATCAGATACGAACTGCCGATGAAATAGAATGGGCTGTGTCACGCGCTTTTTTCATCGCATCTACTGGTCGTCCTGGCCCTGTTGTGCTGGATTTTGCCAAGAACGCTCAAAATGAGTTAATAGAATGGACTGAATATAAGAAATGTAATTATATACGTAGTTATATACCTTATCCTGAAGTTGATGAGGACGAGTTGGATGCGGTAGCTGATTTGATTAATAAATCAGAGCGTCCGTTGATAGTTTCTGGTCATGGCGTTATGATAGCCGAAGCAGAAAAGGAATTAGCTACTCTTGCTGAGAAAGCTGATATTCCAGTTTCGACCACGTTGTTAGGATTGTCTACAATCCCTACGGCTCATCCGTTAAATAAGGGTATGCTTGGAATGCATGGCAATGTGGCTCCTAATATGGCTACCAACCGTTGCGATTTGTTGATTGCAATCGGTATGAGGTTTGATGACCGTGTGACAGGCGATGTTAAAGAGTTCGCTAAACAATCAAAGGTGGTTCATATTGATATTGATGAGTCGGAATTCAATAAGAATATAAAGGCTGATGCAACAATATTAGGCGATGCTAAAACTGTGCTAGAGAAGCTGTTGCCAAAAGTGAATGAGGCTAAACACACGCAGTGGATTGCAAGTTTTGAAGATGATGAGAAACTAGAACAAGAAAAGGTGATAGACAAGGAAGTATTCCCGACGCAAGGTGACTTGAAGATGGGCGAGGTTGTCTATAAAGTGTCAAAAGTTGCAGGCGAGAATGCTATTTTGGTGACAGATGTGGGTCAAAACCAGATGATGTCGTCACGATATTTCCAATATTCAAAACCTAAGAGTATCGTTACATCAGGCGGACTTGGTACTATGGGATTCGGATTGCCTGCCGCTATAGGTTCTAAGATAGGTGCGCCAGAGCGTCCTGTTTGTTTCTTTGTGGGTGATGGCGGAATCCAGATGACGGTAGAAGAGCTTGGTGTGATTCTCCAATATGGTGTAGCTGTGAAAATCATAATATTGAATAATAATTTCTTGGGAATGGTTCGCCAATGGCAAGATATATTCTATAATAAGCGTTACTCAGAAACTCCTATGGTGAATCCGGATTTTGTGGCATTAGCAAAGGCTTACGGAATACAAGCTGAAGATGTTATGAACCGTGAGGAGTTGGATGGAGCTATAGAGCGAATGATGGCATATGATGGAGCATATGTGCTAAATGTGAATATAGAAACCGAGGGATATGTGTTTCCTATGGTTCCTGCGGGAAGCACGATGATCAACACCATTCTAGCACCAGGCGAGAAATATCAACCAAAAAATTGAGAACGATATGGAAGAAAAGACATTATATACGGTAACGGTGTTTTCGGAAAACCGAGTTGGTTTGTTGAACCAAATCTCAATAATATATACACGTAGAAAGTTGAATATAGAGAGCCTTTCGGTTTCTCCATCATCAATAAAAGGTGTTCATAAATTCACAATCACATCATATAGTGACCGTGAAACAATAGAAAAATTGGTGAAACAGATAGAAAAGCGTATAGGCGTATTGAAATCGTTTTTCTATACCGACGATGAGATTGTATATCAGGAAATCGCTCTTTACAAAGTGCCTACCGATAAACTTATTGAAGAGCCTAACTTGGAGAAGATTATAAGAAAGTATAACGCTCGTATCCTTGAGATGTCGCGTGACTATACAATCTTGGAAAAAACTGGTCATCCTGAAGAAACGGAGGCTTTGTTTGATGATTTGAAATGTCATGATATTCGACAATTTGTGCGTAGTGGTCGTGTTGCGGTCACAAAAGACACCAACGAATATGTTACAATGTTTATCGAAGAGAGAAAGCAGGCAAAAGACCAATTAACAAATGGATAATAATTTAAAATATTATAGTCACGAATATTTTTTGACGGCTGGAGAGTGTACTCCGCAAAAGGAAATGCCTCTTCCGCTTCTTGTGACTCGTCTTATAGAAGTTGCCACAGAACATGCCAATATGTGGGGCGTGGGATATGACAAACTCAAAGAAAGCAATCAGGCTTGGGTGTTATCGCGAGTTACGATAGAAATGAATGACTATCCTCATGTCAATGAGGCGTATACGGTAAACACTTGGGTTGAGGGGTATAATAGGTATTACTCTCAACGTAATTTCGAGATTGTAGATTATAAGGGGCAGGTATTGGGTTATGCTCGTACGATATGGCTTGTTATAGATACCGTAGCTAGAGAGATGGTTGATATTTCCAATTTAAGCTATGTTATAAGTAATATTTATGACAAAGAATGTCCTATTAAACCACAATCACGCATGAGGAATATAGATGAGGGCAGGATAAACAATTATACTTTCCAATATACCGATACCGACATTAATTGCCACGTCAATAGCGTTCGTTATGTGGAACTGTTGTTGAATCAGTGGGATATGAGATATTATGAGAGCCACAGGATAAAACGCTTTGAAATAGCTTTTTTGAAAGAGTGCTTTGGCGGAATGGTAGTAGACGTTATTGTGAACGAGGCGAGTGACGTTAATGATGCTAAGGTTGAAATATCTCACATCGTCGGTTGCGGTGAAAGGGAAATTAATTGTCGTGCAAGATTTGTTTTTGAAAAAAGAAAATAACTTAACTATACTAACATATTAAATTAAAAATCATTAATTATGGCAGTAATGAATTTTGGCGGGATTGAAGAAAATGTAATGACCCGCGAAGAATTTCCATTGGAAAAAGCAAGAGAAATATTGAAAGACGAAACTATTGCAGTCATCGGTTACGGTGTGCAAGGTCCTGGTCAAAGTATGAATCTTCGTGACAATGGTTTCAATGTGATTGTAGGACAAAGAAAGAACAGTAAGAGCTGGGACAAGGCTGTAGCTGACGGCTGGGTTCCTGGTGAAACTCTTTTTGAAATAGAAGAAGCTGCTGAACGCGGTACTATTATCGAGTATTTGCTTTCAGATGCAGCTCAAATCGCAGTGTGGCCTGCTTTGAAGAAGCACTTGACACATGGAAAGGCTTTGTATTTCTCTCATGGTTTCGGTATCACTTACAAGGAAAGAACAGGTATTGTGCCTCCTGCTGATATCGATGTAATCTTGGTCGCTCCTAAGGGGTCGGGAACATCATTGCGTACAATGTTCCTTCAAGGTCGTGGATTGAATTCTAGCTACGCTATATTCCAAGATGCTACTGGCAAGGCTAAAGAACGTTGTTTGGCTCTAGGAATCGGTGTTGGTTCCGGATATTTGTTTGAAACTACATTCAAGCGTGAGGTGTATAGCGACTTGACAGGTGAACGTGGTACTCTGATGGGTGCTATTCAAGGTCTTCTTCTTGCTCAATATGAAGTGTTGCGTGAAAACGGACACACTCCATCGGAAGCATTCAATGAAACTGTTGAAGAATTGACTCAATCACTTATGCCTCTATTCGCAGAAAAGGGTATGGACTGGATGTATGCTAATTGTTCTACGACAGCGCAACGTGGTGCTCTTGACTGGATGGGACCATTCCATGATGCTACTAAGCCTGTGTTCCAAAAGCTATATAGCGAAGTGGCATGTGGAAATGAAGCACAACGCTCAATCGACACCAATAGCCAACCGGATTATCGTGAGAAACTAAACGAAGAACTGAAGGCTTTGCGCGAGAGCGAAATGTGGCGTACTGGTGAGGTCGTTCGCCGTCTACGTCCGGAAAACAACTAATAGAAGTTATTATTATATAAAGGCGATGTGCGGGACTAGGCACATCGCCTTTATTGTATAAGTGTAATTTGAAGGTAAAATAGTTATTTTGTAATGGCGTTTGTTGCAGAATAGTAGCCAATTCGTGCAGTTTATTGTGCTGTAGATGCTGAATGATGCCGTAAAAGCCGATTTGAATAGAGAAATGGTTTGTCAAATTTCATTAGAAGAGTTAAATTTGTAATCAGAAAAAGGTTGATATTTATCATTGTATAAGTATCATAAATAAAAAACTATTGTAAAAAAATATATATATATTTCTCAATAATATTATAAGAATTGAATGTTGAAAATTGTGTGATAACAGCATTTGATTTTTTAGAATGACATTAAAACTGCAGAAAACTGTTGTTATTTATGTGTGCAAGGACAAAAGTAGTTATAATAGATGATGATGAGAATGCCGTAGACCTGTTGGCATCTATGCTTGCTGACTATCCGGACTTGGATGTTGTAGGTGTAGCTGGAAATGCAAAGTTGGGTTCGGAGCTGCTTACAGAACATAAACCTGACATTTTATTTTTGGATATAGAACTGCCTGATAAGAGCGGTTTAGCGATGCTTGATGAAATCAACTTGACCGATAGCAACTTATATGTGGTGATTTTTACTGCAAAATATAGTAGTTACGAGAAAGAAGTGTTTGTGAGAAATGAGCATGATTATCTGTTGAAACCCATAAATACGCAAGAGTTAGATAAAATTGTAAAGAGATTCAGGCACAGCTTGTTCTCAAAAAGGATATTAGCGACTCCGCAAATGCCGGCTGTGAAGGTGCAGAACGGTGAAATGCTTGCCATAACAACAATAACTAGCGAAATACGTGTGATTAGGACTTCCGAGATTGGTTATTTCAGATATAGTACGCATCGTAAAATATGGGAAGTGGCATTAAGCGACAATTCATATTTAACCCTGCATAAAGGGACGAGCGCTAATACTATATTGGGTTATAGCCATAATTTTATTCAAACGCATCAGTCATATATAGTTAATATAAATAGTGTAATGCTAATCGGGCAAGGAAATGTGGTGCTATTTCCGCCATTTAATAATGACGAAGTGCTGTTAGGCCGTACGTATAAGCGTAAGTTGCAAGATTTGTTTATTTTGATATAGTAATGAAAAGCAAGTTGTTCCCTGTAATTATACTTGTAATTGCTGCAATGATGGTTATAATGCCTTCATGTGGCAGTAATGCGAGCAATCCAAATGTTGTAGACAAAGCAGATAGTATCATTAAGCAGTTCAGCGATTCTATCTATTCGCACCCAGATGTGGCTATAAAGTCATTTACAGATGTACAGAGCTTATTGACCGATAGCCAAGGTTATTATAAACTAGAGCTTTTTAAAGGAATAGCGGGGCTTATTGGCGGTGATAGGTCGGCTTATGATTTATCGCATAAACTTACGGCTGATTATTATCGTCGCAATCCGGACGATAAAGAAGTGTTCGGTATCTATTGGAATCATGAGGCTATGGTTGCTTACAGCATGGGATATGTGGATTCTGCATTGGCATGTTATGAGAAATCGTATGAGGCTATGATGCAGGCAGAGGAATGGGACAAGTTATCCAGCGTGTGCATAAATCTGGGTGATATAAATCGTTCAAATGGGAGAATGGCAGAATCAGCCAAATATTATAGAAGGGCTTTGTTTTTAGCCGATTCGCTTGATATGCATAATCATGATTTAGCTATATTGTCGGGGTTAGGGGCTGTTTATGCTGATATGGGAAATTATTCCGAGTCCGACAGATTCTTTTCAAGAGCAGAAACATTGTTAGAGGAATCTACTGATTTTGAGTTGTTTTTCTATTATAATTCGGTGGGCAATTCATTGTTTTTCCAAAAGAAATATGATGAGGCTGTGGTTGAATTCAGAAAGGCTTTAGACATAGCGTATAATATAGAGCAAGTGGATTTGGCTGCAATAGCTGAAACTAATATAGGTGAGGTGATGATGTACAACAGCCGTTTGGATTCGGCTCGAAAGTATTTGAAAAGTGCCGAAAGGCGGTTTATGTCATTGCCGTCAATGGATTCGTCCACTAAGTTCTATTTAAGCACTACTTTAGCGGGATTGGCTTTGCGTGAGGATAATTTGCATGAGGCGAAGTTGTATTTGTCGGTTGAGGTTGACACGCTTGCGTTACGGCCTAAATATGTGTCTTTGCATTATCACCGCATGCACGAATATTATGCCAAGGTAAAAGACTATAAAAAGGCTTATGAATATGAGTTGTTGGCGGCTAAATATGATGATATTATAAATAGTGACCAAAACCGGAACCAGATGATAGAGATAAATTATCGTTATGGTCAAGACACAGCATTGCTACATAGGAATGATGTGATTAGGCAGCAAACAGAATATGTGGAAGAAATGGCATTATACAATTATATAGCAATATCGGTAATAATTATAATAGTTTTGCTAGCAGTAGTATTTTTCGCATATCGAAAGAAGATTGAATTAATAGAGAGATTGAAAATGAAACGCTCATTGATGACATTGCGGGTAGAGAACATTAGAAATCGGGTGTCGCCGCATTTTATCTTCAATGTGTTGAATCGAGAATTGTCATCGCAAAATGAGGGTGTGAATAGGCTGGTTAAGCTGTTGAGAATGAATTTAGATTTATGTGATAGGTACATTGTAACGTTGCGTGATGAAATAGAATTTATAAACACTTATATAGAGCTAGAACGTAAGGCTTTAGGTGATAATTTCAAATATGAGCTGGATATTAGCGAGGATGTGGATATGGATTCTTATTTCTTGCCGTCAATGATGGTTCAAATATTTGTGGAGAATGCAATAAAGCATGGGTTGCGTGGTAACGATGGCAATAAGTGGTTGAGCTTATCTATATCGCATGGGAATGGTGAACTTGTGATTGTCGTTGAGAACAATGGAAGTAATCATGGCGTTGTTGCAGGACGAGTGGGAACTGGATTAAAAGTGGTAATGCAGACTATACATATATTGAATGAGCGAAATGCGAATAAACTGGATTTAAGATATGGAATTAAAAAGGATTCAGGTGTTTGGAGTGTGAAAATTTCAATTCCAGACGGTTATGATTTCAGCATAATGCAATAAGCAAAAAAATCCTCTCATTGAGAGGATTTTTTGTTAGAAATTATACTCTTGTTGAGGATTATATACCAGCAATCCTTCTGCGATTTCTCGTGCTTTCTCTTCGCATATTGCATTTGATACAATGGCTAGGGCGAAAGCTATGGCAGTGGCAGGACCGTTGGCTGTGATTACATTGCCATCTACAACTATAGGACGATAGCCTACCTTACAGTTTTTCAACGCTCCTTCAAAACCGGGATAACAAGTAGCCTCTTTTCCTTCAAGGATACCGAGTGGGGCAAGTACTACTGCTGGCGAAGCGCATATTGCAGCAATGTGTCCTTTTTGTGTGTGGTGCTTGGTGAGCATATCGCATAATGGCTTGCATTCAGCAAGGTTGGTAGCTCCAGGCATACCTCCTGGTAGTATCAGCCAATCAGTTTCGTCATTTTTTACGTCAACTAGTGTCATGTCTGCAGTGACTTCAAGACCATGTGCTCCTTTCACTTGTAGTGACGGAGAGATGCTCACAGTAATGGCGTCGATGCCAGCTCTGCGAAGAATATCTACTGTTGCTAGAGCCTCGATTTCTTCAAATCCATTGGCAAGAAAAATATAAGACTTTTTCATAATTACATTGTTTTTAGATTATCTGTTAGTACAAAAATAGGTAAAAACTGAGAATCGTATTTAATTTATTAGAATTTATTTTTAACTTTCGGCATATTAATAGATGTACTAAAAATGGAAAGAAATAAACACAAAAGAAATTCACGTTTGGGATATGCCATAATGTTAGTGGTGACAATTTTATTAGCGATAATGTGGATGCGGGATTGGCAGCTTGTAAAATCGTATAAAATGTGTCAAGGTGTAGTATGGACTACCCAATATAATATAACGTATGAGAGTGATAGGAAGTTCAACGATTCGATACAGAATATTTTTACTTCAATAGATAATAGCGTGTCGATGTTTAATAAATCATCTCTCATATCGAGGATAAATGACGGTGAAGTGTTGGCGGTTGACAGTATATTATCGTGCTTATATAAGGCATCTGTTAAAGTTAATAAGGAAACTGATGGCGCGTTTGATCCAACGGTATCACCACTAATGAAAGCATGGGGATTTGTGGAGAAATCGGGCATAGTACCCGATAGCACCGAAATTGACAGCATACGTGAATTTATAGGATTGGATAAAACAGCTTTCGTTGGAGATATATTAATGAAAACGGATAAAAGGGTGGCGTTTGATTTTAGTGCTATAGCCAAAGGTTTTGCGTGCGATGAGATAGGGCGAATGTTGAGCCGTAACAGAGTGGAAAATTACTTAGTTGAAGTGGGGGGCGAGATTTCTCTGAATGGCGTGAATCCTGTTGGAGATAAATGGCGTGTGTCTATTGATTGCCCTATAGAATCTAGCGACTCAGTCATTCACGAGAGTGCTTTGATTGTGAGTGTGGGAAGCGGGGGAATTGCTACTTCGGGAAATTATCGTAACTATATGGATGTTGATGGTGTTAGGGTGACGCATACAATGAATCCTATAACAGGTTATCCTGAGGTGTCGAATCTGCTAAGTGTTACTATAATAACTAGAAGTTGTATGTATGCTGATGCTTATGCTACAGCATGTATGGTAATGGGTGTAGAACGTAGTGTTGATTTTTTGAAAAATAGTAAGGACATAGCGGCTATGCTCATTTATACGGTGGAAGGTGATTCTATTGTGATGTGGAGCAATAGCAAGTTTGATGAATATAAGGAGAATCTGCGATAAATATAGGCGATATATAAAAAGGCTGCCGTTCCTGTTGGTGCTGGCAGCCTTTGATGATAGTGAAAAGAAGAAAATGCGATGCGTTCTAGTCTTCTTCTTGTGACTTTGAACGTGATTCTTTCTTTGAATTTGAACTGTTTGTGTCTTTTTCTTCTTTGAGGTCAATCTCGGTTCCGTCATGATTGATTACACGGTACTCGAGATACGTAAGTGACTGGTCGGGTCTAATCTTGAACTTGAAGCCGTATTCAATACGCCATCTTAAATATTCCGACACTATACCCTTTTTGAGGAATGCATCTACAAAAGGATGAACGTACATCACAAATTTCTTTTCGCCTAACGAATGGATTAAGTAGTCAATCTTGTCTTTTAGCACATCGGTGAAAAGCAGTGATGGCTGAATCTCACCTCTGCCACCGCATGATGGGCACTCTTCAGATGTCACGATGTCGAGTGCAGGACGCACCCTCTGGCGGGTTATCTGCATTAGTCCGAATTTGCTTAGTGGCAGGATGTTGTGTCTAGCCCTGTCGCTCTGCATGATTTCCTTCATGTGTTCATATAACGCTTGTCGATGGTCGGGTTGTGACATGTCGATAAAGTCGATTACAATAATACCGCCCATATCACGCAATCTAAGTTGCCTAGCTATTTCATCGGCGGCACGAAGATTCACGTCGAGCGCGTTACTCTCTTGATTGCTGGAACTTTTAGAACGATTTCCAGAATTCACGTCAATGACGTGCAGAGCTTCTGTACTTTCAATGATAATATAAGCTCCTGATTTGAAGGAAACAGTTTTTCCGAAAGATGTCTTAATCTGCTTAGTGATGCAAAAATAGTCGAAGATGGGTGTTTCCTTGCAGTAATGCTTCACGATGTCTATTTTATCGGGAGCGATAGAACCTACATAGTTCTGAATTTGTCGGAATACCTCTTCGTCGTTTACGTAGATGTTCTCAAATGAAGAAGGGGTGAAGATGTCGCGTATAACGCTCACGGCACGGCTCTCTTCTTCGTATAAAAGAGCTGGCGCGTCGAGTTTCTGTATTTTAGCAAGACTTTCTTCCCAGTACTTAACAAGTGTCTTAAGCTCGTTATTAAGCTCGGCGACACGTTTACCTTCGGCTGAAGTGCGGATTATAACTCCATAGTTGCGGGGTCTGATGCTTTCGATGAGTTGCCTCAATCTCATTCGCTCTTCGGATGAGCGAATTTTTTGTGATACCGAAATCTTGTCGCTGAACGGTGTCAATATGAGCAATCTGCCAGTGAACGATATTTCGGTGGTTAATCGTGGACCTTTGGTCGAAATAGGCTCTTTTGCAATCTGCACGATAAGTTCTTGCCCGCAAGTAAGCACATCGGTTATTATACCGTGCTTGTCAATGTCGGGTTCGGGTTTTATCTTGCTTATGTTAGGAATATTCTTTCTGTCCTCTCTTGCTGTTTTTATGCATTGTGCATAGGTCTTGAATTGTGAGCCTAAATCAAGATAGTGAAGGAATGCTTCCTTTTCGTAGCCTACATTCAAAAAAGCGGCATTCAGACCCGGCATTAACTTCTTCACTTTAGCCAAGTAAAGGTTGCCAACGGCGTATGATGCGTCACGTGTCTCTTTTTGTAGAGATACGAGGCGTGTGTCCTCTAGGAGGGCAGTGAGTATGTCGTTGGGTTGTACGTTAACTACGAGTTCGCTTTTCATTTAAAAATAATAATTACCTATAAGGATGAACTATGTTCAAATCCTGAAGGTGAGTTCAACAAAAATAGCTATAGGTATATAGCTATCAAAAAAGCACAAAGAACAAACGCAATGAAGAAATTTTAATATTTGCACTCATTATGTTTGTTCTTGATTATGACTTAATTAGAAAGGTTAGAAATTACTTCTTCTTATGTCTATTCTTTCTAAGTCTCTTTTTGCGCTTGTGAGTAGACATCTTGTGTCTTTTATGCTTCTTTCCGTTTGGCATAATTGTACTTAGTTTAAAGATTAATAAATAAAGTATTTTTTTCTTCCTTCGCTTTGACCTATATTGCTAAGATTTAGGCGTTGAAAGAGTTAATTCTCATTTTGTTTCTAGATCTTTTACTTGATCCATGAACACCTTAGCCGGCTTGAATGCTGGAATTTTGTGTTCAGGGATGATGATTGTAGTTCCCTTAGAAATGTTGCGTGCTGTCTTTTGTGAACGAGTTTTCACGATGAAGCTACCGAAACCTCTCAAGAATACGTCTTCGTCGTTAGCAAGAGAGTCCTTAACAATTTCCATAAACTTTTCAATAGTTACTAGAACCGAAGATTTGTCGATGCCTGTAGATTTTGAAATCTCGTTTACGATATCTGCTTTAGTCATTGTAGTTAAAAACTTTAAATATTGTATATTAATTCTATAAAGTGCAAAATTAAAGTGTTTCTCGCAAGGAAAAACAACTTATAAAAAAGTCCCTAAAAAAGTGTTATTTTCCCTTTAGGGAATTTGTAAGTGCAAATATCGGAATA
>CAZSHA010000002.1:63074-83361 GCA_964606575.1 uncultured Muribaculaceae bacterium | reverse complement strand
TGCGGCTCAGAATGCTACCCTAGTAGTTTCTTACGTGGGCTACAAGACAAAGGAAATCAAGGCGGCTCATGCCAAGAGCATCGTGCTTGAGGACAACGCTACCAATCTTGACGAGGTGGTAATCACAGCCGAGTTCGGTATGAAACGTGTTGCCCGTGCCGTGGGTTCTTCTGTTCAGAACGTCAAGGCTTCAGATGTAGCCGAATCTGGTCGCACCGACTTCATCTCAGCCCTTCAAGGTCGTGTGTCGGGTATGACAGTAACAACTACAGGCGGTGCTCCCGGTGCTTCTACATCGGTGGTACTTCGTTCTGTTACTTCTATCTCTGGTTCTAACCAGCCGCTGTACGTTATCGACGGAGTGCCTATGAACAACTCAACTTTCGACCCATCTTCAGGTTTCGCTAATGCAGATTATGCATCAGTTCGCGACTTAGACTTCGCTTCTCGCGGTAACGACTTCAACCCTGAGGATATCGAGAGCATGACAGTGTTGAAGGGCGCTGCTGCAGCCGCTCTTTACGGTTCGGACGCTTCTAACGGCGCTATCATCATCACCACAAAGAAGGGTTCTAAGGGCCGCGCTAAGCTGTCTTACAGCAACCAGTTCTCATGGTCAAAGGCTTACGGATGGCCGGAAATTCAAGACAAGTACTTGAACGGTCAATATGGCAGCACCAACTGGTATCGTACTCGCCGTTATGGTGGTTTGAACGACGGTACATTCCCTCATTATGACAACGTTCAAGCTATTCTTCAAACCGGTACCATGCAAACTCACAACGTATCTCTAGAAGCTGGTACAGAAAAAATGAGTGTGCGCGCATCAGCTAAGTTTATCGATCAAAACGGTGTTATAAAGACTACCGATTTGAAGCGCCAAAACTTTGCAGTATCCGGTCGTGCCGAAATCACTAAGTGGTTGAACTTTGATGCAAGTATTCAATATACCCACCAAAGCAACAATAAGGCTCGCCGCGGTTCTGCAGGTCCTGTTGCCAGCACTTATGACTGGCCTTCGGTAGACGACATGTCTAATTATCTTGCGGCAGACGGTCTTCACATGCGTTACCCTGAGTATTATGTTGATACTGACTTGTTGAATCCTCTATACGGACTTTACAAGAATAAGAACTACGATGAAACAGACCGTATGCTTATTGCTATGACAGCTAGTATCACTCCTTACAAGAACACTTACATCAACGCCAACTTCGGCTGGGACGTGAGCGCTTCAACCTACGAGAGTGCTACTCACCCATACTATGCAAGCAAGAACCAAGAAGTGACAGAAGGTGGACAGTATAACATCGCTAAATACAACACTAACGACCCTTCATTAAACATTCTTGCCGGATGGAACGAAACATTCAACGATAAGTATACTGTAGGTCTTCAATTCGGTTACCACCAAAAGGAAAGCGGAGTTAAATCGCTATCTTCTTATGGCTCTAACTTCATGCTTATCGACTTCTACTCAATCAATAACTGTGAAGCTTCAACAGTGGTTGCTAAAAAAACGACAACAAAACGCCGCTTGCAAGCAATCTCAGGACAAGCTGAGTTCGGTTACAACAATATGGCGTTCGCTACATTGCGTTTCCGTAACGACTGGTCATCAACTCTTCCAAAAGAAGACAATTCATTCTTCTATCCAGCTGCTGAACTTTCATTCGTAGCCAGCGAACTTACTCCTATCAAGAGCAACCTTCCTTGGTTGAACTACTTGAAACTTCGCGGTTCGGTAGCGCAAGTAGGTAAGGATGCTGTACCTTTGTCAATCGACCCTCAACTTGAAACAACAGGTCTTATAGGTGGTGGTTACAAATACGGTTACACCGGTCCTAACCGCAGCTTGAAGCCTGAAATGAACACATCTTGGGAAGTTGGTGCTGAGTTCCGCATGTTCAACAACCGTTTGGATGGTGATTTCACTTTCTTCCGCACTAAGTGCGAAGACCAAATCGTGGAAGGTTTCCGTATGTCTTACGCAACAGGTTTCGTGTTGAACAACTTGAACGTAGGTTCGTTCAAGACTTGGGGATGGGAAGCAGGCTTGAGATATGACGTTATCAAGACTCGCGACTTGACTTGGAACGTTGGCGTGACTGCATCTCACACCGGTTCTGAAGTAACTTACCTTCCTGAAAACGTATCAGAGTTCTATAACGCTTATACTTGGAACACAGGTAACATCCGTAACGGTATAATGGTGGGACACCCAATCACTACTCTTACTGGTCTTGCTTATCAACGCAACAATAATGGAGATATCCTAATAAGTCCAACAACAGGTCAACCTCTAGTTGATTCTGATTGGAGCGTGCTAGGCGATCGCGAGCCAAAAATCCGCTACGGTATCACAACGTCAGTTCAATATAAGAACTTCCGCTTGAGCGCTATGTTCGCTGGCCGTATGGGCGCGACTGTTGCAAACGGTACAATGCGCGACATGTTCAGCTACGGACAAAGCTGGGAATCAGTAGAATCTCGTGAAGGCGGTCAAAAGGTGTTCACCGGTGTATTGAAGGATGGATATGAAAATTCGGCAACACCTCATTACAACACTATGGTTTATGATCCAAAAGAAACTCAATACGGTTTCTATGGCAATGATGAAGAATGGTTGCAAGACGATGTTAACTACCTACGTTGTCAAGAAATCCGCCTAAGCTACCGTATCCCAGAATCATTCTTGAAGAAGTATACTAAGGGTCTTATCTCAAGCGCTAATGTATATGTTCTAGGTAATGACTTGTTCACTATCACTAACTACAACGGTATCGATGCTGTGGGTAACACAATGTCGGCTGCTGCCGGTGGTTCAGGTGGTGAAGGTATTGATGCATGGGGTCTTCCAAGCCCACGTACCTACTCTTGCGGTGTTAGTCTAACATTCTAATTCCTATTAACTTAAAATGACGAAAACAATGAAAAAACATTCAATATTAATGCTTATCGCGGCAATCTTATTCGGCGTTACGGCTACTAGCTGCGATGATTATCTTGATGTGAATAAGAACGAGGACGCGCCCGACTATGTGGATGCTTACTTATATCTTGCAGGTATTCAACAAAGCTATCAAGGTTTATATTACGACAATCGTGCTTTGACCGGTCTTACTCAAATGACTTGCACCGGATATACCAACTTCCGCGACCACTATTATACAAGCTCTAGTGACGCGGCAGGAGAAATGTGGCGTACCGGATACTGGCTTCAAGGAATGAACCTTGAAAACTATATCAACCAATCTATTGCCGCTGAAAATTGGCACATGGCTGGTATTGGATATTTGATGAAAGCGTATACGTGGGACTGGTTGACCAAGTATCATGGCGAAATGCCTATGACCGATGCTTATGTTTCTGGTCTTCTTTCACACCGCTACGATTACCAAGAGCAAATTTATGAGCAAGTTCGCGCTTGGGCTTTGGAGGGAATCCGTCTTCTTGACATGGATGACCAAACAAGCTACGGCACAAAGATTTCGGCTAACGATTACATCTATGGCGGCGACATCGACAAGTGGAGAAAGTTCGGTTACTATGTATTGGTTCGCAATCTGGCTTCTTTGACTCGTAAGAACGACTTCAAGGAAAAGTATTACACAGATTTGGTGGAATACGCAAGCAAGTCATTCACTTCTAACGACGACAATGCGACTCTAGCTGTTAGCGGTAAGGGCGCTGATGAACCTTATACAGCTTACAATAACTTCTGGGGTACTACCCGCGGCAACTTGACTTGGTCTTATTTCCAACATGAATATGCTGCTCAAGTTATGACCGGTACAGTTCCTTACTATGATGCCAACGGTAACAAGATTACAACTAATGGCAACAAGTCTAAATATCAGTTGGCTGAAAAGCAAATCATCACAGATACTCTTGTTAACGAAACAGGACACTGGGATCCACGCGTAATATTGAAACTTGGTACATCTGAAGGTAATGATGTGGGTGTATATGAGGACATAGAATCAATCAAGGCTCTTCATACATGGGGCGGTGTGACAAGCGTGACTAGTACATGCTCTCACGACGTGGCTACATTCTATCACACAGCATCAAGCGTGCAACCCACATTCGCCCGCCTAGGCAAAGGTCGTTGGATCTATAGTGATGATGCTCCTTATATCCTTGGAACATACGCAGAAATGCTGTTTGACCTAGCTGAAGCTCAATTCTATGGCGGTTCTAAGAGCGATGCGTTCGACACTTGGAAGAAAGCCGTTGCTGCCGACATGGAATTCTCTGCTACATATATCACAGCCGGTAAGGTGGAAGGCTCTTATCACCAAGGCGACAAGATTACAGTTTCCCAATTCAACGCTGCTGCAGCTGAATATCTAGCTGGTCCATACGTTGGCGGATTATCTTTGAACGACTTCTCAATCTCTCACATCATGATGCAGAAGTATGTGCATCTATATCCTTGGGGCGCAGCTGAAGCGTGGGTTGACCAACGTAAGTATCACTATGATATAGCATATTCAGGTGAATATCCTAGTTTGAACAACGGATGGAATGTATCTGAAATTACGCACAAGCCTGAATCAGAAAAGGTGTTTAAGGGCTATTATCTAGGTCCTGCTCAAGTTCAAGATAGAAAGAGAGCTTATACTTCATACAACGAAGGATCTCCTTGTTATCGCGTGCGTCCACGCTACAACTCTGAGTACATGTGGAATATTCCTAGCCTTAAAGCATTGAAGCCTATAGCAGGAGATGCCGACAACTACCATTGTTCAATACCTTGGTTTGCTTATCCTGGCGATCAACCAGATGCTCCAAAAGTAGAGTCTGCAGAATAAAAAGTTTAACTTACTAAACATTTAGACAATATGAAATATTTAAAATATTTGACACTTTCGCTCTTTGCTTGCATGGTAATGTCTTCATGCGAAAAACAAGAAGTGGAATTTAATTGGACTGATCCTGTGGGGGCTCAATTCCAATTGTGGAACTTTGTTGCCAAGGGTCAAGCATTCAACTATGCCATTGTGGGCGACCAAGACTTGTCCAACAACCACGGTACTTTCTTAGCAAAGAACAACTTCGTTCCGTCCGGTTCAACAGGCCGTTTCTATCAAATCCCAGCTGGTACTGTAAATCTTACACTAGGTATAGAAAAACCTGAAACCATCAAGAAAGAAAATGGCGAAGACTCTATTATATATATAAGAGAGGATAAGTATGCTCAATCTGTCCAATTGGAAAACGGAAAGCAATATCAACTATTCTTGTATGACTATACTAAGGCTCCTAAAGTGGTAGAACACATAGCTCCTCCTTTGTGGTCGGCAACCGATAGCCTTGGTGACGGCAACCATGCGGCAATCAAACTTATCAACATGATGTTTGAAGATGAGAATACTCCTTCTGAAGGCAAGTATATACAAGCATGGCTTAAATCGTATGACGCTGCAACCAAAACAATCGGTGATGTATTCTATAAGTCAAAACCTGTTCCATTTGGTGACGTTTCTGAATGGATGGAAGTTGAACTTGTTAAGACAGCGCTTATTGACCAAGGCTCTCAACGTGTATATGTTGATCTTCATGAAGTGACAGCCGATGGCCAAGACCTTGGCTTGTTGAAATATTATAATGCTAAGGGAGCAGAAAAGGTGTTTGAAAACGACTATTGGACAACATACTACGGTCGTGCTACTTATTGGGTTGTATATGGAACTCGTGACGCATCACAAAGTGAAGTTGCAATCAGCCTATTCTATGCAAGATAATAGAGGAAAGCTCTTATTATATGACTTTGAAGGAAGCCTGTTCGGCTTCCTTCTTTTTTACTACTTATCTCATCTACGCACTACTATTTAACTCTACATAAAAGAATCCTAAACGTTGCTTATTTCAAAGTTAAGTATGATTTTTTTGAGAAAACACAAAACAGAATATCAGCCTAACAAATTATATTTTTTGAGCCGTAGAACCACTGCAAAAGACAACTTAATTCTAAAGATATGGCTTTAAATATTAAAAAATACTAAATGGGGCGATTTTTTCCCGACAATCCCTTGACAAGAAGAAAAATGTGCTTAAATTTGCAACGTGTTTTTCATGGTATTAGATTTAAGGTTAATTAAGGTTGGTTGTCGTGAGACAATCAATTTTTTTTGCTCCCAACTCAAATAAATACCCCAAGATTTTGATTAATAGTGTGGTATGCAAGGCTATGGCGTGTGCAATCCAAAAACATCCACACAAAAAATATCATTAAGCGACTTTACGCATTACGCTTTTTCAATTAAACCGCATTGACACGCCTTGAATCTTGATCAATGAATCTTACGACTGAATGAGTGTAATTCGGCTCAATCACAATATCAGCCACAGCCTTCACCTCATCGACAGCATTATCAGGAGCAACTGCACAGTCCGCTATCTGCATCATCGGTATGTCATTAAGATTATCACCAAACACCACCAGCCGTTTAGCCCCAATCTCGCTAGCCAATTTTCGGATTGCCACAGCTTTCGACACACCAGGAGCATAAGTTTCCATAAGACCAGCCGACGGATCGAAGATATCATGATAACACACCGAGGCACAATCCACATGGCTCAATACCTCGCCATGTATTCGACTCAACACCTCAAAATCATTCATAGCGAAAAGCAGCAACGCCTCATTATCGCTCACCTTATAATTCTCATCATCCAAACAGAACCGCTTAAAACCCAAGTTAAGCCTCTCCTTCACAAACAGCTCCTCTTGAGGCGACAATTCACCGAAATGATGAACCTCCAAGGTATCACCACAACGACGGTAAACCAGAGGCCGCAAACCGTGCTTCTCGAAAATTTCACACACCTGACACACGGTAGCCGCTGGCATAGGAGTGGTACTGGCAAAACGCCTCACAGAATTATCCCACATAGCACCGCCATTCAAGACAATAAACGGCAGATTAGCCCGCACATGCTCCATTATGCCCACCACAGTGGCAGGCGTGCGAGCCGTAGCTATGGTGAAATTTACCCCACGAGTCAACAACCGATTTAGAATTTCCACACTTACATAGCTCAACTGCGAGTCAAGCCCAAGCAAAGTACCGTCAAGATCACTTACATACAATGTCTTTTCCATAAATATAAGCCTATTCAAATCAGCGACAATCCAACATAGAGCCGCATACATTTTGCAAATGTTACGAAAAAGCCACCGCAACGATGAACTTCTGGCAGACTTCTATCGTTACAATAAATTGAAAAAACAATGTTCAACCTAGGCTGCAAAGGCATAAAATTTGCCTAAAATCAACAGTTTTTTAGCCTAAAATTTGATTTTTGACTTCAAAATGTTGATTATTAATCAGAATGTTTATACCTTTGCACCGATTTAACTAAAAAATATTTTGGGAAAATTTGCAGCGTTTAAATTACCTCTACGTGGAATGACCCGCGGCACTCATGAATTTGAGTACACTCTTGATTCTGAGTTTTTCAGAAACATGGAAAGCGAAGATATTAGGAGGGGTGAGGTGAAAGTCACTCTTACAGTAAATTGTAAAAGCGACTATTATGAACTGGATTTTACGCTTAAAGGAGCTGTTAACATCCCATGCGACCGCTGTCTTGACGACATGGAGCATGAAGTAGACACTACCTATCACCTATGCGTGAAGTATGGCGAAACATATAGCGACGAGAACGACGACTTGCTAATAATTCCCGAAAGTGATGCCTACCTAAACATAGCATATATAGTCTATGACACGGTAGCGCTCACTATCCCTTTAAAGCACGTGCATCCAGCAGGAAAGTGCAATAAGGGGATGGCTCAAAAATTGAAAATGCACGCTTCCAGCCAAGCTAGCGACGAATTTGAAGATTTCGAGGACGACGGCGAAGATGGCGGCGACATAGATACGAGAGAAGACAACGCTCAAGTCGACCCACGTTGGGACGCCTTGAGAAAATTAACAGATAATAATTAAAAATTAAATAGAAAGATGGCACATCCTAAAAGAAAACAATCTAAGACTAGAACAGCTAAAAGAAGAACTCACGACAAGGCTGTAACTCCTACGTTGTCACTTTGCCCTAATTGTGGTGCATGGCACGTTTGTCACACAGTATGCCCTGAATGTGGCTACTATCGTGGAAGAATCGCAATCGAGAAATCAGCAGCAGTCTAAAAACTTGCTCAAAACGCATTTCTTGAATAGCAACAATATTATCCTAAATAATCACATAATCTTTATTTAGGATAAATTTTTCATATTCACCCATTTTATATAGATATTATGCTTAATGCTAAAATAAGCGGAATCGCATCGTTCGTACCTGAGTTCAAATTGACAAACGACGATTTATCGAAGATGGTAGACACCAACGACGAATGGATTACCACCCGCACAGGAATCAAAGAACGCCGCATCTTGAAAGAACCAGGTGCAGGTTCTTCATATATGGGCATCAAGGCTGTGAGCAAGTTGCTTGCAGAAACTGGAGTTTCGGCAAACGATATTGACTTGGTGATTTGCGCTACTTCCAACCCCGACTACCGTTTCCCAAGCACAGCTTCGGTAATAGCACACGGATGCGGATGCGGAAATTGCTATGCCTACGACATACAAGCCGCATGCGCAGGTTTCATCGTAGCGCTACAAGCAGGTAATGCCTATATCAAGTCTGGACTTTACAAGAAAGTCGTTGTAGTAGCAGCCGAAATGATGTCAAGCATGACCGACTACCAAGACCGTAGCACATGCCCTCTATTCGGTGATGCAGCTGCAGCCGTATTGCTTGAGCCAACAGAGGAGAACATCGGTATCATCGACGGAGTTTACCACATAAACGGAGAAGGTCTTCCATTCCTAGTAATGAAAGCAGGAGGCTCGGTTGAACCGGCATCACACGAAACCGTAGATGCTCGCCACCACTTCGTTTACCAAGAAGGTCGCAACGTATACAAGCATGCCGTAACCGACATGTTAGAGTCTTCACAAGACGTAATGGAACGCAACAACCTAACAGTGAACGACATCGACTGGTTCGTACCGCATCAAGCAAACATGCGTATCATTGAGGCAGTAGGCGGTCGTATCGGTATTGACCCAGAAAAGGTGCTTGTGAACATACAACACTATGGCAATACCAGCGCGGCATCCATTCCATTGTGTATTGATGAATACAAGGATAAATTGAAGAAAGGCGACAAGATTGTCCTTACCGCATTCGGCGCAGGATTCACTTGGGGAGCTATGTATATAGTATGGGGATGTTAATCCTCACGCTTCTAAGATAGGTTTTCTCACGAAAGAAAATCCTTATCCACACAAAAAATGCATCAATTTTGATGCTTTTTTTGTTTACATTTAGAAAATTGGCGGTAAATTTACCGTAGCAAAACTAATAAAACAAAACAACGGCAATTTATGCATAAGGCAGGTTTCGTAAACATTGTAGGCAATCCCAACGTGGGCAAGTCAACCCTAATGAACGATCTTGTGGGCGAACGCATTTCTATCATCACATCGAAAGCTCAAACCACACGGCATCGCATCATGGGTATCGTGAACACCGACGACTACCAAATAGTCTTTTCCGATACCCCTGGCGTGCTGAAACCTAAATACAAGCTGCAAGAAAGCATGCTTGAATTTTCAAAAGGAGCTTTGACCGATGCCGATATCATCGTATACGTTACCGACGTGGTGGAGTCACCGAGCAAGAACAAGGAATTTATTGACGCCGTGGCTAAAGGTGATGTACCAGTGCTATTGGTAATCAATAAAATCGACTTGCTTAAAGGCCAGGAAGACCTGGTGAAGATCGTTGACTCTTGGCGAGAACTGTTGCCTAAAGCCGAAGTGTACCCCACTTCAGCCAAAGAGCATTTCAACGTTGACATGCTCATGAAACGCATCGTAAGTTTATTGCCCGATTCACCCCCATTCTTTGGAAAAGATGCGTTGACCGACAAGCCCGCACGCTTTTTTGTCACCGAAATCATACGCGAGAAAATCTTGCTCGATTACGACCAAGAGATTCCGTATGCCGTGCAAGTTGTCGTGGAGAAGTTCGAAGAATCGGACAACTCAATACACATCATGGCAGTAATATATGCCGAGCGCGACAGCCAAAAAGCCATATTGATAGGGAAAGGCGGCACGAAACTGAAGCGTGTAGGCATCGAAGCTAGAAAAGACATTGAGGCATTTTTCCAGAAACGCGTGTATCTGGAAATGTTCGTAAAAGTAGAGAAAGATTGGCGCAATAGGGAAAATGTGTTACGCACATTCGGATATATCGAATAAATCCCTGCTTGCATAATTATAATAACTGAAAACAACGAAAATATATAAACATGGGAAATCTTGTTGCTATTGTCGGACGACCAAACGTGGGAAAGTCAACGCTATTCAACCGATTGACACAAACCCGCACAGCAATTGTTGACGACACCTCAGGCACTACTCGTGACCGCCAATACGGAAAATTCGACTGGAATGGACGTGACTTCTCGGTAGTCGACACTGGAGGATGGGTAGTAAACTCTGACGACATTTTTGAGGAAGAAATCAATAAACAGGTAGCTATTGCTATCGAAGAAGCCGACATAATACTATTTATGGTCGACGTGACCAACGGTGTAACCGACCTCGACGACCATGTCGCAGCCATCTTGCGCCGTGCTAAGAAGCCCGTTATCCTAGTCACCAACAAAGCCGAGAACAATGATTCGTTCTATGCCGAAGCCGAGTTCTATTCATTAGGTCTTGGCGACCCGTTCTCCATATCAGCTATGACAGGTTCTGGCACTGGCGACTTGCTTGATGAGATTGCAAAAAGGCTTCCTGAAGACAACAAAGAAGATGATACATTGGAAAATCTGCCACGATTCGCAATCGTAGGACGACCGAATTCAGGCAAATCATCCATTATCAACTCATTCATAGGTGAAGAGCGTAACATCGTTACCAACATAGCAGGAACAACACGTGACAGCATTTACACACGTTATAACAAGTTCGGATTCGACTTCTACCTAGTAGATACAGCCGGTATACGCAAAAAAGGCAAGGTAAACGAAGATATCGAGTATTATTCGGTGATAAGAAGCGTAAGAGCAATAGAAAACAGTGATGTATGCATCCTCATGATAGACGCTACACGCGGTATCGAAAGCCAAGACGTGAACATCTTCTCGCTTATCAACCGCAACAAGAAAGGTCTTGTGGTGTGCGTGAACAAATGGGACATCGCTGAAGACAAGAGCCAAGCGGCAATCAAGCACTTCGAGAGCACCATCCGCCAACGCTTAGCACCGTTCTCCGACTTCCCTATAATTTTCGGTTCTGCCCTCACCAAACAACGCATCCACAAAGTATTGGAAGAGGCTGTAAAAGTATACGAGAACAGAAAACGTACCGTTCCTACAGCTAAATTGAACACGGTCATGCAAGAGGTTATAGCGGCTTATCCGCCACCGGCAACCAAAGGTAAATACGTGAAGATTAAATATATCACCATGCTGAAAGGATCAGTTGTACCAACGTTTATTTTCTTCTGCAACTTGCCACAATGGGTGAAAGAACCATATAAGCGGTACTTGGAGAACAAGATTAGAGAAAACTGGGAGTTCTCAGGAACACCTATAAACATATTCATGCGAGAGAAGTAACACATAGAAACATCTTTTAATATTCATTATATCAATATATTGCTTGTGCTTTGAATAATTGTATTACTTTTGCATTAGAGTTGAGTTTCACTATCTAAAATAGACTGGACTCAAAATAAATAAGGCAACAACAAACAACAAAAAATAATATACTTGAATTTTGGTTATGAAGGAATGATTTCGCCTGTGAAGGTGGGGTCATTTTTTTATTGGGCACGCTCTACGGCACGAGTATGTACAAAAAGAAAGTCCCCGACAAATATCATCGAGAACTTTATCTTGCCTTGAGCGGAAGACGAGGCTCAAACTCGCGACCCTCAGCTTGGAAGGCTGATGCTCTATCAACTGAGCTACTTCCGCAAAATGCAAGTGGGCAGGGACGGATTCGAACCGCCGAAGGCGCAAGCCAACAGATTTACAGTCTGCCCGTTTTAACCACTTACCTACCTACCCTTAAAACGTGGTGCAAAGGTACTAATATTTTTTGAATCTACAAATTATTTCGCACCAACGAAATGAAAATATGTTTTTTCAAGTCTTTTTTGCATTTTCAGACCGACAAAGAAACTCGATAACGGCTCATTAAAACATCTTTTTCAAGAACGACATAAAGTCGAACGACCGCTTATGCTCCAACAACGCGCTGATTTCATTAATCTCAGCTTGGCGGTCAAGACGCTCGGCAAGCGGAAGCATTGAACGAAGCAACTGCTCTCCAGTAGCCCTACGCTGAACAATCTGCAACAAGGCACGTCCCAAATTAATAGACAGACGTAGCTCACGCTCCCCCATCTTGGCTGTAACTTTTTTCTGATACCTCAAAGCTTTGGTGTAATACTTCACCGCATCACGGTAATTTCCTATTTTCAAATGCAAATCACCCTCGTTTTGCAACGAATCAACAAGGTCATTTATAGCTTGGGTCATCCCCCTATTAGCCTTATCTAAATACAAATCGGTAGCAACTTGATAATGAGCTAAAACGTTCATCTGCTTCAGACGAGAGTTGAATATCGTAGTTGACGCCTCAATAGAACGAACTACCGAAGCCCCAAAACGAGCCTTATCCTTTTTCGCCAACTTATCTAGCAATTTCTGCGACTTCATCAGCTCTTTTTCAGCACGCACGTTTTCTCCAACTTTATGATGAATCATTGCAAGGTTGTAAATGACAACCGCCACAATAGCTACAAAATCAGCCGAAGTGCGATCTACATCCATGTCAGCCAACATCCTCAGAGCTTGTTCCCCTGCCGACAACGCCTCAGAACTGTTATTATCTTCAACAAGCACCGACATATCTGCCAGATATAGCCATGCTCCTCCTAAAGTACCAGCATAAATGTCGCGGTCTATTTCCGCCAACGATCGCCCTGCTTGCTCGTATTCACCTTCATTTAATAAATACAACACATACCACAAGCGTACCGCCTTAGATTCTTCCTCGCTCATAAGGTGGGTAGGAATTGTCCCAGTTTCCAATATCTGCTCTTTCCACTGACTTATATCAACGCCAAGATCAGGAAACGACATATTATGTGATAACGGTTTCATACGAACATCCTAGTTGAAATGCAATTATCATCCGATTTAGAAGCCTCATCTGCCAACGAACAAGCCAAGTTCATTATATCTTGCCACGTTTCGGTACTAACCTCGCCTAGCATAGCCTTAGTGACTTCATGTTTCACCAGACCACATGCAATGCCAGCAACAAGACCAGCCTGCCATCCCAATAAATTTTCAGTTTCATCCGCACTAGTAGCGGATGCACTGCCATTCTTAGTATAGAAAGCCGCACCAAAACTATTTATATGAATAAAATTTTTGCAATAGAACTCTATGTGATTACGGAATGCCTTTTCAGGAGTTTCATTAGGGAATATGTCATTTATATCCTTGTCATTTGCTATCACGATGTCCGATACCTCTAAATTTTCAAGTATAGCAGGCATCACTTTTGTTATACGGCAATTAATATCATGATGAAAACCCGGCAAATACACAATTACAGCATTCCGTTCCACAGCATAATTCACCATTTCGAATAAGCGGTCACGCAATGCGCTGTCTATCGAATAGAAAGAGCCGAAAACGACTATATCATCTTCATCTATGCGAGGCCACACCACATCAAACCTATCAGTCGGATAAGATCCGTAACTGACTTGGGTAGCCGTATCACCATTTTTGAAAAACAAAGAACATTCAGTTGTACCGTCGGTATAACGGTCGATAGAACCGACATTGACCCCATGCGATTGCAAAAAACCTACAATGATGTCGCCCACATGGTCGGTCGAGCATTCACTTACCATTGTTGTGGGTATACCAGCCATCGCAGCTGAAGCTGCCGCATTGGCTATCCTACCACCCACAAAGGTCTTCACAGGCTTGTCGTCTACAAGCAGCGTGTCAAGCACCGATTCTCCTATCGCTATCAACTTACGCATCTTAATCAGCAATTGTCACAGCTTATTTACGGCTCTGTTCTCCTAGATAACCGCCATGATGACGTAAAGCATATTGTTGCTTTGTGAATCCAGTAGCCAGCATCGTATTGACAACCAGCACATCACCCATTACAGTCATCATCGTAGTAGAAGTGGTTGGAGTAAGCCCCAACGGACACACCTCAGGAGCACCGCCTGTATACAAGCACACATCAGCCATTTCAGCCAATTGGCTTTTCTCATTACCTGTAATAACGATGAATTTCATTTCAGGGTATAAATTACGGGCTAATAGTACAAGCTCAAGAATCTCACGTGTCTTACCCGAATTAGAGAGCAGCAACATCACATCATTCTTTTGAACTATGCCCAAATCGCCATGTTGAGCCTCGCTAGGATGAAGACACACAGCAGGAATACCAGTTGAAGCAAATGTAGTTGCGATATTCATCGCTATCTGTCCAGCTTTACCCATACCAGAAGTTACAAGCTTGCCGCCTCGGTTGTGAACATGCTCAACTATGAGATTGACAGCCTTTTCGTAACCATCAGTAACAGGTATGTTTAATATCGCTTTGCTTTCGGCTTCCAGAATTTGCCTCATTGACCCTTGTACGTCCATAACTATTAATTAAATGTTTGCGTTATTTAGCACCACAAAGATAACTAATTCTCCGCAATAAATAAAGCCCGTCTTTAATGTTGTAAAACACCGACGCACACCACCGTAAGAAAATTTCTTTGCACGAAGCGAGAAAAGGGCTATCTTTGCAATATGATTCTGAATAGTATATCCATACTCAACTTCAAGAATATAGAGGAGGCTTGTTTGCAGTTTTCTCCTAAAGTCAACTGCCTTACCGGCAATAACGGTATGGGTAAAACCAACGTACTCGATGCTATCTACTATTTAAGTTTCAGCAAAAGCTATGTGAACCAAGGCGATGCGATGGTTGTGAACCACGATGCCGATTTCATGATGCTGAAAGGTAATTACACCCGCAGGGAAGAACCCGAAGAAATAGCCTTATCGCTACAGCGAGGCAAACGTAAAACCCTAAAGCGTAATGGCAAAGAATACAAGAAACTTAGCCAACACATAGGTCTATTGCCTGTAGTAATGGTTTCACCTATGGACTGGGAACTCATAAGAGGCGCAGGAGAAGAACGCAGGCGATTAATGGACTTGATAATATCGCAAAGCGATGCCGAATATCTTGCAGCGTTGATAAAATATGGGAAAGCGGTTGAAAACCGCAACGCAATGATAAGGCAAGGCTACCGTGACCCCATTTTATATGAAACGGTTGAGGAACAAATGTGCCAAGACGCAGAATACATCCACAAATGCCGACTTAAATGGGTACAAGACTTCTCTCCAATTTTCATGGAATACTACAGAGCGATTTCAGGAAGTGCTGAAGCAGTAAAACTATCATACAAAAGCCACCTCAATGAAACTGGGATGCGTGAACTGCTTGCAACCAACCGTGAGCGTGACATAATAATCGGATATACAACACGTGGCATACACCGTGACGACATCGAACTCATGCTAGAAGAACATTCTATGCGTAAGACAGGCTCGCAAGGGCAATGCAAAACCTACACAATAGCTTTACGCTTAGCACAATACGATTTCTTGAAATTAGCCAGCAAAATCACCCCAATACTGCTTCTCGATGATATTTTTGACAAACTGGATGCAAGACGAGTTGAAAATATCATTTCTGTGGTGAGCAATAGCGATAAGTTCGGACAGATTTTCATCACCGACACCAACCGTACTCACCTAGACGAGATTATAAAGCGGGCTGGAAGCGACTACCGTATTTTCTCGGTATCACAAGGCAATGTTAAAGAAGCTGATTCCAGCGACAAGGAGGAAAAAGCATGAAACATTCTAACGCCGAAACCGTAGGCGAGATAATTCAACGTTATCTCAAATCTGAAAATCTCGATACAAAACTAGATGAACTTAGGGTTGCAGATCTTTGGGCTGATGTCGTAGGTCATGGATTAAACCGTTATACGGTGAACCGATTCGTAAAAAACGAATGTTTATACGTGCAAATTTCATCCGCGCCTCTGCGCAATGAGCTTATGCTCAGCCGTTCCCTCTTGGTTAAAAGATTAAATGAGGCGGCTGGCAAAGAAGTCATTAAGGACATTGTTTTCAGATAAAACAAGCATCTACAACTATTACACCTGATCATATTCAACATATATGGAAAATAATAAAAACAAAAACCCTTTTTATATAGAACCCGAAGCCCCATTCAAGCACACACTAGACGTGCAAATACGCTTCAACGACATTGATTCTCTTGGACACGTGAATAATGCCGTTTACATGGAATTTTTCGATTTAGGCAAAGCCCGATATTTCACCGCTGCCAACAATGGACCCGTAGACTGGCGTACTGCTAATATCGTAGTAGCAAACGTAAATTGCAACTACCTAGCCCCTATTTATTTCAATGAACAGATTGCAGTACAGACACAAACCACCTACGTTCACGACCGAAGCGTAAAGTTGCTACAGCAACTTATTAACAAAGACACAGGCGAAGTAAAATGCCAATGCGAGGTTATTATGGTGGGATTTGACGTAAAACAAGGAATCTCAGCCCCAATATCCAGCGAATGGAAAGAACGCCTTTCCACTTTTGAAGGACGAAACCTATTTGAATAAAACGATTGGTTATATTTCGTATTTTTATAACAATTTATCGCTTAATATACTTAAATAGATTAAAATTTATACAGATTTATTTGTATATGCGTTATTTTTATTCTTATCTTTGTGAAGTATAACACATATTTATTATTATAAATCACATACACACGCACGAAATCTACAATTTTTATATATCAACAAAGAAAATTCCGTGTGTACATTGTAAAATACCTATCTTATAAGTTTGTAGTTGATTTAATATCAAGTAAAAAACACAGCGATGTGCCGCATAACACAGCACATCGCTTTTTATTTAATCTTTTTGTGTCCTATCAATCGATAACAGCTAGACCGCCTTGGGATGTTTCTTTGTAAACGCTAGGCAAGTCATGTCCCGTCTGCTTCATAACCTCAACAACACGGTCGAAACTTACGCTATGCGTTCCGTCGGAGAATGCCGCATACAAATTGGAGTCTAAAGCTCGCGCAGCAGCATAAGCGTTACGCTCGATACACGGAATCTGAACAAGTCCACACACTGGGTCGCATGTCAATCCTAAGTGATGCTCAAGCCCCATTTCAGCAGCATACTCAATCTGAGCAGGAGATCCTCCAAACAATTGGCAGGCCGCAGCGGCAGCCATAGCACAAGCAACACCCACTTCGCCTTGACATCCCACCTCAGCCCCTGAAATTGAAGCATTCGTTTTAACCACATTGCCAAAAATGCCAGCTGTGGCTAAAGCCCGCAATATGCGTTTCTCCGAGAAATCACGAGTTTGGTACAAATGGTACAAAACAGCAGGTAACACGCCACATGAACCGCAAGTAGGAGCAGTTACTATAAGACCGCCCGACGCATTCTCTTCTGATACAGCAAGAGCATAAGAGTAGACCAACCCTCGGCTTTTCAGGCTATTTGAATAGCCGCTTGACTTCATATAGTAGCTTACTGCCTTACGACGCACCCCTAGACCTCCAGGCAATACCCCTTCAGCCTCTAAGCCACGTTTAACGGCATTTTTCATAACCTCCCACACGTCATGCAAATAATCCCATATATAAGAGCCCTCACACTCGTCGACATATTCCCAATAGCTCTTGCCCGTTTTTTCACACCATGCAAGAATATCGGACAAACGTTTCATCGAGTATACGCTTTTCTTACCCTCGCTCTCGGCATCTCCTATTTCATCGTCCCATACAATCTTACCACCGCCAACGGAATATACCGTACGTTCATTAACGACTTCGTTTTCCTGATTATAAGCAACGAACTTTATCCCATTAGGATGAAATGGCAAGAACACATCGGCTAGCCAGTTGATTTTCACTCCACCCGCAGGCATCAACACATCTTCTATAGCCTTATCGGTTAAGTGTCCTTTACCTGTAGCAGCCAACGAACCGTACAAATCAACCTCAAAACGCACTGCATCTGGATTAGCATCCAAGAAACATTGCGCGGCTTTTCTAGGACCCATCGTGTGGCTACTAGAAGGACCTGTCCCTATCCTAAAAATCTCACTTATCGACTCCATAGTATTTGATTCTTATGTTACATACACATACGACAAAAGCGACCGCACAACATTCTCATTCTTGTACCGCCGCTGTATATTTGGATTTTATCCGCTACAATTAGTTTGCTTGTCCTTGAGCATCAGTTGTAGCAGGAGCCTCAGCTTGTGCTGCAGGAGCTGCTTTCTCTGTTGCGAAAGGAGTGCTTTGCTCTTGTTGTACAGGTTGTTGCACTATACGGCTGCCTTGTACCAATGTATTAGGCACGAAAAATGCAGAAACAATACTGCAAACACATATAAATGCAGCTAGCGACCAAGTTGCTTTCTCAATGAAATCAGTCGACTTGCGAACACCCATCACCTGGTTTGCGCTAGAAAAATTAGAGGCAAGACCTCCACCTTTAGATTTTTGTATAAGTACTACACCAATCAACAATAATGATGCTAGTAAAATTAAGATACTTAAAAAAATGTACATGATTATTTATTGTTTTTTATAGTTTCTGTTTTTATTAGTTTCTGCAAGAAACGAATTTGGTCTGCAAAGTAAATACTTTTTTCTGGAAATTTCAAACTTATAGTTTTAATAATTTCAAGAGCCTTAGAATATTTACGTTGTTTTATGTAGATTCTAGCCAAACTTTCACTCAACATTGTGTCATCGGTCGCTATGGGAGCATCTACTGGTTCCTCTGCTACATTAGGCTCGACTTGAACTGCCGACGGAGCTTCTTGGGTTGGGAAATAGCTTGGCTTTTCCTTCGATTTAGAAATGAACTGGTTGATGAGCAAGTCATCACGACCCACACCCGCATCGGGTGTCAGTTCTTCTACACCAGGTTTGCTACGCTCCTCTTCTGCGGCTAGCATTTGAGCATAATCAGGCACTGGATTGAAAATCATCTGGTTCAATATTTCCAGTTCCTTATCGTCAACATTACCATAATTCTCAAGGAACGTATCCAATGTGGTATCTGTATCTATCGGTTCTCGTTTCTTCTCTGGCGGATAGAACGATGCGAATCGCTCTGCATTCTCCCCAAGCAGGTCATATAATGCCTTGCGGTCAGGCGAAGATATTGCAAGTTTTCGCAATATGCCATCATCTAAGCCTCCCTTATCCTTGTTCCTATGCAGATACAAAAGCGCAGGAAGCGTAAAATAAGGATATTTACTCCACACTTCATCAAGCCATTCTCTAGTAACAGCTTTAGACGAGTCTTCTAACAAATCCTGCAAGCTATTCATAATATTATTTTTAACTGTGTTACCAATTACCTATCGTTGCATTAAATATAAGGTCGGCAAGCTCTTTGCTTATCTGCGTACACAATTCGTCTTGCACGTCGGTGAGCATCTCATCGCTTGAAAAATCCCTATATGCAGAGAATGTCTGATCCACGTCTTGACCTTCTTGCTTGTTATTAATATACTTCACACGCACCGTTATAGTAAGACGTGTTTTAGAAGCATAAGCATCCTCGTTTACAGCTTGGGGACTTAGGCTATACCCTGTTATTTCTCCTTCCAACCGTAAATCAGTGTTATTTGAATCCACCACACGTAAACGCGTCTGGCGTGTTATCATATCATTTATTTGGTTCTCGAAGGTTTGTTGCAACGGTGGATAAACCAGTGCCGCACGTATAGGGAATTGCGATATGGCAATAGTCTTATAAATATCATAATCCAACGCTGCCCCATTGAACTTATAGCTCACGCTACAAGACTGAAAGACAAGCACAAGCGACACCAACGAGAATATTATACGTTTTACCATGACGATTCCTTAATTTATATTGTATCAATCCAAACCATACTCCTTTATCTTACGATAAAGCGTGCGTTCTGAAATATTTAACTCTTCGGCTGTGCGACGGCGTTTCCCTCCATTACGCTCAAGCGAACGGCGTATCGTTTCCCTCTCCGTGTCTTCAAGCGTCATCTTGTTAACATCACTCAACAGCACACCCTCTTG
>CAZSHA010000002.1:0-63064 GCA_964606575.1 uncultured Muribaculaceae bacterium | reverse complement strand
TGATGCGGTTGCGATACTATAGATCCATCGTCCTTGTCATCCACAATAACCTCACGATATTCAACTTCTTTGGTCACTGGCTGCTTCTCAAACGAAGGATAACGCATGAGCGAATGCGACCGATGCACAGGCATTTCACGAGAGCCAGAATCAATATGACGAGTTTCTGCCACATGACGCCCTTGCTCTAGCTGGCTACGCAATTCATCTATGTCATTCTGCATCTTGAACAACATCTTGAACAACAATTCGCGCTCCTGATTGTAATTGAACGATGAAGCCGATGCTACAGCTGGCTTATATTCGGTGCTATACTGCGGCAGATACTTTTTAATCTGCTCGCCATCTATAGAATTTCCAGCCTCAAAAAGCGACAACTGCTCAATCACATTTTTAAGCTGACGAACATTTCCAGGCCAACGATAGCTCAACAGCACGTTTTTAGCATCATCAAGCAATCTTATGTTAGGCATCCTATATTTCTCGGCAAAATCACCAGCAAACTTCCTCGCAAGCAACAGAATGTCATTTCCACGTGAGCGTAAAGGCGGCACTTGTATAAGTATAGTCGACAAACGATAATACAAGTCCTCACGGAATTTACCATCTTTTACTGCCTGCAGCATATCTTTATTTGTCGCCGCAACAACACGTATATTGGTCTTTTGTACCGTCGACGAGCCTACCTTTATATATTCCCCGCTCTCAAGCACACGCAATAAGCGAGCTTGGGTAGTAAGCGGAAGTTCTGCCACCTCATCAAGGAATATTGTACCGCCATCGGCTTCCTCAAAATATCCCTTACGGGAAGATATTGCACCTGTGAACGCACCCTTCTCATGACCAAACAACTCAGAATCTATCGTACCTTCTGGAATAGCCCCGCAATTCACGGCTATATACCTACTATGCTTGCGCGCGCTATAGTCATGTATAATGTTGGGGAAAAACTCTTTCCCCGAGCCGCTCTCACCTATAATCAGCACCGACAAGTCAATAGGAGCTACCTGTATAGCCCTGCCCACGGCATTCACTAGCGCCGACGCGTTTCCTATTATAGAATACCTCTGTTTAGCTTTTAATATGTCAGGAGAAATCTCGTCTATCATTATATTATTTCTTCAATGAGAAAGTTGTATCTTTCAAGAACTTTGTAAGTTCTTCCACCGTCTTGTACTGGGATTGTTCTTCCACACTTATAGGATTGCCAATTGTCACCCTTAAAGTCTTTCCTTTCTTCTTAAACACCTCCGACGGCAACATCAACGAGCGTAAAGGCCAGCATATCCTACCCATAACATACGACAACATCGAATTATACCCATGAAAATATATAGGTATCACAGGCACTTTAAGTTGCTGTATAAGGCGTATGATCGACGGCTGCCAATCTCGGTCGTCAATCTTTAATTTTCCGTTTATCTTCGCCACAGAACCAGCAGGAAAGAATCCTAGCGGATGTCCATTTTTCACATGCATCATCGCCTCACGAATTCCTCTCATAGTAACAGCCTTCTTCGCAGGGTCATTAGTTGCTACAGGGTCTACAGCAATGAAATTCTCACGCATCGCCGTTATGTAATTCAGTATCAAATTCACCATAACCTTGAAATCGGAGCGGATTGATGCTAAAATACTTATCAACATGATTCCGTCCAAAGCTCCGAATGGATGATTAGACACCGTTATAAACGAGCCTTCAGGCAATTTATCCAAAATTTCCTTATTCTCAATCACCACCGTAATACCCAAATCTTTCAACAAGCCCTTAGTGAATGGAGCTCCAGGTGTTTTATAGTTGTCTTCATGCAGCTTGTTCACTTTGTCCACTTTCAACATCTTGAACAAGAAATTAACCAACTTCTCTTTCCCATTGAAAAAAGGAGCTAGTTTGCATATATCGTCATAATCGAGAACTTTAGGTTTTATTATATTATCTTCCATCTTTTGTAGTGTTTCACTTTATTAGCATGCACATTTAACGCAAGTTACATGCTTGGCTACAAAATTACTAAAAATCGCTCGTTCACACAAAAAAATCCCCCAAAGGCTATATCATTAACAAACCTAAGGGGGATTAAATATTATTTATTTCTTATTTCATCTTGAGAGAACGGGCGATACCTGCATAGGATACCGTGATGCCAACGTGATACCCCTTAGCTCCTATTTCATTGAATGCTACACGTGCCACATAAGGTGTTATCCTTATGGAAGACGACAACTGTTCACGCTGTCCTGTCAAGAAAAATGGAGTACTTGACACGTATTTGTGAATCCTCACATCAAAGTCGACACCTGCCATCCAACTGAAATCTTTCAGCTTAGCATCTGCCGTGCTAGCCACCTTGCTAACGTCTTTGCCTAATTCTTCATCGTATACATACTCCAAATTTGCCATATTCCAGCTATAGCTACCCCAGTACAAACCCACATGAGGAGTTACAGCAAAACGTTTCGTGTTAATCACGCTATAGCCCAACGTTGTGCTAACGCCCATATAAGTAGCATATTCATTCATCGGTCCTTGTTTGTCACGTCCCTTGTCATCTTTCACTCCGAACACATTACGAGTGTTGAACTTGGGCTGACCATAACCAATGTCGGCTTTCAGTTTCAAACGCTTATAGCCTCCCGTAAGACCCGCTGTAAAGGTGAAACAACTTGCGAAATAATCGTCGACTTCAGAATTAGGAAACACCCCGCCAACACCCAAGTACACACCATAACACCAATCGCTAGGTTCAAACTCAGGTACAGGAGGCAACCCTATGGCTTCCAATCCCTTGCGAGTATAATATTCCCATTCCTGCAACTTATTTTCATTGCTTCCGTCTTCTGTTTCCTCCTTGATAGTGTTTATTTGATCTTTATATAAGTTTTGATAATATTTCAGCTTATTATCAGCCTCTATACCATTCATCCCTGAATTCAAATCACTCTGCAAACGACGGCGGAACAGTTCCAACTGGTCAAATTGCAACTGATGATAACGCAAGCGTTGTTCTGTGCGGGCAGAAGAATCAGCAAACGACTGATTCCTATCCATTACTGCATTTGCCACTATCTTATATTGCAGTTTTTTCCCAGAAACGCCCTCAAGAGGCGTTGTGGTCAATGCCACTTTTATAGACGACGGCACACCTTTCATCACCGATGCTCCACGGAAGTCGTTCCACGACAAAGCACCTTCGTCCCATTTTTTCAAATCCCTAGCTTGCGCTAATGTTGCCATAAAAGGCATCAGCAAAGCCATCAAGAACAAACTTATTCGCCTCATAATCATCACCGTTTATTTCACAACAACTATTTCAAGCCCTCCAAAATACGCTTCAACACCACTTGTGCTGATATTTCACGATTCGCAGCCTCAGGAATCACGATAGATTGCGGACTCTCTATCACATCATCGCTCACAATCATGTTGCGGCGTACAGGTAAACAATGCATGAAAAATGCGTTATTCGTCAAAGCCATCTTATCCTTAGTAACAGTCCAAGACATATCTTTGCTCAAAATCTTGCCATAATTTGGATCAGAGTAAGCACTCCAATTCTTGGCATACACAAAATCAGCCCCCGCTAATGCCTTATCTTGGTCATACTCAACTCTCGCACCACCAACAAATTTTGAATCCAACTCATATCCATGCGGATGAGTGATAACAAAATCATAATCGGTAGCATTCATCCATTGAGCAAACGAATTTGGCACAGCCTGCGGCAATGCTTTAGGATGAGGAGCCCAAGTCAAAACCACCTTTGGACGTTCCACCTTCTTATACTCCTCTATAGTAATCAAGTCGGCAAACGATTGTAGCGGATGCACCGTGGCAGTTTCCATTGCGAACACAGGGCGACCCGAATACTGTAAGAATTGTTGCAGAATCTTCTCCTCATAATCATCATGCTTATTCTCAAAACGAGCAAATGAGCGAACCCCAATCACGTCGCAATAGCTACCCATCACAGGTATCGCCTCAAGCAGATGCTCGCTCTTGTCGCCATCCATAATCACGCCACGCTCTGTTTCCAGTTTCCACGCCCCTTGGTTCACATCAAGCACAATGACATTCATCCCAAGATTCATAGCAGCCTTTTGGGTGCTCAACCTAGTTCGCAATGACGAATTAAAGAACACCATAAGCAAAGTCTTATTTTCACCCAAATGCTTATAGCCGAAACGGTTAGCCTTAACTTCAAGAGCCTCTTTAACAGCGAGTTTCAAGTCGCCTATATCTTCTACATTTACAAAACTTCTCATTGATTTTCCTTTTTGAAAGATTTAGGGTGTCTAAGTTACAAATTTTTCTCATGAAACAAGCCCCCGCCACCTCAAAAAACCACATTTTACCTCTTTTTATAACTTTTTACCACATTAGTAATATACTAACATATATTATTGGGTAAAATACAACTCTTACAACAGAGAATCTTTTATATATTGATAATTACTACTTTTTACAATTTAGATAAGGCTTAATAGCATCAATGCTCCATGCATAATTTAGGTTTGCTTGGGAACCGTCAGCAAACGACCCTGATGTAATCCCAACAACTTCTCCAAACTCGTTTATCAAAGCCCCGCCACTGCTACCATGATCAATAAGGGCAGAGATTTGCATTAGGTTGTTATCTCTCCATTGAGATATTTCTCCTGATGAGAATGTATTTCCAAGTCCCATAGGACTACCGATTGCATAAACTTTTTCTCCTACATTTGGCTTATATTTAGCTATTGGGATATACGTTGTGTTAGACACATTAACTCTAAAAATTATGAAATCCTCACTGCTTTTTATAACTTCTGCAACTTTATATATTTCATCACAACCAGCAAGCTTTATACATTCTTGTCCTATTCCTGTACCTTTAAACACATGGTAATTACTGACAGCAAGTCCATTTTTATTTATAAAGAATCCCGAACCTTGATACACATTATAACCGTCACTTGTAAATACCATAAAAACAGCTTCGTTATATTTGGCGAACACTTGCGAACCATCTAATTTGTTCTTATCGCCTCTTTTATTACCACATCAACAGCAAGATTATCTTCTCTTTCACGAGAAGATGACACCTCAGTTCTATGTGTAATATTCGAACGTTGTCCATTAACATCATTTTGCCACCTACCAGATTTATGAGCACAAGAGCTAATGACCAACAACATTAATGCCATAAAAAAACAACTATTTATTTTTATTTTCATCTTCAAATATATTTTTGGGTAGTATGTGGATTAAAAAGCGTTGATTATCTTGTTCTTTTGTTTCCCTCATTGAATGTGTGTCAAGTTTCCCATCTCCACTTCCTGAAATTAGTATTTCGCAATTATTTCCAAATTTAATATTTGAATCTTCTATCCAAAAACGCATAAGTGATAATGCTCGTTGATAACTTAATTCATAGTTGTATGAATAGCTATCTTTTGATGCTTGCCCTTCAATAATAAGAAGATATTGATTTTCCTTATGTTTCTGAAGGAATGTTTGAATTTCTCTTCCCGCAGCCGCAAGTTCTTGAAGTTGCATATATTTATCAACAGATACAATATCATTCAAATCAGACTTTCCCGAAGGATATCTAACTTGAATCGTAAGAACAAATTTTTTATAATCAGGACGATACGTAAAATAATCCTGACTTAAATCTTTTGTTGATTCTGTTATTTTCCTGATTTCAATCAGTTGAGATTCTGTCACCTCCATCCTTTTGTGCAACACTACAATAACAAGAATAAATAAAACCAACATAACGAAAAAAAGACTTGTCATCAAGTCAGAGTAACTCGTCCAAAAAAAAGATTCTTTCTTTTCTGCCATTGTATTAATTCTTTTTTATTGAATCTATTTTTACTGAATCCGAAACTTGAGCTATTACCGTATCGTGTGGTTGCACTGGTTCATAAAGCAACTGTCTTGATTCTCGTGCTGGTTGTACCACTGGCAACGTTTGTGAGCCTTTATTCAATGGATAGAATTGAACTACTATATTAAATATACATGTAATCGCTATAACAACCAATGCAGCCCATGCGGAATATTTCATCCAATTTGGGACGAATATTCCACCCATTAATTTTGACCGCCCACCTTCACCATACACTTGATGATTTACATCTGCCGACACTAACGACTGATTCACTGATTGAGATATTTCCGAAACTAGTCGAGAGTTTGACCTTTCAATCTTCTCAATTAATCTATCAAGACGAGCTGGGATTGATGAAATTTCTTCCAACTGCCTTGCCAATTGAGGCATTTGTGTCATTTGAGCGCTAAATTGAGCTCTCAAATCAGTAGTAAACTGTTCAAACGCTTCTTTTTCCTCTCTCAAAATTCTTCTAAAAGATTCACTTTGTTCTACAAATCGGGAATTTAACTCATTAACATTAGTTGAAGTCGATTCACTTATTCTAGAAAGCGATTCACGCAGTGCATTATCGGCATCAGCTGTTGTTCTTGCAATTTCACCTCTATGTCTTGCAAAGAAATCTCGAATCTCTTCTAATATATGTATTCTATCAGCTTGTTCATTAAATAGAGATTCAAAACGATGAATTGCTTGAGTATAACCTTCAATATCATTTAAGTATTGGTTAAAGACTTCAAGTTTATCTGTGCATTGTTGTAGTTCCTCTAATACTCTTACATTTGCTTTTGCCATTTTCATTACATCCATATCATGAACCGCTTTTATAATATCTGCTTGAATGGCATAAGACTGATTGACAGCATTTAATGCGTTTCCTAAATTAGAAGTATTTTGAGCAAATGTGTTATTGAATTTATTTAGGTTTTTAACAAGATTATTTAATGCTTCAGATGTATCAGAGGGAAGTTCTGGCAACAACTTTGATTGCATCCAAGCCAAGAATGAGTTCTTACCAGATTCCTCTTTTAACTTACTCTGCTTAAACAGTATTGAATTAATTGTTGTCAGTATAATACCGCATATAGAAGCGCCCATAGCCCATGCAACACCATCTAACAAAGAATTTATACCCACAGCAACATCGTGAGTCTTTGTTCCGATTAGTCCTGCCCCTCGGCTTTCCATTAGAATAAGAATGGCATTAGAATCCAACAAATCCCAAAGCCCTAATATAACACCCGCCATAGTTCCAGCTAAGCCCCAATACAACGGGATTGGAGTCTGAGCAGTTATATCATTCTCAACAGAATCACAATGACGATCAACAGCATCCTTCAATAATCCAAAATCAATAACAGAACCTGTATTGTTTTCAAGATATTTGTTTATTGAAGATATTATTGAAGCAAATATTGTATTACCATTTCCCTCAACACCATTAACGAATTCAGATTCTGCAATTCGCCTAATACGCCATGAAGTTTCATCTTCAAAAACTTCACTAAATTGTTGCATACGTAATAAATTCTTAACAAAAAAGAAGATTTGTACGCAAACTATCAAAATTATTATAATTGGTACTATTGCATGCATAATTAAATCTATTATGATAAAGTTATTTTAGCCTTATCTATTATAACCCACTCATCTCCCACCTTTTGAGCCCTGCCTTTTTGCCTTACCGACATTGATGTTGCCTCATTCATTGAGATTCTCCCGTCAAACTCTAAAGCCAGCTCCATAAATTCTGAGGATTTAACAGCATTAAGCGACACTATCGGTTTAAAAGTTGCCCAAGAATCTTGGATCTCTGCTTCAAAACGAGCCTCGTCGCTTCTTGACTCTAGCAATCTTCTAAAATAGCCACGACCGCCATCCCCTCTAATGGCAGCCCCAAAATACCCAGTTCTGGTATATGCAGTTACAGGTGCTTCTACACGATGATTTATATTTCTATTTGCATCCCTATTATTTACATCGTATGTAGTACTTCTCACTTTATTATCAATCTCAGTAACACGTCTTGAAAGTGACCTAAGTTCATTCTTTAAAGCAAAATTTTCTGTTGAAATAAACCTTTGCTGTAAATTTGAATCTAATTGTGAACAACGACTATTCAAATCATTTATTTGAAGACTTAATTTCTTCTTTGATTTATAAACTTTCGAAATAGCTATAATTGCAACAACAATCGACACAAAACTTATCCCACATGCTATAAGAGTAGACAGCATGTTGCGTGTTTCTAATTTTTTTATTTTTGCTTCAACTCCTTTCAGGACAGAAGCTACATTTTCTGATTTTGAAGACAATTCTAGAAGTTGAGTAGATAAACTATCTATTTTCTGCTCAACTTTTTTAATAGAATCGTTATTGTCCTGAGTAATATTGTTATTGTCTGGGGTAACACTACCAGATTCTTGTTGATTTGTATTATTAACAGTCTTTTTTTCATCACAACTTAAGAAAGATATGCTTAATAATACAATTAAAAATGATTGTATAAAATTACGTAATTTCATATCAATTATTGATTACTTAATGTTTTATAAATATTAGCTGAAATAGCATTAAGAACGCCTTTAATCGGATAAAAGAAGAATGTTTCTTCTATCTTATCTTCAGCTTCGGTTTCTTCTCTCTTTTGGGCAAGCCCTTTCTCTAAGAATGTTTCAAGATCTTTCGTTGAAGTTTCTATTGCAGCAAGAATGGATGAGGCTTTAACACCGAAGTTTCTATCGAAAGAAAAATCTCGATTCATATCAACAAGAACAAACTTAAAGAAATCCTTAACTGAAGAAATTGTTTTTAATTTATAGTCCCTGTCAATACTTGCATAAGTGTCAGATGACGAAATGACACCAGAACAATCGCTTTTAAAAACTATTGTTTTATCTGCGTTATCTTCAGATTCAACACCTATAATACCTCCCTTACAAGTGGCTTCTTTAGGATTTGAATCTCTTTCTAACCCAAGAAGTTCAAGTTCTTTGCCATAGGGCTTGCCAATAACCTTTTCAAAGATTAATTTAGTATAACGAGCCAACAATTGAGAATCCGTTGTAATTACCCTTATCACCTTTGAGCCATTACCGCTAAATGAAATATGCCGTGGAACTTCTAGACCTAGATGTTTGATAATTTGGGCTATATGATAAATTATAGCCGTATAGAAAATTATAAATACTATCTTAAAATCCTCATCTTCTTGAAGAATATAATTAAAATCTACAGACTTAACATCAATACCTGCTTGTTGAGGAATAGTATTGTCCTTTAGACCAAATAAGAACGATGCCATATTAGATGGTTTCTCATTATTTGAACTATTGAAAACGCCTATGAGCTCACCAAGTTTAGGGTATTGTTGCCTCTTTTCATTCAGCAGTTTAAATATTTCATTTTTATACCAATCTACAATTCCATTATTATCATCAAATGTAGAAAATGAGTTTTCAAACAGCACATTTGATGCAAAACGGAAAGAAGTTACTTGAGTAATATTTTTATCTTTTGCAAACGCAATATCTGTTGTACCTCCACCTATATCAATATTAACTAAATCTGTGGCAGTAGAATATCGTTTGAAGAAATATTGAATAGGAGCAACAGACTCTGTCATACAAATGGTAGTCCCTGAACCAAAATATTTTTCATACGCTTCATTCCAAGTATCTCTCAAACGACGTAAACGACTTGGCGTCATACTTATCGGATAAAACCATGTGATCTTCGTGTTCTGTAAATCTCCATTATTAAGAAGCACCTTGTTTCTAATAATCAGCATAAGGCATCTCACATATGATTCCATTACACGCAAGTCCTCTCCATTTCCCCACTTAATATTATATTTATAATTATTGTAAGTTAATTCTCTTCTTTTATCATAAGTAAACGGCAAATTTATCAAGGTAAATGGGTCTATTGCATTTGTCCAATCTATTGTTTTTGCACACGACAAAACAGTTCTAGTTGGAAAATGAAAATCATTTGAACCGATTTCTGCTGGGACAAAATCCTTTTCTATGAGTTCCGTTTCTTCAATTAAGTCTACAATTGAACCAAAGTCATTTCTGGTAGGAATAAACATTTCACAGAGTAGACGATCTTTAAAAGAATATGAGAATACTTCAGGTTTATTATTGCCTTTACGACACTCAATATGCGTATTAGATGTACCTAAATCTATAGCAAACTCGTATTTTTCAATATTTCTTTGTTGCTTGAAAATGGGTAATATAACCCCTTGATAATTATTCTGATTTTGAACTTGGATAAAATCAAAATTGCTCTTCTCTATAAAATAATTATCAGCTTTTACCATCCCTTGCTCCTCATTACGGCAAGCACAAGATTTCACCAATATTTTCTCATAACCTTTATAGAAAGTAAACTTGTTTTTTGCCTGTTGCCGATTGCATACAAGATATGTTGTATATAGCATCAAGGTCGTTATTGAATTTAATTTGAGGCATAATAAAACCTGTGAATTTAAACTCAGTCATACCTCCTTCATTAAATTGAATATCAGCAGCTCTATTATTGTAATATAAACGGGTATATTCAATATATGGAATCTTATTATTGCCTTCTATTGGTATTCTTAAAGTCACTTTAACCCCAGAATTTCCAGCTAGAGTTTCCATGTCTAACATGCTTTTGCCATCTTTCATTGAACCCTTTATTTCATCTATAGTGAAATATTTAAACAGTAAAGGTTTTATTGGAAGAAGATATGATAATTCCTTTTCATCTATTCTAATATTACCATTAAAATAATTTTCCGAGTTTAGTGTATGCGGTACACGGATTATAGTATCCTCAAGAAAATCGCTTATGGTAAGATATGGGAGAATAGAGCCATCAAAAGGCAAAATTCGTTTCGATAAATCTGTTTCAGCATCTGAAAATGGTGCTGCATTTGTATTACCCCATTTACCTGACATGTATTGTAAATCACTGTATCTATTTCCAGACTCAACAGGAAGTACTAAAGGCGTATCATCGACATCCTTAGATACTTTTATTCTAAAATCACTCTTTAAAACTGAAACAGTTCTAGATTTCTTATATAAAGTATGCCCCAAAACCTCAACAATATCATTCTGCTGGACGTCTTCAACAGATATTGTTGCATACTGTTCTAATTCTATTGATGAAATATTTAATAGTTCTTGTCTTTTAAGGTTGTCTTTTATTTCTGAAAATGTTTTAGATAAATAATTATCAAACTCAGGAAATAGCTCCGCAAAATTTTCAATGCTCTTTCTTAAAGCAAAAAGGTATTTTACAAATTCAAAATCTCTTTTATAAAGCGGTTGATAATCTGTATCAAACGGTTTATCTTCGCCAAAGAAAATATCATCGATATAATTCAAATCATTCGCATTACTAAAGAACAGAGTTGCTGGAGAAGTAGCTCCAATAATATTTAATTCATCTGGCCCTTGAATATAGTTAAGCAAATATATATTCTTCAGCTTGTCAAAGTTATATGTTTCTGCATCAGATTTCAAATACTTACGAAGAGCATCTGCTAAATATTTATGCCCTAAAGTATCAGAATATTCCAACTCTGAAAGCATTGTATTTGGTTCCCATTTTAGAACTTCTATTTTCCCCTTGAATTTATCTATATTAAAGAATATTTCAGCCACATCTAATGTATCTGAAACCATTTTATGGAATATGGTATCACCATCAAGAGCAACTCTTCTTGTTTCTTTATCAAGTTTACAAACCTCCTTAAATGCTGTCTTAACTAGGTCAATTCTAGCAAAAGGCGACGGAATTGAAGTTATTTCATGGCTCGCAGTAGCACCATCTGGGTCTTCAATTGTATCACGGCTAGTTGAATTATACGGAAATGCTGGGCTGTTATTCCAGTCTTCGTATGTTTCTGTTCCTTCTTTATATAATCGAAATATCTTTGACATAATCTAAATTATTTTTTTAGTTTTTCCGAAATCAATCTTTCTGTTCCTAAGTAAAACATTTCTAGGAATTTATTTTCTACTCCTTTACTTCTACAATTTTTAACCTCAGCGTTTAATCGTGCTGTAATCAAATTATAATCAGATAAGTAATTCAATATCTTTCTGGGTCTTATTCCTGTGACAAGATCAAACGGTTTGTCTTTACAATCAAGATTAAATAAATCAAGCGATCTCTTGTTTTTCTTCATCTCGTCTAACCATTCTAAATATTTCTTGAAAAAAGAGGACAAATCACTAAAAAACGAACTTGAATACAAATCTTCAAAATTCCCGTTATTAGCATTGAACGTATTTGACTGATATGTATCTATCTTATAAGTTAAAGCATTAGATGTCATCGTAAATTGAACTAATGGATTAAATAGCATATCATACAACTTGCGATAAAAAGAATCAAAAGAGACAACACCGTCTGTTTCTTTAATGCCCAATTCCATATTACTTGGAATGCTAAATGTCGTATTTGAAAAATCAACAATAGCTGTAGCTCCTAAAAACTCGATTAAATGTGCAGCATTTAATTGAGAAGAACCTCCTTCATGGTTCTCATAAGTATTTGTAACATCATCAGCTAAATAATACAATGCATTTATAATACCATTCCTACTAATATTATTCTCATAATAAGCTAAAGCTGATTTAGTTTTCGATATGAAAGTAGAAGAATCTACCTCACTATTATCATCTCGTCTAACCTTAAAATATGGTAAAATAGTAATTGCACCTATTTCTGCACTATTTATTAAATTATAATTAGGAAAGTGTGTTCCTTCCCGAAGTGTTTTCAACAACAAAGGAAATCCACTAGCTCCTGTACCCCCAAAAATTGAACTAATAATGAAAATTTTATCTCCGTCACTAAATGAATTAGCAAAATCAACAAAATCATCAGAATGAGCAATTTGGTTAAGAACTACACTGCCTATATTTGGATTCCCTTTGAATCCAACTTCCATAGATGATTCTAAATTTTTATTTGAAAAAAGCATTTTAGTCAATGCTTGATTCGATTTAGACATTGATGCATAATTTATAAATTGCTTAAACGATCGGTCATCGGTATCATTTATTCGCAATGTATAATTAGGCATTATGCTCTCTATTTTTGTACGGAAAAACTTATTCTTATTATCATTGCTGAAATTCAACTTGTTGTTAATAGCAGAATAGTTATTCATTAGAGCTACAGTCCTTGTTAAATCCGCATTAGATGCATCAGGGTCAATTATAATAGGAACAATCTCTGATGCTCCAAATTTTACACCAGAAGCCAACATCATAGTTAATGACCTTAGTACTCGAGAACCAGTTCCTCCAATACCGAAAACAAATATCTTTGACATAATTTATAAGATTTTATGAGAGAATGGCGCTCGAGAACAGTTTGTACTCCACCACTTAACTATAAAAGAAAACACAAAGAACACTAATATTGATAATAACATATTAGAAACTCCAAAATAACATAATTGTGTGTCGTGAATACCTAATTCACCTGCCTTATTGCAGCATACTTTAACCCATTGATAACCAATAATAAAGTTAACAATAGCATTAATTACTAAAAAGATACTCCATCCCCACCAATTGTTCAATTTGGGATGATTCAAGACATAATAAAATATTAACACCACAGCTAGACTAACCCCAAACATAGATAACCCGATACCTATAAAAGAATTACTCGTTGATGTTGAGGATGAAATCCCCCATAAATAGTTGGCTAACTCAAGACCAAAAAAATCTTCAAACCAACAATACATGCTTCCAAAAAATTCACCCATAATTTATTTGTGTTTAATGTTAAACTTACAACTTGTTATTATTTTATCTTTTTTATAAGCATCTGCAATGCCTTCAATAAGATATTTAAGACCTGTAGTCTTAGATAAATTATTTTTAATGTCTGCGCCCGACTCATCATTGGAATCATAAACCCATTCTGATATTTTTGGGGATTGTAGCACTAGAGCATCATCCCCCATTATATTTGAATTCTTAGGTATCTTAAAGGTGATTTCATGTGTATAAATGCTATTCTGTGTTTCAATTTGTTTTATTGATTCTATTGATATCAAAGGATTTTCGAACGAATAATTTGAGAGGTTTTGTATTACGCTATCAGGCTGTAATGTCGCTCTAAAATCAGCTTTTATTGTCGCGATGTAATTACCATTGGAAAGAGTTAATGTATTTGATACACCATATTTATTCTTTATTTCAAAAGGAACTTCATTTTTACCAACAAAAGAAATATGATTTTCAAAACCATATTCACTCAAATCAAACAAAGATACCTTAGAATTAAAATCTGCTATTATATTGCTATTTCCTAAGACCCATATATAATAGGGTCTTTTCACTTGTTTCAACATCTCTACTTGTTTATTTGGATAAAAATATTTACCGTTAAAATCCGATGTTAGTTTGATCACCATCACAGCAAGATTTGGTATTCGTTTTCTCCCCTCTACAATTGAGTTTTTTATTGAAATCTTGCAAGTATTCAGAAAGTTTTGAGCATCCTCTACACGCAAATCCAAGATGCAATCTGACACAAACAAACAGATTGAAGTGTCAGACACTTCTTTGACTACATCATTTATCATTTTTCCTATATCTGAATTGGAACGATCACCGCCAGCTTCTCGAAAAGATTTTGGATTTAATGTTTTTACATACTGTTCCAAGCCCTTATCAAAGGGAATTTTCTTATTATTAATATAATTCAGTTCCGTAGTATCAGCATATTGATTTAAATCGCTTAAATATGAATACATTGCATCTTTTAAATGAGAGCCGTCACACATATAGCCATCCATACTCCCAGAGTTTTCTAAAAACACCTTTAAAGTGAACTTTGTTGCACTAATTGGTGACTTTACAGGGTTCGAGCTGACTTCAATAAATTCAGAAGTACAACTAAAAAACCAAACAGATAAAAATAAACAAGTAATAGCATTCAACAGTTTCAGTTTCATGTGTTATCCTACGATATTTAAGGCTCTATAGACTTTCCCCTGATTCGAGCATAAATAAAAAAGCGTGAGAGTCTGTACTTGTTGCTCATCCCGCTTTTCGAGGCTCTGGTATGCCCATTGGAGTAGAATGAGCAACGCAGAAGCCTCACGCAGAATGTTGTATATAGCCCCAATTGGCATTCTCATGTCAATTGATAATCAATATACATCTCCACATAGACATCTACTGTTGCTTCATTCTTGACTCCAATTGAAATTTACCAGATTTCGAAAAGCCAAGAAAGAGCGTAAGTAAACGCTTTCTAAAAATATTTCACACCCACCCACATTACCCACATCAGGCTTCTGCAAGCGATATGCATTTGCAAAAATACACAAAAAGAACTTTTTACTACAATAATTCCATTTCTTTTTTCATATCAAAAAATACAAAACAACTTTTTGATTAAAAACTTAATATTTTGTGTATCTTTGTGGGCGGAAATGAAATTTTCGGCGGGGTGTGGCGCAGTTGGTAGCGCGCTACGTTCGGGACGTAGAGGCCGCAAGTTCGAGTCTTGTCACCCCGACTTCAAATGACGGAGAGTTGACTGCAATAGTATCAACTCTTTTTCACATTTATACTATAATGGCTGACAATTACATCGAAAATCAATACGAGGAATATTTGAAAGCAAAAGCGGCAAAGGAAGCGGCAAAACGTGCCGCTTGGCGTAAACAGTTGCAAGCCTACAAAGAGAAGATTGCTAAAGAAAAGGAGCAATCGACACCCGACGGTGAGCGACCACTATAATGGCCTTTCCGACTATCGAACTGACGGCTTTTGTTTATTCTTAGGATTAAAAAGAGTAATTATGCAAAAAAAATCAAACGCATGAAATATCTTGACGAGGATGATAAGTGTTATGGTGTGACTGGTATGGCTATAGGTTTGGCTATATTCGATGCCGACGACCTTTTCAACCACATTTCGCTGGAGGGTGAGGGGCTTGACTGCGTTGAGTTCTCTCCAAGATATTATTTCACTGGCAACACCATCCTCTCTGCCCGCAACTCATGGCAACGCATTTTAGAACATTACCAACTCACCATAGGGCTGGTGCTTGCCGATGTAATGTGCCGCAAGATGTGCCACGAGCATAAAGAACTTGACCATACCATCCGCATGCAGGTGCTGAAAGCCGCATGCGAAGAGGGAAAACGCACATGCCAACTCGAAGCCGACGAGGTTGAGCAGATTTTTAATAAATCTTACAGTTATCTATCCCGATTGTTGTCAAACTATCAAGTGCAGGAACTTGTTAATAATTTCGTAAGCACGCTTAAAGAGCGTCGCAAGTTGTCTTGCTATGAGGTGATGGATATGCTGAGTCTTTTGCGTAGCTGATAACCACGATTGCCGCTAAGCGTGCCATCAACATAAACATTGACGGCTATGGCACAATTATTTACAAGACTTAAAACTTATTTGCAGAGCTATTTCGACTTGTCTGGCGACCTTGACGATGAGCGTATGGCTGAACAAGCCGTCATGGACGGCGTTTCATTCAAGGGGGCTAACATTATCATCCTGATTATAGCAATCTTCATCGCCTCGCTGGGTCTGAACACCAACTCGGCTGCCGTGATAATAGGCGCTATGCTCATATCGCCACTCATGGGACCTATTATAGGAATAGGGTTCGGTGTAGGCACTTACGACTTCGATCTTATCAAACGCTCGTTCCGCAACCTTGCTGTAGCCGCAATTTTCAGCGTGCTTGCATCAACGCTGTATTTCTTAATCTCGCCTGTGAGCGAAGGGCGTTCCGAACTACTCGCACGCACATCTCCGTCAATATATGATGTGCTTATCGGATTTTTTGGCGGACTTGCCGGCATCGTGGCAATCACATGCAAGAAAAAGGGCAACGTGATTCCCGGTGTAGCGATAGCTACGGCTTTGATGCCGCCATTGTGTACCGCCGGCTATGGTCTTGCTACATGGCAACTACATTACTTCTTCGGAGCATTCTACCTGTTTTTGATAAATTCCATTTTCATAGGATATGCGACAACGGTCGGGGTGAAGTTGATGAAATTCAAACCTCGCAATTATGTTAACGACAACATAAAAAAGCAGGTGAAAAAGTATGTTTATCTGATAATTATTGTAACTTTGTTACCAAGTATATGGCTAACTTTCTATATGATAAGGGATAGTTATTTCGTGAATAGTGCCAATAATTTCATCAGCGAAGAGTTTGTATTTCCTAACACACAAGTGCTAAAAAGAGATGCAGGAGTTAAAGATGGGAAAAAATACATCAACGTGACACTTATTGGCGAAAAGCTCAACACTGATTCTCTGCGTATGGCGATGATTAAAAAAATGGACAAGAACCGATGGCTTCATGGTACAGTACTCAGCATTAGCCAAGGAGTTTCGATAGGCGCGATGAACCCATTAGACTCAAAAGAAATCACAACTTCGATGTTTAATGAGATTTATGCCGACAATCAAAAGAAAATCGCCATGCAGTCAGAACAATTAGACTCGTTACGCACACAGATTCAGACCGCAACAGAGTTTGAAAGGTTATCAAGCCAACTGGCTCCAGAGATTAAAGTGCTTTTCCCGAAAGTGAAAGATATTGCACTAAGCAAGAACGTGTTTTGCTCAATGGCGACAAACAAGACCGACACCGTGAATCTCGCCATTGTAAAGCTAAACGGGACGATGAGTCTTCCTGAGCAACGTAAACTGGGGAACTATCTTGAAGTGCGATCGGGGATAAAACCGATACATATAGTAAGAAGCGAAATACTAGGTGTTGTAAACTGACACAATTAACGGGAAAAACCATTTTGAACAAAAGAACACGATGAAGATAGCGATAATTAACAGAAATGACTTGAATGGCGGAGCGGCTGTATTTACTTATCGACTTATGAAAGCATTCCGCAAAACGGGTATAGACTCTAAAATGCTTGTGGTCGAGAAAACTTGCGATGACGAGAACGTTGTAAGCTATGCCGACCATTGGAAAGATCGTTATGCTTTCTATATTGAGCGGTTGCAAATATACCTAAACAATGGTTTTTCCCGCAAAAATATGTTCAAGGTAGATACTGCTACATGGGGACGAGATATAACATCTCATCCGCTTGTCCAAGAAGCCGATGTAATTATGCTTAATTGGATTAACCAAGGTGGGTTATCGCTTGGTTGCATCGAGAATTTGTGCAATTTAGGTAAACCTATCATTTGGACCATGCACGACATGTGGGAATGCACTGGAATTTGCCACCATGCCTACGATTGCAATGCCTATATGCGGAAATGCGGCAACTGCCCATATTTGGAATCTAAATGGGCAAAAGACTTGTCCCATAGCATCTGGACTCAGAAATCACGCATATTTGCACACAAAAACTTACATTTCGTAGCCGTAAGCAATTGGTTGGCAATAAAGTGCAAAGAAAGTTCATTGTTAGGAGGCAAAAACATTACCGTTATTCCAAACACTACCGCTATTGATGATTTTTCAAGCACACGCAAACCCAATTCTGATTTCACCATTCCTGAAGGGCATAAAGTGCTGGCTATGGGTGCCGCTCGTCTTGACGACCCTGTTAAAGGCTTACCCATCTTGATAGAAGCCATGAAATTCCTCAAAAAAAAGTCACCAGATATAGCCACAAACATTCATCTGCTTCTATTTGGCGGGATAAAAGACAAGACTTTACTAAATGGAATAAATGTTCCTTACACCTATTTAGGTCGTGTTCACGCCGAATACATTACAGAATTGTTAGCACACGTAGATGTGATACTATCTACTTCATTATACGAGTCTTTCGGTGGCACATTAATAGAGGGTCTAGCTGCAGGATGTATTCCCGTAACATTCGGCAATGGAGGTCAGGCAGATATAGTTGACCACTTACGCACTGGCTATATAGCTGAATACAAATCACCATCCGATATAGCCAACGGCATCGAATGGGCTATCAGCTCGGGTATCAGCCGTGAATCGCTGCATGATGAGGTGAACCGCAAATTCTCCGAATCCTCTGTCGTCAACCGCTATCTAGAGCTAATCAAAAGCATCACCTAACATCTAGGCTCTTGTCACAAAAGATTGGCAGCCTATTTGGTCGTCAATCTTTTTTAGATTATCTTTGTTCATAATTTATTAAATGATGCATTATATATGCAGACTGTATTATTTCACGAAACCATATTCGGACCTATACATAGCCGCAGGTTAGGCGTATCGTTGGGTATCAACCTGATGCCTAACGACGGTAAGATATGCTCTTATGATTGCGTTTATTGCGAGGCTGGCTACAATGCACAAGGAGCTGGGAAAAGTGGCATCCCAACTAGAGAAGCCGTAAAGAAAGGACTAAGCAAGAAGCTGAAAGCCATGCAAGAGGCTGGCGAACCTCTCGATGTTATCACTTTTTCCGGAAATGGAGAGCCTACGCTCCACCCGCAATTCAAGGAAATTATTCATGATGTCCTTATGCTTCGTGACCGACATTTCCCAAACGTGAAAGTAAGCGTGTTGAGCAACAGCACAATGTTAAACAAAATCACAGTGTTTGAAGCTCTCAAGAAAGTAGATAATAACATCCTAAAATTAGATTCAGCTATCGCACCTACATTAAGAGCCATAAATCAACCTGTGTCAAACGGAGTGTTGCCTGAAGGTGTGATTGCCGATTTAAAACGCTTCAACGGAAAATGTATCGTACAGACGATGTTCCTGAGAGGTGAGCATAATGGCAAAAAGATTGACAACACCACCGATGCTGAAGTGGAAGCTCTGATAGAGGCTTACAAAGAAATCGCACCGCAAAAAGTCATGATATACTCAATCGACCGCAAGACACCCGAAGAGAACCTCCAAAAGGTATCGAAAGAGGAACTAATCGCCATTGGCAAACGCATTGAAGCTGCAGGCATCAATGTGCAAGTGAACGCATAAACATGTTTTATTCCGCATTATGATAATACCTCCTTTTTTGAAACAAGGCGACAAAGTGGCGATAGTATCACCCGCAAGTGCAGTCAAAACAGAATATATCGACGGAGCTTGTCGAGTATTAAAAGAATGGGGATATGAACCTGTTGTCGGCAAATATGCCAAGAACCGTTCTGGGTATTATAGCGGTAGCTTAGAAGAACGGTTATCGGATTTCCGTTCGGTTCTCCACGATTCCAGCATAAAAGCTATTCTATGCAGCCGTGGAGGATATGGAACGATACACTTGGCAGAACATCTATCGCAAAATGAATTGAGGGATAACGCTAAATGGATTATTGGTTTTAGCGACATATCGGTGCTTCATGCCATGCTCAACAACGCCGGAATTGCTAGTGTTCATGCCTCAATGGCAAAACACCTTTCAATGTTCGGAGCAGAAGATTCTTGCAATTCCGCTTTACACGATATTCTAGAAGGTAAGTATCTGGCTTATGAGATAGCTTCACACGAATATAACCGTATCGGAGATGCCAGTGGCGAATTAGTTGGTGGCAATATTGCTGTTTTAAGCGGGCTGATAGGAACACAACTTGATATATTCAAGAAAGATAAGATTCTTTTCATCGAAGATATAGGCGAACCTATATATAAAGTTGAACGCATGTTATACAACTTGCGTTTATCGGGTATATTACCCAATTTGAAAGGATTAATAGTGGGACAATTCTCCAATTGCACCGAACCCGACAGTAACAGAGAATCCATGTATTCCATGATAAACAGGATGGTTAAACCATATAACTATCCTGTGGCTTTCAACTTTCCTATAGGACACGTCAACAACAACCGCCCGCTTATAGTTGGCGGTTATGCCACACTTTCCATCACCAATCGCAACGTCCTACTATCAGAATAAAGTTGTTTTACAACCATTTGTTTTCAAAATACCAATCTACGGATTCTTCTATGCCTTTCTTCAAATCGTAACGAGGGGAGAAATTGAAATCACGTTCGGCATCTGAAACATCGCACAACCAGTTACGCTGTTTGATTATTTTATACTTGTCGCTATTCAATGTGCTAGGTTTCATCTGCATAACTCCTATTTTTTCTGAAATCCAACACACGATACGAGCCGCCCATAGCGGAGCACATATAGGCAGAACGCACTTTTTGCGAAGCGCATGTGCCGTGATTCCTCTAAACTCTTTTTGCGTATAGCCCCGTTTTTCGGCTATGAAATAAGTTTTGCGTATTGCAGTAGGTGAATCTAACGCATCCATCATGGCACAAGCCAGATCTTTCACATAGATAAATGTAAGCATCTGTTTTCTCAATCCCACGCTGAAATCAATACCCCTGTAGATGCTCTTTATCATTAAGAAATAATCTTTCTCACGAGGACCGTAAACACCTGTAGCACGAAATATTATATATGGAAAATCAGGTATTTGCTTTATAGCTTGCTCGCCTAGCAATTTAGATACACCATATTGCGTGTTCGGCATCGGTATGTCAGTGATTTTGAATGGAGTATAGTTCTTATCATCACCCTGACCCATAACGCTCAAGCTGCTCATAAGCAAGAACTTCTCAGGTACGGCATCCAACTCACATAGTACATTGGCGAAATCTCGCAAATAATCACAATTCACCTGATTGAACGTGCGGAAGTTCATAGCCTTCGTAGCTCCTAGGTTATGCACCACGTAATCCCACTTGCCGTTTTCAGCTATGCACTCTGCAAGTTGCTCCTTCAGTACTTCAGGCTCAGAAAAATCCAGTTCTATCAAGTTGATGCGAGAATCGGTCAAATACTCAAGCGAAGTAGAGGCACGCACTGCTGCCCATGTTTCAAAACCTCGGTTCAATGCTTCTTCCACAATGAAACCGCCAACAAAACCGCCTGCACCTGTTATTAGAATTTTCTTAGCCATAATATCATTTTAAATGCGTTGCCTATATAGAGTTTTTATAATATAATGCCAAATTTAATCAAAAAAGGCTCAAATTAGGGTCGAGAAGCTGAAAACTCATGCGATGGTAGGGAGTTACTCCAAATTTCTCAATTGCCGCACGGTGATCACGAGTAGGATAACCCTTGTTCTTGTCCCAAGCATATTGCGGATGCTCCTGAGCTATACACCTCATATACTCGTCACGATGCGTTTTAGCCAATACCGATGCGGCGGCTATACTCATCATTTTGCCGTCGCCTTTTACTATACAAGTGTGCGGTATATCACGATAAGCGATAAAACGATTCCCATCTATCAGTAACGCCTCTGGCAACACCGACAATTGGTCAATAGCCCGATGCATAGCTGTAAACGATGCTCTCAGTATATTTATCTCATCTATTTCTTGAGGAGAAACAAATGCTACAGCCCAAGCCAACGCTTCTTTTTCGATAATAGGTCGAAGGTACTCACGCTGACGCTCCGTTAACTGTTTAGAATCATTCAACAGTTCGTTTTGGAATCCTTCGGGTAGAATGACAGCGGCAGCCGCGACAGGTCCGGCAAGGCATCCTCGTCCAGCCTCATCGCATCCCGCCTCTATACGCCCTTTTATCAAATACGGCTCTAGCATTAAAGCAAATTACTTGTTTCGTTGTATTATATAATTGAATAAGGCTTTGAAATCATCAGCCACCTCATTATGCGGGTATTCATCTAGAATAATAAAAGCCTCGTCACGAAGCCTTTCCATAGTCGCATAGGCATATTCAATTCCGCCTTCTGCCTTTGCAAACTCAATCAACGTAGTTATATCTTCGGCTGATAACTCATTTTGGCTTACCCTTTTCACCATCTCGCCATGAAGGTTGCTATCTTTCTTTGACAAAGCATATATAAGAGGAAGAGTAACTTTTCCCTCACGCAAATCGTTTCCTGTAGGCTTGCCTATCTCCTTATCCTCAAAATAATCGAAAATATCATCCTTGATTTGGAAGCACAATCCTAACAATTCGGTAAAACGCATCAGGTCGTCCAACTCTTTCTCGCTCGCCCCCGAAGCATAACCGCCCACCTCAACACAACTCTTGAATAGCGATGCGGTCTTGTGCCTGATTACATCAAAATAGGTGTTCTCATCTATGGTGTGTTGACGAGCCAAATCTATTTGGCTTATTTCACCTAATGCTAGCTCCCTACCCAAACGAGATAATACCGATATAATCTTAGGGTTGTTAGTTTTAACAGCACAATATAGAGCGGCACTAGTAAAAAAATCACCAACAAGCACCGAGATATGATTATCCCATATTCGGTTAATCGTAGGTTTCCCCCTGCGTTCTTTCGATTCATCTATCACATCATCATGTATGAGAGAAGCGTTATGCAACAATTCTATAGCAGCCCCAGCATTAAGAACGTTGTCATCAACACCACCGAAAAACTTACCGCTCAACACCACCAACATAGGGCGTATTTGCTTGCCTTTCGTTGTTAAAAAATTATTTACAATACGGTTCATGAGGGCAGAATTGCTCTCAAGAGAATTGCTTATTATTTCGTTCAGCTTGGATAGTTCCGGAGCTATTTTTTCTTGGATCGTAGTGATTCCCCTCATACAAAAAATTGTGATTGAGTTGCAAAAATAGCAATAAATCTGTGTATAGAAGAAATTCAAAATCAATAATTTCAAATTTCCTACGAAATAGCCCCATTTCATAGTCGAAAACACCGAAATTTAATTGTTTTATTACAAATTTGAAAAAATAAGACTTGTATCATATCAAAGAAAACCCTAAAAATCGTATTTTTGTAAAAGAGAAAAATGAAATATGGTATTTCATAATAAGCCTCTAAATAGAGATTCTTTAATTCAACTGCATAAAACGTTTTTATGGAACAGAACAGACTTTTTTTGCTAGATGCTTACGCATTAATATATAGAGCCTATTATGCGCTCGCCAATGTACCCCGCATGTCGTCTAAAGGTTTCAACACCTCGGCAATATATGGTTTTGTAAACACTCTACAAGATGTGTTGAAACGCGAAAATCCATCCCACATTGCCGTATGTTTCGATCCTCCCGGACCTACGTTCCGACACGAGGCTTTTGGGGACTATAAAGCCAATCGCCCGCCAACACCGGAAGATATACGCCTTGCTGTGCCATATATAAAGCGTATACTTGAAGCCTACAGAATACCTGTAATTGAAATTATGGGATATGAAGCCGACGATGTGATAGGTACTATAGCAAAAAAAGCCCAAGCCAAAGGCTTTATCACATACATGATGACTCCCGATAAGGACTTCGGACAAGTTGTTGACAACAACATCTACCAATACAAGCCAGGCAAAAAAGGCTCTGAATTTGAAGTGCTTGGAGTGAAAGAAATTTGTGAGATGTTCGAGTTGCAATCACCAAAGCAAGTGATTGACTTGCTCGCATTAATGGGGGATAAGGTGGATAATATACCGGGCTGCCCGGGCATGGGAAAGGTCACCGCAATGAACGTAATCAAGCAATTCGGCTCGGTCGAGGGTCTGCTTGAACATACCGACGAACTGAAACCCGCCATGCGAGCTAAAGTGAACGAGAATGTCGAACAAATACGCTTCTCCAAATTCTTAGCCACCATCAAGACTGATGTTCCTCTGGACTTCGACACCTATACATTGAAACGTGAAGAACCCGATTACACGGCTCTTTACGAGGTGTTCAACGAGTTGGAATTCAAAACTCTCATAACACGCATTATAGGCAACAAGGTTTCTAGCACAAATGCCACTCCCAAAAAAGAAGAGCCGCAACAGACCTCCCTTTTCGGAGAAGATGGGTCCGGAGATACTTCTACAGTGCTAATCAACATCCAAAACATCAAAACAGCCGAGCATCACTATGAGGTGATAGAAAAAACAGCCTCAGTAAAACGTCTTGCCGGAAAACTTGCGGCAATACACGAATTCGGTGTTTCTGTAGTAACCGAGGGAGCTGACAACATAGATCAACATATCATCGGTGTAGGAATCTCAGCCGCCAAGGGTATTGCGGCATATATTCCAGTCCCTATAGACGGAAGCGAACGCGCCACTATGCTTGAAGCATTAAAACCTGTTTTCGAGAACAATAAGGCTACGCTAGTGAGTGCCGATGTGAAAAACGACATCTTGGCACTTGTCAACGATGGTATAAGCATTGCTCCACCCTATTACGACATCACCGTAGCCCATTATCTCATACAGCCAGAGAACGGGCATGAGGTGTCACGCTTGGCTTCAGCCTATCTTGACTACGATTGTATCTCTCTAGAAACTTTAATTGACGAAGGTCGGGGAAAACCTAAAAAGAACATCCACGACCTGCCTATCGAGCAATTGCGTGATTACGCTTGCGAGCAAGCTGATATGGTTCTTCGCCTAAAAGGCATTTTGAATCCCAAGATCACCGAACTAGGTATGGAACAACTTCTCAACGAGATGGAATTTCCGCTAATCGAAGTGCTTGCCGATATGGAAAAGACTGGCGTAAAGATTAAAGAATCTGTACTGACCGATTATCGGAAAGTGCTTACCGACCACATGGAGCAACTTATACAGGAAATTTATGCTATTGCTGGCACGGAGTTCAACGTGGCATCACCGCTGCAAGTGGGCGAGATACTTTTCGACCGCCTAAAACTCGACGAGAAAGCGAGAAAGACCAAGGGAGGAAAATATTCTACATCAGAGGATGTGCTACAAAGCTTGAAAGCAAAGAATCCTATCGTAGGAAAGATTCTTGACGTGAGAGGAATCAAAAAGTTACTCTCCACCTATGTGGATGCGTTGCCTCAATTAATAAACCCAAAGACAGGGCGAATACACACAACCTACAACCAAACCGTTACAGCTACTGGCAGGCTATCGTCTGCCAGCCCTAACATGCAAAACATTCCGGTACGCAGCGAGGAAGGCCGAGAAATACGCAAAGCGTTCATCCCAGCCGAGGGCAATGTGTTCCTTTCTGCCGATTATTCGCAAATCGAGCTACGGCTGGTTGCCGATTTAAGCGGTGACAAAACTATGGTCGAAGCATTCAAGAACGGTGCCGACATCCACACGCTCACCGCATCTAGAATATACCATGAGAAACTAGATGAAGTGACTCCCGACCAGCGAAGGAAAGCCAAGACTGCCAATTTCGGCATTCTTTATGGCATTTCAGCTTTCGGTCTTGCTCAACGTTTGGAAATTCCTCGGGCAGAAGCGAAGATGCTCATTGACGGATATTATAGCATGTTCCCGCAAGTGAGAGTATACATGGATAAGGTATTGGAAGAAGCAAGAGCCAACGGATATGTGACCACCATTTCTGGTCGCCGCCGCATGTTGCCCGATATCAACTCACGAAATGCAGTGGTACGCAGCTTCTCCGAACGAAACGCAATCAACGCCCCTATTCAAGGATCGGCAGCCGACATAATCAAGATAGCGATGGTGCGTATCTTCCGACGCTTCAAGCAAGAAGGCATCAAGTCTAAAATGATTATGCAGGTACACGACGAATTGAATTTTGACGTGTTGCCAGCCGAATTAGAGCGTGTGAGTGAAATAGTGCTTACGGAGATGAGCAACGCCTACCAAGGCAGAGTGCCCATGATTCCGTCTTCAGGCTCGGCGCACAACTGGCTGGAAGCCCACTAAAATCAGTTATGGCATTATAACAGAAAACTAAGAAAGAAACACTAACTTTGTAACAAGTTATCTTTTATCTACCATATTGAATAATGGCTTACGTGAAGTGTCCAAAATGCAACAATGCCAACCAAGAAACGGCAAACTTCTGCAACCGATGCGGATTTCCGCTCCGTGAAATTACGGTTGCAGAATGCCCATATTGCGGCAACGACATTCCAGCCGACTCGCAATTTTGCCCTGTATGCGGAAAAGAATTGCAACAGAAACCGAACCAAGCCATCAGCACTATTTCATTCGTAGATGAAGACGGCACTGAGAATACCGCTGTCGCCACAAAGAAAGCAGATAAGGAGCATGACTTGTGGGACGATGAAGAAACTGAACAAGCCAGCCGTGGCGAAACATCAGGCAACGTGCGTAACTGGCTTTTATGTATACTGATAGTATTAGCGGCCATAGGAATAGGCTGCCTATATCTTTACAATGCAAAACAAACTTAAACAATATCATTATGGATGACAAACACAAATATGACAAGATTTACATAGCGCTCACATTAATAATCGTAGTGCTTGTAGCCGTCCTCATTTGGAACAACAAGTAATTTCACATAATTAAAAATCTTTATATGATATTTTAATTACCTTTGCAACATATTCAAATTTAAACACTATAAAACCCGTTTTTGCCAATGAAGAAATAACATTATTCCGACTTTTCATTTCAACCGTTTCATTTCGATGATGACACGGTTATAGATTAATCGTATATGAGCTTCTAGCTCTTGTTCTCTTTTTTACGTTGAATACCGCCAAATCATTCATCATCCGGAGGACAAGCAGACTGAATGTTCATGCTGCTATGGCGTGAATCATTTTGTGCTTGTTGTAGGATGATAAGGTCACTTGGCGGTAACCTAACGTAAAAAACAAGTTACGAATGGTTACACGCCTTTCTTTTTTATATCATAACAACAAAACATTACAAACAACAAACAAAATTATTCATTATGAAAAAAATTCTATTCTTTCTATCATTGATGCTAATCAGCGTGAACGCTCTAGCTGACGGTTTAACAGCAACACTCCAACAGGGGGACAAGATGACTCCGTTCTACGGAGTAGATGCATTCAAGCAAGCCTACGAAGCCGCTTCTGATGGTGATGTAATCACCTTGTCATCAGGTGTATTCAACACCATAACCGAAGTGAAGAAATCTATCACAATCATCGGAGCCTGCGGATTAAGCGAAACATCACAACTTAACACAATAATCGGAACTCTCACTATCAGTGCTGACAACGTAAAAATCGAAGGCGTTTATTTCTCAAATAATGTCACGTTAGGCAATATTTCCAACTTCCACATAAAGCGTTGCTTGGTATATAACTATTTTCAATATACAGATAATACGTTTCACACCAACACCCTCGTAGACCAATGCGTTATCAAGTATGATAAAGCTATTGCCGTAGGTAAAAACTATTGTATCAAAAATTCTACAATTGAACGTTTTACTGAAAGAAACACGAAAACAAATATGTCATATATAACAAACTGTTTTATCCGTATGTGGTGTTCATCTGTAACTGAAATACCGTATGCTATATATAAAAATAATGTTTTAGGGCTAAACATCTCAGATAATACTAGCAACTATATAACTGTGGTTTATGGAGAATTCTACAACAACCTTTATTATCGCTACACCTATGCTGGTAGTACATCAGGCTCAAAGTACTATTATACTATTATATATAGTGATGGATGCACTAACTCTGGAAACAGCTATTCAGGAACATCCTCACCTTTTGAGGATTATAAATTTGATATTAGACCTGATACTCGTTCATTCGGCAAGACCGGACAAGACGGAACTCCTGTGGGCATCACTGGCGGTACCGGATTCTCATACTATCCTAGTATACCTCGCATCACCGATAAAACAATAGACTCAAATACCGATGCCGAGGGGAAACTTAACGTGAAAATAACAGTAAAAGCAGAATAAGATTATGGTTAAAAGATTGATTATATCAATTCTTGCCTTATCGTTGTTAACTGCCGTCAATGCTCAAGAGAACATGTTACCTAAAAACGAAGTTGTGAAAGTTGAAGCGGGAGAATATTGGATAGACAATGATTACAACGATAAAACGCAATTTGCCGTGGATAGCTCTACGGTGGCTTTCACTATCGACGCATCTTTATTGAACGAGGGTTTACACACTCTCAGCTATCGAGTGAGAGATAACGAGGGCATGTATAGCCCATTATCTACATGGATGTTCATGAAAAATGCTTTGCGTGACACAAGCATAGTCAACAAAGTCACTATGGTTGAATACTGGATAGACAACGATTCTATCACTCACAGCAACAATAATGTGATAAACGACACAATAGCTTTCTCGGTGGATGCTTCGGCATTAAGCGCAGGATTACACACCTTGAATTATAGGGTGAAAGACGTGCTGAACAATTACAGTGCGACTCACACATGGGCATTCTTCAAGAACGAGCCAAAAGCTACTAAGATTAGTTGGTATAAATATTGGTGGAACAACAATACCGACAAAGCCGAAAGAGTAGACGTGGATTGTGACAGCACCGTGTTCCTCTTCTCGCAACAGTTGGAAATTCCACATTATGCCAAGACCGACGGATATTCACGCAACTCTACCGCACGGTTCAATATCGTATTCGGTGATGATGCCGGCAATGTATCAAACATAGAATATGCCGACATCGCTTATCCTGATGAAATTTCTCCTGTTTCCTCAATCGCTGCCGAGAATCAGAGTGACGGTGTGAAACTCACATGGAGCGCCAATGAGGATGAAATTGCCGACTACAATGTATATGTTTCAGAAAATGATATGCCATTCTACTTATGGATGCCGAACACAACCGAAACAACTAGCGTGTTCAAGACTCAGGCAGGCGTGACCTACCGCTTCACCGTTACGGCTCGTGACAAGACAGGCAATATCGAAAAGCTGAACGAAAATAAGGCAATCGAAATAAAACAGAACAATTAAAAACAAGAAGACTATGCAAAATATAAACGGTATTTTCAAAAAAATAAACATCCTAGTTGCATGCTTGTTTTTCACTTTAACATTACATGCAAACCAGCGGTTATGGGTAGGACAAAGTTATGAATGTGATGCTACATCTTCTGTTATGGGAATAACGACCAATGTGTCATGGTCTTGTAATGGTGGATATATATCCTTCTCTGGCAGCGGTTTTTATCGTAAAATAACTGTCACCCAATTTTTTAGCGGAACAGCCACTATAACTTGTAAATGGCAATATAAACTATACTCCAACGACACTTATAAAAGTCAATCACGAAGCTGGACAATAAGTTGTTATGATAATCCCGCAATAATCTCACCTAGTTATATGACCTTAGCTATAGGAGAAACTGGCTACGTAGGATGTAGTTTAACATACTCTAATAGTTATAGCTATGCGGCAGATATTTATTACAGCAGTTCAAATCCTAGTATAGCAAAAGTAAATCCTAACACAGGTTTGGTTGAAAGCGTTTCTCCTGGAACTACATACATAACAGCCTACTCAAAAGTTTCTGGAAATTCGCCATATTGTACAGTAACAGTGAAAAAAATCGAACCAAACAGCGCTACTATCAACTCTCCGATAAACATAGATGCAGAATCATCAAAACAACTGACAGTTTCTGTTAGTCCTAGCAATGCTGAGGTATCTTCCACACAATGGTACTCAAATGATGCTGATGTGGCTTCAATTTCATCTTCGGGTGTGTTAACTGGTGTTACACCAGGAACAACTAGTGTATATTGTATCATAAATGGAAAAGTCAGATCAAACAATGCTACAGTATATGTGTCGGAGCCACCGTTTAATAAGGCAAGCGTATATCCCGAAAACAACAGCACCGAACAGACTGTTTTCACGTGTCCGAGTGTAAGCTACTCGCTAGCACTTTATAAAGGCGACAATTTTGACAACATATCTCTGAAATCTTCATCGGGTACTACGGTTAAGGGTAATGCAAGTATTTCAGGCAAAACTATCACATTCACCCCCGACAAGGCTTTGAATGCAAACACGAAATATACGCTGACAATACCTGCCAAGGCTGTAAAGAACAAATGGGGTACGCATTACACTTCGCAAGAATCGGTAACATTTACTACAGGTGATTTAGAGAAACTCACATTAACTTCATCGCTAAATGAACGTTTTGTAAACAAGGGTGACCAAGTGGCGCTTACAGCAAGCAAACCTACGGCAAGTATCTATTACACGCTTGACGGTAGCACTCCTAACACTAATAGCACACTGTACGCTAATGCTATCACGGTAAACAGCGAGATTAAATTGCGTGCTATTGCTATAGGCGACGGATATGAAAGCAGCGACATTCTATCTATGGACTACTACATGAGCAACATGAATGTGACCCGAATATATCCCGATAAAGAGGAACTGTACAAATATGATGACGTGACCCCTTTTGTTTCATTCAGCAATGATGTGAAGGCTTGTGAAAACATAATGAATTTATCGGTGACGAGAAACGACTCGATAGAAATATCAGGCGAAATCATCGTTGCCGACAGCACAATCTACTTCAGTCCTGACAAACCGCTCGACTTGGGATGTATTTACACCGTTAACGTGCCTGCCGATGCCGTAGTATCTCCTCAGGGTGAAGGCAACGATCCTATATCATGGAAGTTCACCACCGGCGAATATATCACAGCCATATCATCGGGAAGTTCTGAACTTGCCACAGCAATAAAAACTGATGGAAGCCTGCAGGCTTGGGGTATGAGATACGAATCGGGCAACAGCAACGACGGAAGCTATAGTTATACCTCTATCTTAAAACCGGAAACATTTATAACCAGCGATGTTAAAGCTGTTTCTTCTGGATTCATGCACCATGCCGTCATCAAGAAAGACGGCAGTCTGTGGATGTGGGGTAGGCAGTACTGCGGAGAATTCGGCAACAACTCCACTCTAGGCTCTGCCAATCCTATAAAGGTGATGGATAACGTGGTTTCGGTATCGGCTGGCGGACAAACTACTGCAATAATCAAGGATGACAACACATTGTGGATGTGCGGACGAAATGATTTCGGTCAGATAGGAAACGGAACTACCACAACTCAAAAAGAACCCGTACAAATCATGGAGAATGTTGTTTCTGCCATATCGGGATGGTGCAGTTCATTCGCTATAAAAGATGACGGCACACTATTGTCTTGGGGACGCAACGACAAAGGACAACTTGGAGATGGCAGTACTCAAGACCGATGGGAACCAAGCGAAATATTAAACGATGTGGCTATCGTAACGGCTTCGGCATCAGGGGGCGACATTGTCGCCGCTATCAAAAATGACGGAAGCCTATGGACTTGGGGCGCTAACGATTCTATCCCAACCGAAGTAGCTGGCGATGTGAGCAATGTTGCCGTAGGTTCTAACTATATCCAATATGTCAAGAACGATGGCAGCCTTTGGGCTTATGGCGACAATGGTTTCGGGCAATTAGGTGACGGTGGCAACTCCGCATCCGAATCGCCTATTAGAATCATGGATGATGTGTCAAGCATTATTTCTAACGGACACACTACACTTGCCAATAAGAACGACGGAAGCGTATGGGCTTGGGGACGTAACTATCATGGAACTTTAGGTGATGAAAGCAAGCCATCTAATACAGCTTTTAACCCCACTCCAAAAATGATAATAGAAGGCAGAACATCATCGGCACTAAATGGAATAACCAGCAATAAGAAAAATATTATTATGGCTAAAGGTGACATGAATGTTATTCCAATATTTCCTATACCGTTGAATGCCGATTATGACCACATCGAATGGGATTGCGACAACAATAACATAATAAGCGTAGACCAAAACGGTGTAATTGCCAGCCTATCTTACGGTAAAACAATTGTTACCGCTACTATTCACGGTGTTGACGGCACTAAATATGCAACCACATGTAATGTGTCTGTACAAGATTTGACCAATGTATACGATATAACAAATAAAATATTAAAAACATGGGCATATAACAACAATCTTTACGTGGCTGGTCTTTCTTCCAACCAACACATAAAAGTGTACGGAACAAACGGTGTTTTGATATTTAGCGGGATATCAACAGAAGACACTATGACAATTCCGTTGCCATATAAAGGCGTATTTATCGTGAATATAGACAACAACACAACAAAAGTATTAAGCCGATAACACGTTCTAACTATTGACCAATAAAGCGGTTGTGACATTATGCACAACCGCTTTATATTTATATATTTTGTTAATATTTAGCTTCTATGCTTTTTTTTGCGTAATTTTGAGGATTGGAAATATATAATATATTATGGCTATTATTATCAAGGAAATTCCTGCTAAGAAGAAAGAACTGAAAAAGTTTGTAGATTTCAGCATAAATCTTTATAAGAATAACGAATATTATGTGCCTTCGCTCGTTCTTGACGAGTTGAACACGCTTACACCCGAGGGCAACCCAGCTTTTGAGTTCTGCGAATCTAAATATTTCATGGCATACGACGACACCACAGGCAAGCCTGTGGGGCGCATCGCCGGCATCATAAACAATGTGACCAACAAGAAATACAATGATCGACACGTGCGTTTCGGCTTTGTGGACTTTATAGACAACGAGGAAGTGAGCAAGGCTCTTATAGGGGCTGTGGAACAATGGGGACGTGAAAAAGGAATGGACACCATCGTGGGCCCGCTGGGCTTCACCGACATGGATCCTGAAGGTATGCTTATTGAGGGTTATGACCAAATAGGCACAATGGCAACCATCTACAACTATCCTTATTATCCTCAACACATCGAGAAACTTGGCTTTGAGAAGGAGATTGATTGGGTGGAATTTAAGATTATGATTCCTGACGGTATTCCAGAAAAGATGTCACGTATAGCCGACATAATACGCAAGAAATACAAACTGAATACGCCTAAATATACTAGCGCCAACAAACTGGTAAAAGACTATGGCGAAGCTATTTTCAAGCTCATCAACGAGGCTTACGACCCACTATATGGCTACTCACCGCTCACTCAAAAGCAAATCGACCATTACATAAAGATGTATTTGCCTATACTAAGGCTTGAGAATGTGTGCCTAATAACCGAGGAAAGCGGAGAATTGATAGGCGTAGGCATCACGTTGCCGTCGATGTCGAAAGCATTACAAAAGTCACGAGGCAAACTGTTCCCATTCGGCTGGTGGCACATGTTGAAAGCCTTACGAGGAAAGAACGATGTTATCGACTTGATGCTTGTCGCTGTGAAACCCGAATATCAGAGCAAGGGAGTAAACGCACTATTGTTTGCCGACCTTATCCCCGCCTTTATAGGCAACGGTTATGTGTATGCCGAGAGCAATCCGGAGCTTGAGGTGAACGAAAAAGTGCAATCGCAATGGCAATATTTCGACACCACCCAGCACAAACGCCGCCGCGCCTTCAAAAAATCCCTCTAGACAAAACAAAAAACTCCAAACTATATTGCTATGGCAACTAAAAAGATTAGAAAAAACGAAACTGAAAAGGACTTTCAACTTCGTAAGTTTATTGAAACTAAAAATTTCAATGGAACATGGATTGCAAAGAAAACAAACAATTCTTTTGTTCAATCTTGTTTAGCTAATGCCAGCAAAAAACAAACTAATGAAAGAGGAGAACCTGATTTAATTTATATTAATGAAAACAGCAAGCTCCTTATTCTGCTAGAGAATAAAGATTCTGTATCGGACCATGAATCAAAAGAGTTTTCTAACATCGAGAAATATGCTGTTGATGGGGTCAAATGGTATCTATCCTTCTTTAAGGATAATAATTTGAGCAACCTATCAGAATCCATACACAATTATTTTTATAATTGGAAAATTTTGGGTATTGCCGCATCAGGAGATATTAACAACGAATATAACCATCGGATTTCTACGTTCAGACTATCAAAAAATGAAATAATAGATTGCAAAATAGCAGAGATTTTAAATGAAGATGACTACTTATCCCTATTTCAAAATATAGATAAGGAAAAAATATCCAACGACATCTCCAAATCTTCTATAATCATTAATAAGAAACTTCGTGACATAGACTCTCAAAAAAGACCGATACTTTTGAGCGCTCTTATGATTTGCCTATATGATCCTAACAAAAACAACGATTTCAAGAACACTTTTCAACAACGTAATCCCGACTCAATAGCGGACGACATTCCAACTTTTGTTGAGAAAACGTTGAAAAAAGAGGGCTTACCGCAAGAGAAAATACATGTTCTTATTAATGAATTGGCTTTCTTAAAAACAGATATACGACTTCGCAACAGCGACACTCTAAAAGAAATTCTTATAGAGTTGCAAGATAATGTTATACCTCTTTTTGAGTTTAAATCCAGTTATGATATTATCGGCAAATTTTATGAGGAATTCTTACGATTTGCAGGGATAACGAATGTTAAAAAAGGAATTGTTTTAACCCCGCACCATATTACGGAATTATTTACTGAGCTTATTCCCATAAAGTATAACGATTGCATCATTGACTGCTGCTGTGGAACAGGCGCGTTCCTCATTGCGGCAATGAACAAAATTATATCTACTATTGACGGTTCTAATATTGCAAACAAAAAAGACACAATCAAAACAGTTAAAAGCAAGCAATTGATAGGATTTGAATCTAATTCTGTCATGTATACTTTAGCCATTTCTAATATGCTGTTTAGAGGTGATGGAAAATCTCAAATATTCCACGAAGATTTTTTCTCACAAAACACGCACAATATTTTAACTCGATTAAAGGAACAGGGTATCTCACCAACTATCGGTTTTATTAACCCTCCATATGGAGGAAAAGACAACAAGGACAATCCTACCAAAAAAGAAATACAATTTATAGAAAAACTCGCAGATATTGTAAGCAGATACCTTGTTGTAATAGCTCCGCTATCAACATTTTTTAACGATGATGATGTTAGGGACAGAATTTTATCTAAGCATACTTTGAAGTATGTTATAAACATGCCTAAAGAACTTTTTATGCCTAACGCAGCGACAAATACCGCAATCGCAGTACTTGAAACTCACTCACCTCATGGAGAAAATGAAGTGATTCTATATGACATGAAAGATGACGGTTTTGTTTTATCTAAAAACAGAGGAAGAACCGACATTTTCAATTTATGGAATAGAAACAAAAAACACCTTTTAAATATTCTTAATCGCAAAATTCCAGCTGACGGAATTAATATTGTATATCAAAAAATAAAGACCAACGATGAGTGGCTCATACAAGCACACTCAAAAACAGACTATAGCAAACTAAATCCATCCAATTTCTCAAAAACAATTAAAGAATATATTATATTCGCTTTAAAAGACCAATTGGGCTTAGTTGATAAAGATATTTGCGAAATCGACCTATTTGAATTAATCGGAGAAAATATAACAAAGGATAGTTTCAGCCATACCAACAAAATACCACCGCTTAATACAGACAAGTGGAAAACATTTAAACTTGGTATTGGCAGAACGGATTACAAACGAAACAAATTTGATAAAAACAACCTTTTTGTTATAGATAAAGGTGAACGCATTGTTGAAAGCGAACGAATAGCTGGAGATGTTCCCCTTATAACAGCATCATCTTATAATAATGGAAGAACGTCCATTATTGATAAGGAAAATGCTTTGGACAAGAACAAAATGTTATGCAAAAACAGGATAACAATTGATATGTTCTGCAATGTCTTTTATCATCAATATGAGTATTTCAGTGATGATAATGTTCACACACTATCTTTTATAAATCCAGAATATGAGCAAATACATAATAATATTTATGTTAATATGTTTATTCTTTCAATTCTTTCCCTATTCAAACCAAAATTTGACTTTGGCAGACAAGTCAGGCTTAAAAGGTTAGATAACATATATATAAAACTACCTGTTAAGATAGACAATACTCCCGACTGGAAATTTATGGAAACGTTTATCAAAGCATTACCCTACAGTTCAAATCTATAAAATTACCGTACAATTGTTATCCCCAGTTTTTTGACAGGGGATAACTTGCTTTTAGACTTTATACGGTAAATGTTATTTTTGGGGAGGATAGTCGATGGTGTAGTGAAGTCCTCGGGACTCGTGGCGTTCCTTTGCTTGACGCATGATAAGATAGCCCACATTGATAATGTTTCTCAACTCGCATATCTTACGTGACACCTTGCTTGACTTGAACAATTTCTCGGTTTCTTCATAAAGAATATCAAGACGGTTCCATGCACGGTCAAGACGCAGATTGCTACGCACTATACCCACGTATGTACCCATAATCTGCCCCACCTCTTTCTCGCTTTGCGTGATAAGCACCATTTCCTCAGGATGCTGTGTTCCATCATCGTTCCATTCGGGAATATCCTCACGATAAGAATATTCACCTATATGAGCCATTGAATGTTTAGCTGCCGCATCGGCATAGACTACAGCTTCTATCAGAGAATTTGAAGCCAGGCGGTTGCCGCCATGAAGCCCCGTACAAGAACATTCGCCCACAGCATATAGCCTCTGGATAGAAGAACATGCGTTAAGGTCGACTTTGATACCGCCACATAGATAATGCGCGGCTGGAGCCACAGGAATATAATCCTTGGTGATGTCAATACCAAGGCTTAAACATTTCTTGTATATATTAGGGAAATGGTGTTTTGTTTCCTCTGGATCTTTATGCGTAACATCAAGATATACATGGTCATCACCACGCATTTTCATCTCATTGTCAATGGCACGAGCCACTATATCACGAGGTGCTAACGACAGACGTTCGTCATACTTGTGCATGAACTCCTTGCCATCGAGCGTGCGAAGCACCGCTCCGTAGCCACGCATTGCCTCTGTGATTAGGAACGACGGACGGTCGCCAGGATGATAGAGGGCTGTGGGGTGAAATTGGACAAACTCCATATCTTGAACAGTACCCTTTGCACGGTAGACCATAGCTATTCCGTCGCCAGTTGCAACCAGCGGGTTGGTGGTAGTGCGATAAACGGCTCCACAGCCACCGGTAGCCATAAGGGTAACTTTTGAAAGGAATGTATCGACCCTGCCGCTCTCCTCATCAAGCACATAAGCTCCATAGCAAGTAATATCGGGTGTACGGCGGGTTACAATCTTACCTAAATGGTGTTGTGTGCATATTTCCACCGCAAAATGACGCTCGTAGACATCTATATTAGGATTTGTCCTAACTGCCTTTATCAGGCTTTCTTGAATCTCAAAACCAGTGTTGTCTTGGTGATGCAGGATACGGAACTCGGAGTGTCCACCCTCACGATGCAAATCAAATTCACCATTCTCGTTTTTATCGAAATCTACTCCCCATCGAATTAGTTCCTGAATCTGCGACGGTGCTTCCGTTACAACCTTCTCGACAGCAGCCCGGTCGCTCAACCAGTCGCCTGCAATCATTGTATCTTTTATGTGTTTGTCGAAATTGTCGACAAACGTGTTTGTTACCGAAGCCACGCCACCCTGCGCCAATGCTGTGTTAGCCTCATCTAGCGTAGTTTTACATACTAAAGCAACTTTTCCAGTCTTTGCCACTTTCAAAGCAAAGCTCATTCCGGCTATACCAGAACCGATAACGAGATAGTCATATTTGTAAATCATCGTCCTTACGATTAACGCATTTTGAGATAGTTTTACAAACTTACACAAAAATGACGAAAAGCCATAAAAAAATTACTTTTTTAACGGTAGGATGCAGTTTTTATACAATTATTCAGTACCTTTGCTCCGCAAAAAAAGAAGAGGAATAGATATGGAAGATAATAGCAATAAAATGCTTCAATTAGGGAACGAATCGATAGGAAAATTACTATGGCAATATAGTCTGCCCGCAATAGTGGGTATAGTAGTGATGCAGCTTTATAACATCGTAGACCGCATATTCATAGGACAAGGTGTTGGCAGCGATGCTATTGCCGGACTGGCTATCACATTTCCTGTAATGAATCTTTCGGCTGCAGTCGGAACACTTATAGGAGCTGGTGCGGCTGCACGCATTTCAATCGTGCTTGGACAGAACGATAAGCGTAAGGCTGAAATGATACTAGGCAACAGCCTTGTGCTAACACTCTTATTCGGTGCAATCTACATTACGTTGTTTGCCATATTCTTAGACGACATCCTAAGACTCTTTGGAGCTAGCGATGTAACCCTGCCCTATGCTCACGACTTTATGGCTTACATTCTTCCAGGTATGTTGATGATGAACCTTTGTTTCTCGTTCAACAACATAATGCGTGCATCGGGTTACCCTACACGTGCCATGGTGACTATGTTTATCGGCGCAGGAATGAACGTGATTTTAGCACCCGCTTTCATTTTCTGGCTCGGCTTGGGTATAAAAGGAGCCGCAATAGCAACCGATATTGCTATGACCATTTCAATGCTCTTTGTCATGTCCCATTTCTTCTCTAAAAAGAGCGAATTACACTTCAAACCTGGTATTTACCGCTTGCACTGGAGCATATTCACCTCTATTACAGCCATCGGTGCAGCTCCTTTCGTGGTGAACATGGCAGGCAGCGCGTTAAACGGCATTGTGAACAACCTACTGCACTCCTATGGCGGTGATGATGCCGTAGGTGCGTTAGGCATACTCATGACCTACGCTCAACTGCTTGTTATGGTTGTTGTCGGTATCACGCAAGGCATGCAGCCCATTATCGGTTTCAACTATGGAGCGCGCAAATTCAACCGTTTGAAAAAGGCTTATTGGCTTTCTGTGGCGGCATCGTCTGCAGTCACTTTTATCGGTTGTTTAGTAGCCCAATTATTTCCAGAATATATTGCCCGAGTGTTCACCACCGATGCCGAGCTAATACAGAAAACAGCCGTTGCTTTACGCATCGGGACTGTAATATTTTGGGCTGTAGGATTCCAGATTGTATCTACCAACTTGTTCCAATCACTAGGACTCGCAGGCAAATCAATCTTTTTAAGCCTCACCCGCCAAATCCTATTCCTTTTGCCACTAATATACATATTATCAAAAATGTTCGGACTCACAGGAATATGGACTGCCTACTCCGTATCTGATTTCGTGGCAACTCTTGTAACCACAATAATGATTATCTTCCAGATGAAGAAAATCAACAAACTTGCGACAAGCATGTCGAAAGAACAATGATTACGCCCGAAAATCGTTCCAAAACACATTTTTTGAAAAAGTAAAGGCATAAGATTTGCAATTTTCAAATAAATAGCATACCTTTGTACTCGCTTTTCAAGGCAACTAGAAAAAGCAGGTCCTATAGCTCAGTTGGTTAGAGCATCTGACTCATAATCAGGGGGTCCTTGGTTCAAGCCCAAGTGGGACCACATCGAAACGCTGACTTTCAACAAGTTAGCGTTTTTCTTTTACTCCAAAGTCTTAATTTCGCTTTTTCAGCATACGCAAAAACATTGCCACCCACAAATACGGTGAGCAACAATAACAATTTTAATGCTAGTTTTTGCATAATTGATGAATTAGTAAATAAATATGTCAATTGTAATATCGTATACTTTTACGAAAATTTTGGCTTAATAGATTGATTGAAAATTTCATAACAGCCTCTCGCTCATATATGTAAAATATCCTTATTATTTGATAATAAGGTACAAAGGTAGGTATAATGCGTAATCTTTTTACCTGCCTAATTTAAAAATGTTAATCAAGCTGATTTTTCCTATTTTTTGGGTAACTCTATACGGAATGTTGTTCCTTTGCCTATTTCCGAATCCTTAACGTATATGCGACCGCCATGATATTCTTCAATAATACGTTTCACTAGAGTCAGACCAAGCCCCCAACCACGTTTCTTGGTAGTATAACCAGGATTAAACACCGTCTTAAAATTTTTTCTGGCTATTCCTTTGCCTGTGTCGGTAATATCGATACAAATCATATTAGTGTTGCTCGACACCGTAACATCTATAGCACCGGCGCCTTGCATCGCATCAACAGCATTTTTGGTGAGGTTCTCCATAACCCACTCAAAGAGCGATAGGCACAAAAGCGTTCCGCACTCCTCCTTTGCCGTGTTTATGGTGAGTTTCACTCGCTGTGATATGCGGGTACGCATGTACTCTAGGCTGTTTACAACCGACTCGTTGATAAACACCAATTCCATCTCGGGTTTAGAGCCTATCTTAGAGAATCGGTCGGCAATAACGGACAATCGGTGTACGTCCTTGTTCATATCCTCTACTATCGACTTGTCTACTTCCGATATTTCCAACATCTGCATCCATGCCATAAGCGACGATATGGGTGTTCCCAACTGGTGAGCCGTTTCCTTGGACAATCCCACCCACACCTTGTTTTGCTCGGCTTTCTTGATGCTCACTAAGGCGAAATAAACCACAAGCACAAAGACCACAAGTGCCCCCAACAGCACATAGGGATAGAAAAGTAACCGCCTCAACAGCGTGGAATCTTCGTAATACAAATGCTGGGTAATGCCATCGTCAATCTGGATGTCGATTACATTGGATGTCTTTTTCAGGTTCTTCAATTTTCCTTCCAGAAATTCCTTGTTTATGGGAGATATGTCATACAAGCCGCCTAGGCTGTCCGACGGGTCAGGCAACTTAAAATTACGATGAAGCAAAATATTATCATTCTCATCGACAAGCAGAACCGGAATATTATCGTTAGCCTCGATGATACTTAACAAGAAATTGACATTTGTGACGGCTGTAGAGTCGGCATAGGACATGGTGGCTAGTTCTTTAGTAGCATCAGCCCATATCTGCATACGGTCACGCTCTTGCTCCGACAAGTCGGTGACCAAGTCATTGGAGAAATAGACAAAATTGCCCACCAGCAAGAGCGAAACGGCTATCAAAGCCACTTTCCACACTCTACGAGAGTCGTATATACTATGAAATGCCATGTTTTCCTTTTTCGATTCACAAAGTTATTAAATAGCTATGATGGATGCTGCTAGCATACCTCCGCATGCCAGCAGCTTGATGCCAGTGCCTACGAAGAACGACAAGAACGAGCCTAATGCGGCATGCGTAGCCGATGCGGTATCTTTCCTGCTCACTAATATCTCACCTAACAGCGCTCCTGCAAAAGGACCAATCAACGGTCCCACAGGCCAAGGCAAGAACATTCCCACCACTAGTCCTATCATCGACCCCCAACTTCCTGCTTTACTTCCACCGAAACGCTTGGTCATCCACGGTGTGAGCAAGAAATCTATCACCGTGACGGCAATAGTCACTAACGCCCATACCACCAACGAGGTGGTGCTGAAATGCACATAACCGCTCCACTGCAACAACCACATTGCCACATAACTAAGTGGAGGACCAGGCAAAGCCGGCAACACACAGCCTAAAAAGCCGAGAATAAAGCAAAGCCCTGCCAAAACGATCAAAACTATATCCATAAGGCTACGGCATTATCTTGTTATTGTTTCTTCAGTTCGGCAATAATCCAATCCCACATAGCATTATTCTGCTCTGGGAATAGCCAGTGTCCTATGTTCTCACCTATATTCACTTGCTTTGGCGCGGTTATCACGTTATAGGTTGATTGGGTAGACGTAGGAGCGCAAGTTATATCGTTATATCCGAACGCATAATAAACTGGAGCTTTCAATCCGCGTGCAAAATTGGAAGCATCGTAATAACGGGCTGTATTCAATTTCTCCTTAGTGCAGTTGCCTTTAAACTTAAACACATGAGGCCAACCGCCGGCACGACCATGAGTATACGCCTCCATATCGCAGAAAGCAGGGAAATACACAGCTGTGGCAGCAACTCGGCTATCAAGCGACGATGTCACTATAGACAACGCCCCGCCTTGGCTTCCGCCCAATGTGCCAATCTTGCCATTGCATTGAGGCAAAGACAACAAGAAATCTACGCCACGCACGCATCCCATATAAACTCGCTTATAGAAATAAGTGTCACGATTGTCCATACCGTCCACATAGTATGACGAAAGCACTCCATTCTCCAAATCGTTGTACACGCTGCCACTCAAATTAACAGGTATGCCGTGGATTCCCAACTCCAATATTATAACGCCTTTCTCGGCATGAGCTATATCTCCGCCTTTCCTGCCTACACCCGCCCCCGGTAAACGCAAAATTGCCGGATATTTGCCTTCGGCAACTGGCATAGTAAGCACACCATACATCCTAGAACCGTTGATATTAGCATACGATACATGATAAACATTCACTTTTTTAGTGCAACGGTCGGCTAGCAGTTCCATTTCTGGCTTCACATCCAATTTCTTGGCTATTTCCAAATTCTTGTTCCAGAAATCCCTGAAGTCATCGGGCATAGTCACTGTAGGCACAAGCTTGTCTGTATCAAAACCTACAGTAGAAAGGGTTGTATAGGTTTTGCCCTCATGATTCACCTTGGCTTTCACACGCAAATATCCAGGCTTCTTCATTGTGCCAATGCTTATTATCGTTTCGCATCCTTTCAACTTCACCGTATTGCTTTCACGCACAGGCATAAGATCCTCACTCACCTCATAATCTACCACCGCATCGTTGATAGGCACGCCGCAATCCAAGGTCATAAGTTTCATTTTCACTTTCTCGCCCACATGATACAAGGCATCAGCACGGTCGGGGACTAAGATTACTTGCACTTTCGACAAATGAGGTTGAGCTGCAACGCTCATGCACACTGCAATAACCAAAGATAAAATCAAGAATATTTTTTTCATATCAAGCAAATTTTATTCGGTTCATTATCGGAAAATATTTTCCGCACATTCAAAAGTAGTTATAATCTGCGAACCGTGCCAAAACATACCGCATATTTTTTATTTTCAGCACGAAAATATCCGCAATTTTCTCTCCACAGCCCATCGCCAAGGGGCTATTCCTATTATAAAATCTTAATTTTTAGGCATATTTAAAGATTAATTAGCCGTGTTGTATTATCTTTGCTTGTTGATTTGCAGTTTAAACAAAGAAAAATAACATTATTCATCTCAACATAATGAGAAAATACAACGTAATAAACACATCGCTTGGATGGCTCATGTTTGTAGTGGCTGTTGTCACCTACATGCTCACGCTAGAGCCAACCGCCAGCTTCTGGGACTGCCCAGAATACATTTCACAAGGTTACAAACTTGAAATAGGACATCCGCCCGGCAACCCTATTTTCATGCTCACCGCACGCTTCATCATCAACTTCGTGGGTGGCGACATATCAAAAGTGCCTATGGCTGTTAACGCAATGAGCGCATTGTTGAGCGCAGGCACCATACTATTGCTTTTCTGGACTATTACGCATTTGGTAAGACGGCTTGTTGTAAAAGACGGCGAGGAAGGCTCGATGTCGCTCACACAGATGCTCATTATCTTCGGTAGCGGAATATGCGGAGCTTTGGTGTACACTTGGAGCGACACATTCTGGTTCTCAGCCGTTGAAGCCGAAGTGTATGCGTTCTCGTCCTTCTGTACGGCTCTCGTTTTCTGGCTAATCTTGAAATGGGAAGACCACGCCGATGAAGCCCACAGCGACCGTTACCTGATACTGATAGCCTATGTGATAGGCGTTTCCATAGCTGTCCACTTGTTGAACTTGCTATGTATTCCAGCCATTGTGCTAGTGTTCTATTATAAGAAATACAAGAACACATCGGTGAAAGGCTCATTGATAGCGTTGCTGGTTTCATTCGCCATAATCGTATTAATTCTTTACGGATTGGTTCCTGGATTCGTTGAAATGGGTCAATGGTTTGAGTTGCTATTTGTGAACGGACTGGGAGCAAGCTACAATGTTGGCGTTATCGTGTATGCCGTTTTAGATGTAGCCATATTCGCATGGTGCATTTATGAGCTTTACAAGCAACAAAGCACGCTACGCATCAAGCTATCGTTCTTCTTGAGCGTATTCTTCTCGGGTATGCTGCTCATAGGCGACGGTTTCTTGTTGCCGTTCTTGCTTATTGCGGCTCTTGCAATATATTTGTGGAAATTCTGCAAGAATATCCCAGTACGCATATTCACCATAACAGCAATGAGCATATTCGTTATTTTCATAGGATATTCTTCTTATGCTGTGATTCTTATCCGCTCTAACGCACAGACTCCTATCGACCAGAACTCGCCTGACAACGTATTCTCGCTTGCCAGCTACTTGAACCGTGAGCAATATGGCGACCGCCCGTTGCTTTATGGACAAACGTTCAATTCGGGCGTAGTCTATCAAGACGTCAGCGGAGCAGGCAACTATAAGCCTGTGGTGAGCGAAGGGAAAACGCTTTACGCTAAAAAGGTGAAAAAAGATGCCTCTGAACCCGATGAATACATTGCGATAGGCAAGTCTAAGGATTATAAGATGAATCCGGAGCTTGACATGCTGTTCCCTCGCATGTACAGCGGGCTTCACGCTAAGCAATACCAAGAATGGATAGGAATGAAAGGCAATAGGGTTAACGTAGCCGCACGACTTGACCGTAACGGCATGGCTGAAGTATATGACACCAAACTTAAGCCTACTTTCCTCGAAAACTTGCAGTTCTTCCTCGATTACCAATTGAGCTACATGTATTGGAGATATTTCATGTGGAACTTCTCTGGCAGACAGAATGACATACAAGGCAGCGGAGAAATAACTCAAGGAAACTGGATTACCGGTATTCCTGTTATCGACAACGCCCGCTTAGGCGACCAAAGCCTGATGCCAAGCGAGTTGACAACTGGAAACAAGGGACATAACGTATTCTATATGCTACCGCTTATCTTCGGTATCATAGGACTATTATGGCAAGCCTATTCCAACAAGCGCGGCATTGAGCAATTCTGGGTTATATTCTTCTTGTTCTTCATGACTGGTATTGCCATTGTGATATACTTGAACCAGACACCTAACCAACCTCGTGAGCGCGACTATGCCTATGCCGGCTCGTTCTACGCTTTCGCTATATGGGTGGGTATGGGAGTCGCCGGATTATGGAAAATCATAATCGACATACTTAACAAGGTGAACAAGAACGCTCAAATAGCCGTAAACGACAAGAAAAGCACTATCGTGGCTATCGTGGCAAGCATAGTAGGATTGATTATTCCGCTACAAATGGTGAGCCAGACGTGGGACGACCACGACCGTTCAGGCAGATATTGTGCCCGTGATTTCGGTATGAACTACTTGTCGAGCGTTGACGAAAACGGTATCATTTTCACCAATGGCGACAACGACACATTCCCGCTATGGTACGCTCAAGAAGTAGAAGGTTACCGTACCGACGTGCGTGTGGTCAACCTAAGCTATTTGGCAACCGACTGGTATATCGACCAGATGCGTCGTAACGCCTACGAGTCGAAACCGCTTCCAATGCTTGCGCACGACGACTCTTTCGCCTATGAGCAAAGGCAATACGGCTACTTCATTGAGCCAGACACTATGCCAGTGCCAGCCTTGAAGTCGCTTGAGCTATTCTATGGCCCTAATTCTAAGAATCCTAAATATGGACTTTCTGAAATAAAATATCCTGTAATGTACATCCCAGTGAATGCCGACGATGTTATCAAGCAGAACGTAGTGCCTGAAAGATACAAAGACTACATCTGCGAATATATCGACGTGAACATGTTGAAAGAACGCAACACGGCAGCCGAGGGAGCAATGAGCTCAAGCAAAGTGATGTCGCTGGATATTATAGCTTCTAGCATTGCCGAAGGCTGGAAACGTCCTACATATTTCGCAATGACCGTTCCAGATAAGTATTTCTTGGGATTAAACCCATATATGCTCAACACCGGTATGGCTTATCAAGTGACCCCAGTCCTTTACAACATGGACGGAGAAACTGGAGTTAATACCGACAAGATGTATGAGAACGTGACCAAGAAATTCCGTTGGGGAGGTCTTGATACGGCTGAGCCGGGTTCTATATACCTTGACGAAACCGTTCGCCGCATGGTATCTACAGTTCGCTCGTCTATGCTCGACTTGGCTGGCAGTCTTATACAAGAAGGTTACGCCAAGGAAGTAGAACTTGAGTCTATGGATAAGGATACTCCTGAATACGCAAAGACCAAAGCGTTTGTAGACGAAAGCTATAAGAAAGCTCGCAACGTGCTTGACCTCATCATCACCAAATTGCCAGAAAAGGCTTGCCCTTATTCTATCCAGACTGGTGAGAACATCGCGCACGACTATTATTTGCTAAGCGAGTTCACCGGCAATAAAGAGGATGCGAAGAAAGCCGAGGAAATCTTACGCCATGAGATTTTGAAATACGCCGAAAACGTGAGATTCTACCAACAGCTTTCACCTAGCCTATATAGCCGCCTGACAACATACGACATGTATATAGATCAAACGTTGTTTATGGACTATATCAAGACTTATAGCGAGATTGCAGAAGACAAATTAGAAGGATTGATTGAGGAAATTAGCAAAATAGGCGTAAACGTTGAACGCTTATACATTCAAGAAAACCGCAAAAAAAGTTCAGCTAATTAATAATGTCAAAACAAGAGGGATAACTCAATTGTTATCCCTCTATATTTATATCGACTATGCTGATAGAACAACCGCCTTTATTTTATAGAGTGTTTTTCCCCGAATGCGTGTGGCGACTGCACAAGAAACGCAAGTGCGTGTACCTCACATTCGACGACGGACCTATTCCTGAGGTTACACCGTGGGTGCTTGACACACTCGATAAATATGGAGTGAAAGCCACATTTTTTTGCGTAGGCGACAACGTGAAACGCAATCCCGAGCTATTTGAAGAGATAAAACGCCGAGGACATAGCGTAGGAAACCACACAATGAACCACCTGCAAGGGATGAAAGTGACTTCCCGCCGATATTTACGTAACGTGGCTGAAGCTAACATTCTCATAAAATCGCCGTTGTTCCGTCCTCCTCACGGATTGTTGAGATGGACCCAGATAAGCGTGCTTCGGGAGCATTACACCATAGTAATGTATGACTTGGTGACCCGTGACTACAGCAACAAACTTTCAGGCGAGCAAGTGTTGAAGAACGTGAAAAGATATGCGCGCAAAGGCTCTATTATAGTGTTCCACGACTCGCTTAAAGCCGAGAAAAATATGAAATACGCCCTTCCTAGAGCTATTGAATGGCTACAGAAAAAGGGGTATTCCTTTGAGCGAATTAAGGCTTCTGACGAAAAATAGCCATTACTGCGTATGAGCAACACCCTCCACGACGACATAAAAGAAACTATCAGGGCCAAAGCCTTAGAACTTGGTTTTGACGCTTGTGGATTTGCTCGCGCCGAACGCGTGGATGAAGATGCGATAGCACAATATAACAACTGGATTGAGAGCGGCAAAAACGACTGCATGGAATATGCCGCACGTTACAAAGAATTGCGCGATAATCCAACAGAGCTTTTCCCTAACGCCAAAACCATAATATGCGTGGCATTAAACTACTACCCTAGCGTTAAGCAGGCTGCCGATGCTCCGCAATTCTCGGTGTACGCATACGGAGATGATTACCATGAGGTGCTGAGAAAGCGACTAAAAGCACTCGCACGCTTCATCGAAACGAATTGGAATTCTGAATCACGGATATGTGTAGATACTGCTCCCATAAGGGAAAAATACTGGGCTAGAAAAGCCGGCATCGGTATGATAGGGCGAAATCACCTGCTAATAATCCCGGGTAAAGGCTCCTTCTTCTTCCTAGGAGAACTTATAACCACCCTACAGCTACAACCCGACCCGCCTTGCGCCGATACATGCGGCGATTGCCGACGCTGCGAGGAATCTTGCCCTGGAGGAGCGTTGAATGGCGATAGCGGACTAGATGCCCGACGTTGCTTGTCATGCCAGTTGATTGAACGCAGAGGCGAATTGCCCGCATGGGTGAAAGAAACGATGGGCAACCGAGTCTATGGATGCGACACGTGCCAAATGTGCTGTCCGCACAACCAGCACGCCATGCCCACACAAATTGAGGAGTTCGACCCCAGCGAAGCCTTTCTCAGCCTAACATTAGAAGACATTACTGACATGAGCCATGATAGCTTTATCAACATATTTCGACATAGCGCGGTGAAGCGTGCCAAATTGGATGGTCTGAAAAGGAACGCTAACCTGCTGAAGTAAATTTTAATATGTTTTTATTTCTATAACACATAGGGAATCTTTTTTATCGTATCTTTGTGCCGAAAACCACACTGCAAATCTATGGCAGTGCTGAACATTATACAACACATTTATTTTTAATTATAATTTATTTCAAAAAGCAATGAAAGAGAAACTTACATTCAGAAACGTATTATTATTGATTGTGATGATGCTAGCTTCGGCAACTATTACTTCATGCAACAGCTCTGATGACAACGATGTTCAATATATCGAAGATAATCCGCTATCAACTGGACTATGCGGAACGAAGTGGGTTCTTAAAAGCATCACCAATAACGCTCCAACTTACTATTATGAAGCCTACGTATTCGATGTATCAGGGAATGGAACATACGAATATATCGAAACATTAGGCAGCTCTAAAGCTGCTAAGAATTTCACATGGAAGTCTTATACACCAAGCGACAAATCACTTAAAATGCTTGAGCTAGACGGAACTCAATACACATTCTACGCAATAACAGAAAACAATCATCTTCACATCACTCCCGACGGATATAACGTTCTTCAATATATCCCAGAAGAAGAGTATAACAAAGGCAATACCGAAGGAAGCGAAGAAGAGGAAAAATAAAAGCATGCTACAATGCAAAGCCACAAGCAGCCAAGAGTTAGATTTTGGCTGCTTCTTTTTTATTACCGCTTCGATATACCATAACTGAACGGCACTAAAAAACAGTTTTTTAACATCAATATGGTATTATTATGAGTTTTTTGAGTAATTTTGCGACATTTCATGAAAACCCATATAATTAAATACATCTATGCTTAACAAACTTTTCGGATTCAATCCAAAGCAACACAACGTAAAAACTGAACTTATCGCAGGTATCACCACATTCCTTACTATGGCATATATCCTAGCCGTTGCTCCAAACGTGCTTAGTGCGGCCGGCATGGATCGTGGTGCAGTGTTCACAACGACAGCCGTAATCTCGGGACTAGCCACAATGCTAATGGCTGTATACGGCAAATTGCCGTTCGTCTTAGCTCCCGGTATCGGATTGCTGTCATTTTTCACCTACACAGTGTGCATGACACTCGGCTACACATGGCAATTCGCACTGACGGCAGTATTCATAGAGGGCGTTATTTTCATATTATTGACTATAACCAACCTACGTGAGATGATTCTATACTCGCTGCCAGAAACCATAAGGAACTCTATAGGTTGCGGTATCGGTCTGTTCATCGCATTCCTCGGACTTCAAAACTCTGGTATCGTAGTGAACAGCGACGCTACCCTTGTAAGCATAGGTAATGTGACTTCTGGTCCTGCCCTACTTTGCTTGATAGGACTTATCATCTCGGCTATCCTACTAGTTAAAAACGTGACTGGAGCATTGCTCTATGGAATCATCATAACAACATTGATAGGTATACCTATGGGGGTTACCAAACTAGACGGTTTCTTCAGCATCCCGCCATCAATGGAACCTATCCTATTCAAATTCGAATGGACACATATCCTCACTAAGGATATGATTGTAGTAGTGTTCACATTCCTTTTTGTCGACATCTTCGATACGATAGGTACACTTATCGGTGTATCGGCACGTGCCAACATGATAGATAAAGACGGTAAAATTCCTTGGTTGAAGAAAGCCTTTATGGTAGATGCTATTGCCACAACTGTGGGTGCGATGATGGGTAGCAGTACCACTACAACCTACGTTGAAAGTTCGGCTGGCGTAGGAGCTGGAGGCCGCACTGGACTAACGGCTTTCGCTGCCGCTGTATGCTTCTTGATTTCGCTATTCTTAGCACCTTTCTTCTTGTCGATACCTAGTGCTGCTGTAGCACCAGCCTTGATAATCGTAGGTCTTATGATGATGGCATCGGTGAGCAAAATCAATTTCACCGACTATTCCGAAGCCGTACCGGCATTTATCTGTATAATAATGATGCCGTTGACTTATAGTATATCTAACGGTATCGTGCTTGGATTGCTAAGCTATGTGCTAATCAACCTATTCTCTGGAAACCGCAAGAAATTGACAATCGGCACATACGTGCTTTCTGCTATCTTCGTCCTTAAGTTCATTATATAAAAACATGCTAAAAACCAATATTTTCATGCGGAACAATACAATACAATACAATACAATACAGCTATAATAATAGGAGCAGGGCCTGCTGGACTTACTGCCGCCTATGAAATGCTGAAATCAACCGATATTCATCCTATTATCTTAGAGCAGACTAAAGCAATAGGGGGTATATCACAAACCGTCCTTTACAAGGGAAACCGTATAGATATTGGTGGACATCGTTTCTTTAGCAAAAGCAGAAGGGTCAATGACTTTTGGAATAGCATCATGCCTCTTCAAGGCGCTCCAGCCATTGATGACAAGCTCATTAATAGGAACACGGAGTTTTCAGAAAATGGAGCAGATCCGGAAAAACAAGAACGCGTAATGTTAACTCGAAAACGCATTTCACGCATTTTTTATCTCCGCAAATTCTTTGACTATCCTATCTCTTTGAAATGGAAGACTTTTTCTAATATGGGCGTTAAAAACACGCTCAAGTCTGGTCTTGGATATTTGGGTACTTTGTTTACTAAGAAAAAGGAAGAAAATCTAGAGAATTTCTACATTAATAGATTTGGCAAACCATTATACAGCATGTTCTTCGAAGATTACACACAGAAGGTTTGGGGTATTCATCCCTCTAAACTAAGTGCTGATTGGGGTTCTCAACGTGTAAAGGGTCTATCTATTTTCACCCTTTTCAAAAACATTTTCTACAACAAGCTGCATTTCAAAAACAAGAATATAGAAACATCTTTAATAGAATCATTTTATTATCCCAAGTATGGTCCGGGACAATTATGGGAAGCTGTAGCCAGCGACATAAAAAAGATGGGAGGAAAAATCAACACTCAAGCCAGAGTATCCAAAATACACATAACCGACAACCATGTAGACTATATAGAAACAGCGGATAACAAGCGATACCAATGTACCCACTTGTTGTCATCTATGCCCATCAAAGAACTTATAAACACCCTTAGCGGCATTGAGATACCCAAAGATGTATATGAAATAGCAAACAACCTTCAATATAGAGATTTTATAACCGTAGGGTTGCTTGTGAAAAAAATGAAAATACACAACCAAACAACGATTCCAGATTTCAAACAACGTATACCAGATACATGGATCTACATACAAGAACGGGATGTAAAAATAGGCAGAATACAAATATTCAACAACTGGTCACCTTATATGCTAAAGGATTATGTTAACACTCAATGGATTGGATTAGAATACTTCTGTACAGAAGGTGATAAACTTTGGAACATGAGCGAAGAACAATTTGTAAATATGGCTATTGATGAGCTTGTTAATATTGGCTTTATTGATGCCAATGATGTTTTGGACAGTACACAAATAAAAATAAAAAAAGCATATCCTATATATATCGGAAGCTATTACCAATTGGATAAAGTTAAAACTTTCTTAAATAGCATTTCTAATTTATATTGCATAGGTCGTAATGGACAACACCGTTACAACAATATGGATCATTCCATGCTCACTGCAATGGAAACCGTGGATGCCATCCGCAACCAAAATAGCGATAAATCGGCAATTTGGGCTGTTAACACTGAAGAAGATTATCATGAAAGCAATTAAAATAACCTCTTTACGAACCGTTATAACTCTAGCCGTAACAAACAGCTTGTTATATATAGTTTTCGGAGATGCTGTTCTCGCAGCTGATAGTTCAGGTTATGAAAAGGCTTGGGATACACTTCTTTTAGGCGATATCGACAAATTACGCACGCCCATATATCCCTTATTTTTAGGGTTGATTAAAATGTGTGTTCATGAACATTATTTTTATCTTGCAACTATAATCTTGCAACATTTTATTTTTCTTTTATCTATACCTTGCTTTTATAAGTTAGTTTATCAAATAAGCTCACACAAGAATTTGGCATGGATTATTTCTCTGTTTTATGCTATTTACCCGGGTATAACCTCATGGAATAACATAATTCTCACAGAATCACTTGCCCTTAGTTGCTATGTTTTCCTCGTTTACAACGCATATATAGCTTGGACAAGAAATTCCATGCAATCATGCTTATATTTCTCTTTTTTTCTATTACTCGCAATTTTTATAAGACCTGCTTCTATATACACCATTCCGGTGTGTGCTGTCGCTTGGATAATAGCATTCTTAAAACAAAAAGATAAACGCAAAATTTTTTATACAGGCATGGCGGGAATAATGACATCATCTATAGCGCTTTTTGCCTATACTAAGGCTTTTGAATCTAGATATGGCACCTTTTCACCGACAGCCATCAGCACTATCAATCAATACTATCTAGCTCGACAATATGGAATGCTAACCTCAAAAAACACAGAGAACCAACATATAAAAACTTATATAGAAAATACTGCTGAAAAAGGAGATGACCTTTGGAGCGAAACACTTGGCTTAAAGGACAACTTTGAACTCAAAGATATTCAAAAAGAGGTTTCAAATTCTTATAAACAGAATTTTGCCGCATATTTTATCGGTACTGCAAAAAGTGTACTTCACAATTCCAATTGCACGTTATTTTCAACTTATTATGGTTCAACTATTGGTGTAATAACGGCTTTTACCAGTCTTGATATGAAATTTCTTTATTTCCTAATTCTCTGTTATACATTTGTTTTATTTTATCATATCATTTTCAAAAAGCATCGGATTCCTTGGTTTTCTTGCTTTATTTATATGCTTGGTTGCAGCCATTTGATTGTAATTATTTTAGGTGCTCAACAAGAATGGAGCCGATTGCTGCTTCCTGCTATTCCTATTTATATGCTTATGTTTGGACAGCTACTCAATTTTATAGCAATATCTTGTACACCTAAGCATTTACAATCAAAAATTTTAATATGATTCACGGAAATCTTTGCTTATGGGATATTGGAACAGGTCTAAATGAAAACGAGGAGCCATGACAGCCACATGCTCGAAAATCTCGCTTTGCACCGACTCATGCAAAACCCAATCGGTAACACTCGTATAGCAATATAATCGTATCGGCACACCTTGAGGCGTAGGCTCTAATTCGCTTACCAGCAAGAATGAATCTTGAGCCACCAATGGATGATTCTGCAAATACAGAGTGATATAAGCCCTAAAAAGACCGAGGTTGGTTTCTATCGTTCCGTTAACCAATCCTTTAGAGTTTCGGGTATTTTCCACAACGCCTTCTTTAGCCTGACGCTGTTTCACTGCGACAAACCCGGCGAAAAGCGGAATGGTCTTCAAATCTTCAAGCATCGCCTCCGACGGCTCGCATATTGAGTCGCTTGAAATATTATATGAACGGTTAATTTGCCTACGACCACTCTCGAACATGGCTCTCCAATTGCGAAACGACGTACTGACTAATGTGTAAGGCGGAAGCATAGCCATAGTATTGTCCCAATTCCGGACTTTAACTACAGTAAGCGAAACTTCGGCAACAATTCCGTTGGCGGGAGTTCCCGGCACTACAATCCAGTCGCCCACACGCAACATGTCGTTTTGGGACAATTGCACACCAGCCACAAGCCCCAAGAGGCTGTCTTTGAACACTAACATCACAACTGCGGCAAAAGCTCCAAGCCCCGTCAACAATGCTATAGGCGACTTGTTGACCAATACCGATACTATGATTATAACACCTATAATCCACATCACACCTTTAGCTATCTGCGGAAGACCTTGCAACGGATGATTATTCACGTTACCCACCTCGTCATAACGATGCCATAAGAAATCAAAGAAATTGTTTACAGTATTAACCACCGTAACCACCAAATATATCACAACAATCCTTAACACAATTACCATCACTTTGCTCTCATCGGTAAAAGCAAAGGGTATAAGCGACAAGAAAACAACAGGAGGTATGATGCGGCTGCTCTTCAACAGCACACGCTCTACTTGCGAAGCACTTGCCTCCGACAGCCGCTTACGCCACGGCATCTTATTAGCCACCAACACGGCAATCTTACTCACCGTCCAGCCGATAGCCCAAGCCAAAACAATGACGGCTATGATATAAATGAACTCTTCCAAGCTATCACTATGCGGTAAGCCGCATTTCTTCAACACAGCATCTATAATCTTTATTATTATATGAGCTACTTCCGACGGCGGTATATTTGACATATTATTGCATTTGAAAGTGTAAAATACAACAATTAACTCATTGTTTTTGTTGAAATTGCTATGAAAAAGAAAAAAAATAGCTAATTTTGACCACATGGATTATTTTCGGAGTAAAATCCCATCCATAATGAATCTTTTGAATAAATATTAACAACGATAGAATCGTGAGATATATGATGAATAAAATTTTTTATTTGATACTCTTTTCTTTCCTTTTAGGAAGTTCTTTATCAATAAACGCACAGAGTGACAACGGCACATGGAAAATCCACACCGTATTTAATGACCAACGCTCAAAAGTGGTTGACTCTGGCGACCGTATTTATTGCCTTACCGACAATTATTTGAATGCCTACAACAAAGCTACAGGAGCTTTCGAGAACCTCACCAAGTTGGATAGGCTTTCTGATAACTACGTAAGCAATATTTATTATAACCCCGCAAAGGATTACCTGGTAGTAACATACACAAACTACAATCTTGACATTTTGCTTGCCGATGGTACAACAATCAACATTCCTAATATAAAGGATTTGAGCAAAATGAGCGACAACACAATAAATGACGTAACTTTCGGCGATAACAAGATTTATGTAGCTTTTAAAACTGGCTATATAATCGTCAACGACAATAATTTTTGTGTAGAAAAAGCTGCTGTTCTCGACACCAATGTAAAATCTATTGCCGAAGTAGGAGAAATAGTGCTTATTGCAACCGACAGCAAGGTTTACTATAGCGATGTGGATTATAATTTCAAGAACATAAACCAAACATCAGCTACATCACTATCTACAACTGGAACTATTGTGCCAATTAGCGAAAATACTTTCTTCTTGAACACAACAAGTAAATTATATGTGGTTACAACAAGTACAGCTAATACTTTTTCGGCAACAGCCGTGTCATCAGCAAAGGTTGTAGACATTCAAGCTACGCCTACTGGATTCCTAGCCGTTGGAGGCTCGACAACGCTATCTACAAACAAATTCTATACATTTGATTCTGACGGGAACAAGACTGCTGAAGTTTCATTGCCAACAGCTTTAACAAACACTTTGCTGACAACGCAAGAAAGCGACGGAAGCCTATGGCGACTTGGGGTAAAAGGTTTGCAACATGTGACATTCGACACCACAACATCAACCGTTACCTCTTTAAGCGACGAGCTAGCTCCGAACTGCGTGACCGTAAAACGAGTGGGCGAAATGGAATACAATCAAAAGAACAAGAAAATATATGTGACTAACGGTAACAGTACTTATAACGGCTTTAACCGCGGATACTCAAAAACCGCATATATAAGCTCATTCGATGGATCATCATGGCAAAACGAAATGCCGACCGACCTTAAAGGATATAAAATACAAGACCCAGGCGATCCTGTTTTTGATCCAAATGATCCTGAAACATTCTACATAGGCACTTGGTTTCAAGGTGTGTATAAAATAAAGAATAATGAAATTTTAGCTCGATATGACTGGAACAATAGCCCGCTTATTCAGAATTGGATTTGCTGCGTTCCCGGCATACAATTCGATAGCGAAGGTAATTTATGGATTGTGCAATTCCCCAATAAGGCAAAAGAAAGAAACATTTTTATGTTGCCTAAAGAAAATTTAGACAAAACTGATGTCACTATTGACGATTGGAAGACCTTTGAATTTGAGTTGAAAAATACCAACCAAAATTTAAAATTTCTTATTAGCAAGGACAATTATAAAATAATATCATCTGGAGGTTATCAACATCCTGTTCACTTTATAGACAACAGTAACATCGACAATACTCCAAAAGGCTATATAACCGATTTTTTGGTTGATGAAGATAACAAAAAGGTGAAATTAGATTATATCTTGGATGTAAAGGAAGACAAAAGCGGTAAAGTTTGGATAATATACACCAAGGGGGTCTTATGTTATAATCCTGCCGAAAGTGTCTTACCTAATTTTAAAGTAACGCATCCAAAGGACAAAGACAACCCAACTAAGTACATCCTTGATAATGTGCTGGCAACTTGTATGACTATTGATGATGAAAACAGAAAATGGGTGGGAAGTATGAGTGACGGTGTTTATCTACTTAATGCCGAATGCACACAAGTTCTTAAACATTTCACAACATCCAATAGTTGTATTTCCAGCAACACAATACAGTCTATTTGTTGGAATTCCAACACAAAGTCAGTTTTTATTGGATTAAATGGCGGTCTATATGAATATACCCCTGAAAACATTAACGATTGCAGCAATATAATGGTTACACCAAACCGCATTACACCTGACTTTAATGGACAAATAGCAATTTCAAACGTCCCTCTAAATTCCACTGTCTACATAAAAGATGCCGAGGGAAATACGGTAAAAACTTTGCAAGCAAATGCTACTACCATTTACTGGAATGGACACTACGATAACGGCAAACAAGCTAAAACAGGCAGATATTCTATTGCCGTAAAATTGAGCAATGAAAACAACGAGAGAAACGACATCGTAACATTCTCTGTTATCAGATGACAAAAACTGAATCAAAGGATATAACATGGATAAATACAGGTAGGGCTATATGTATGCTATGCGTATATATAGCCCATTGCAATGCCTATTATTTATGGCTTGATTCTCCTATTTATTTTGTATATAAGCCTTTCTACATGTCCTTTTTCTTCTTTATTTCGGGATTCCTTTTTTTTAGAAAAACAGAAATATTCCCTTTCAAAAAGAAAATAAAAGGGTTAGCAGAAAAGTTAATATGGCCTACCTTGTTGTTTTCTACGTTGATATGGCTTCCTAAAAATATTGTTCATGGCAACAATATAAGCATATTCTCTTATATTTATGATGTTTTCGGCGGCACAGCTTCTTGGTTTGTTTCCGCTTTAGCTGTAGCTCAAGTTCTTTCATTGATATACTTTTATTTTTGCAAAAATGTGCTTAATAATTTCGTTATAAGCACTATAACGCTGTTTTCTGCATTCTTTTTAGCAGAAACAGACCCCACTCCATTTCCTTGGTATTATAAATCCGGAATGGTAGCCGTGTTTTTCATGGCATTAGGCGGATTGTTCAATAGGTATTATGATAAGCTAAAGAATTTCATTTCTATAAGAAACATGATAATCAGCGGCATACTTTTTTTCGGTATCATGCTAGTCAATTATTACTATGTAGGTGTAACCCAATACATTATGACTGTAAAATATGACAATATTCCTTTTGGACTGTTCAACAATCTTCTTGGAATCTTCTTTATGATACAAGCAAGCCATTACATTCCTAAAATAAAATGGATGCAATACATAGGCAAAAACACGCTCGTGTTCTACTTCATGGCAGGAGGAATACCACTCATAATGGGAGCTATAGCTAAACATTTTATACCTTTCCACGGTTACATAACAACTTTTGTTATAACAGCTCTTTGCGTAGCTATAGTATTCCCCATAACTTATATAATTAACAAGTTTTTCCCTTGGATGCTGGATTTCTCTAAAATCACAAACAAGTTAAAACATACAAAATAAGAATTGTTATTCGCCGTTATATAAATATCAATTCTATAAGATTATGGCTAAAAGACTTATATATGTATTCCTATTCGTGTTTTTAGCTTCTATACAAGCACAAGCATCAATAGGAGAATGGAAGAAATTCGGCGTATTCGGCAATAACATCACTAACATTATCGATACCGACTCTAAAGTTTATTACCTTAGTGACGGTTGGTTGTTTTATTATGACAAAGAGAACGACGAAACCGTTAGCCTTTCAGAAAATGGGGATTTGAATGACGTTGCTATAAGCAACATATACTATAGCCACGACAAAGGAATCCTTTTTGTCGCATACAACAATAGCAACATAGATTTGGTGTATGATAACGGCAACATATTCAATCTTCCAGACATATACAACGCAAATATCACGTCTTCAAAAACTATTAATGACGTATCTTTCGCAGAAAATGGAATTTATGTAGCTACAGATTTCGGATATGTGTTGATAAACGATGAAAAACGAGAAGTAAAGGAATCTAGAATATACAACACAAAAATTCGATCGTTGTGCGTAGCCGGCAAACATCTTATATTGTCAGACAACAACCAACTTTATATCGAAGAAATAGGCAAACACTACAACAACCTTAGTGAAGTTCATAAAACAACGCTCAACCAAAGCGGATTTTTAACTGCCGTTGATGACACTAAATTTTTGCTTAACACAGGATGGCTGTTCATTATTAATGTAGAAAACAACACCCTATATGGAACAAAAACTTTATCTTCTACCGGTGTGAAAAACTTGCAACGCACAAAAACAGGTTTCCAATTCACCGACAATAATGGGGTTCTATTCCGCATGGATGAGAATTGTGAAAATAAAACGTATATAACTCTGCCTTCTTCTATGAAAAACTCTCGCATTAGCTCATACGAGTCTGATGGGTCTATCTGGGAATTCAACACCGATGGATTAAGGCATTTATCACTATCAGAAGATGGTACAGAAACTGTTTTGATGGACTTTTATCGTCCCAACGCATCTAGTGTCGATGTTCCATATTATCTTGTATATAACACACCTTTGCAAAAGCTATATGTAATGAATTGCGGAGCTAACCGCTATTTCAACTCATATACACGAATTGGCGCTATGAGTTCGTATGACGGCACTTCATGGAAAAACGAGATGCCAGATTACGCTCCGACTATCAACTCAAACCAAGACAACAAAAAGGTGAACGGAACTTATAGTCTTACGTTTGACCCGGAAGATCCTAACACATTATATATCGGCACATGGTTTGAAGGCGTCTATAAGATAACCGACGGTAAGATTGTAGCAAAATATGACTGGACGAACAGTCCTATCGAGAAAATAGTTGTGAGCGGAACTTTTACCACATGTACCGCGCCAAATATTCAATTTGATAAAAACAACAACTTATGGATTACCCAGTCAGGTAACTCAAACAACCAGTTTGCCGTGCTACCTAGAGCAAAACAATCGAAAGAAAACTTGACCAAAGAAGATTGGCTAACACCTATCGTAAACGGCGTTAGCGTAAACTATACGGGCAGTTTCCTTATCACATCTAAGGATATAAAGCTTTACAGCAACGGTATACATGCCGAGCCTCTCGTACTTTTCTACGACAATAGCAATCCTCAATCAAGCAACATTGAGTCGAAAGTTTACACTTCACTCACCGACCAAGACGGAAAACAATTCACTTGGAACTACATAAATTGTTTTGCTGAAGATCAAAGAGGAAAAGTGTGGATGGGAACAAGTCACGGTGTAGTGGAGCTAACGCCACATAACGCCTTCAATGGAAACAATTTTACAATCAACCACATAAAAGTTCCTCGCAACGACGGAACAAACCTAGCCGACTATCTTCTGGACAACACTGACGTCTCTTGCATCGAAGTTGACGGCTCTGACAGAAAATGGATAGGCACATCAACATCGGGAGTGCTACTAGTCAGCGAGGACGGAAGCGAAATAATAAACCAATTTACCACCGACAATAGCCCTCTACTGAGCAACAAAGTTATTTCGGTTAAATGCAACCCGCTCAACAACAAAGTGTATATAGGAACTGATAAAGGATTGATGGAATATTCTAGCGACAGCGAACCTGCCGCCGAAAGTTTCAGCAATATTTACGCCTATCCTAATCCAGTTCGTCCAGAATACACAGGACTTATCACTATACGTGGATTAATGGAAAATTCACTAGTGAAAATAGCCGACTCAGAAGGAAACGTTGTGCGTAACTTACAATCGACTGGGGGACTTACAACTTGGGACGGTTGTGACTACACCGGCAAACCAGTAAAAAGCGGTGTATATTTCGTATTGGCATCACAAAACGAAGACGAGATGTCATCGGGAGCAACCACAAAAATCCTCATCATCCGCTAAACTTGGTAATAATTCTTATAAAGTAGAATAAAGATTGCTATCTTTGCATGGTCTTGTTGTGGTCTGGTATAGGCACGTAAACTTATGGCGGCTCAACAACGTTAAAATCATAATGTAACATCAATTTTATGGAAAAAGACATACAAAATAAGACTGAAGAAAACATAAAGCAAACAGGCTCTTTGAAAGAACGCCTTGCAAGAGTGAAAAAAACAAGATGGATAAGATTTAGCATTGTCGCCATTATCTTCACACTATGGGTGATATGGCTAGGCTCTTGGTGGGTAATACTTTTCTTACCACTACTCGCCGACATATATTTAACTCAATATATTCCTTGGACTTGGTGGAAACACACAAAGAATAAAACTGTACGCAGCGTTATGGGATGGGTAGATGCCATTGTATATGCCCTCATTCTTGTGTATTTCATTTTCCTATATGTAGGACAAAACTACCAAATTCCGTCGTCATCACTAGAAAAATCTTTGTTAGTAGGCGACTATCTATGGGTTAATAAGATGGTTTACGGTCCACGTGTGCCTAATACTCCCCTACACTTCCCTCTAGCCCAAAACACACTGCCGGTCATAGGCTGCAAGTCATATATTGAAAATCCTCAATGGGATTATCACCGCCTTAAAGGACTTCGCAATGTGGAACGCAACGACATTGTAGTTTTCAACTTCCCTGCGGGCGACACTGTGGCATTAAAAGTGCAGAATCCTGATTACTATACCCTTTGTGAACTAGAGCCAGGTGGTCGTGAAGCTTTATGGAGAAATAAAGAACGATATGGAGATATTATTTACCGACCTGTTGACCGACGAGAAAACTACGTGAAACGCTGTATAGGTCTTCCCGGCGAAACACTTAAAATTGTAAATGATATAGTCTATATAGACGGCAAACCTCTTGATGAGCCTAAAAATGTGCAATACAACTACTTCATTCAAACCAACGGCAGAGAAATAACGCAAGACGTTTGGGAAAATCTCGGAGTGAGCGTTGACGACCGACATATAGTACCTATCTCAGCACCAGAAGAACTAATGGGCGCGGCAAGCCTTGGACTTAAAGTTAATATGGACGGGAGCGTTCCTCCTGTTTATCAAGCTCCGCTTACCAAAGAGATGATTGGTAAGCTAAAAGCTATGCCTTGGATTCTTGGTGTTGTAAAAGTACCCGACAACGAGATTATAAACGTGTACCCTATCCATCATCGATATGGGTGGACCCGTGCCAACTATGGAGAGATTTGGATTCCAGCTAAGGGAAAGACAATAAACTTGACACTCGACAATCTACCTATATATGAACGTGTTATACGTAATTACGAGGGCAACGATTTGAAAGTTCACGGAGGAAAGATTTTCATCAACGGAAAGGAAGCTCACGAATACACATTCAAGATGGACTATTACTGGATGATGGGCGATAACCGTGATAATTCTGCCGATTCTCGCTATTGGGGATTCGTTCCAGAAGATCACATTGTCGGTACTCCAGTCTTCGTCATCATTTCATTCGATAAAGACAAATCGCTACTGAATGGCGGTATACGCTGGAATCGTGTATTTGCTAACGCCAATCCAGATTAAGAATACCAAGATATATGCTCTGTAAAGAAGGTGTTTTCTCATCGGCATACGCCGGTAGCGTGAGATACTATGCCGCAATGCTAGCGTGCAATCATGCACACGTCCACATCGAAGAACGGTGCATAAAGACGCCTTGGAATACCCACCATTGCCGTATAGTGGGTGCTAACGGTGTTCAAACTCTCACAATACCGCTTGTAAAGCCTCAAGCTGGCTTCTCCGCATCGTTAAAGGACTTGACTATATCCGAACATGGTGATTGGAGGAGAATCCATTGGGGGGCTTTATTTTCAGCCTATGGTAAATCTCCATTTTTTGATTACATTGCCGATGATCTACACTATATATATGAGAATCCCGAAATTTCAAACCTGCTAGAGTTTAATTCGGCTATACACAATCTTATTGTAGACTTCTTGGACTTGCCTATAAAGATAGAATATAAAGAAAACTTACCAGAGTATTCTGATAACGTTATGGATTTTCGTAAAAAAATAGGGACAAACAAGCCAGACTCTTTTTCTTTTATTCACGATGAACCATATTGGCAAGTGTGGCAATCACGATACGGATTTATTCCCGACCTGAGCATTTTCGATTTGCTCATGACCCAAGGACGCGAATCAATCCTCACCCTCCACAAAATGCTCACAAAATTTTAACTTTTATACTTTTA
>CAZSHA010000001.1:0-86321 GCA_964606575.1 uncultured Muribaculaceae bacterium | reverse complement strand
AAAATTATGTTTAACTAAAATTATTTTTAGTGTCTACTTTTTGAGGCTGCTACAAACAAAAATATAACATTTGGTGGAAAACGGCAAAAAAGCGGTTTTAAAATTGGTGGAAAACGGCAAAATGTATAAAAATATTTGGTGGGAAACCAATGAATTGTATTATTTTTGCCTAAAAATTAAAGATTATGGCAAAGGATATGATTCGTTTTAAGAGAAAGGTGTATGACACAATGCTTAAATGGAAACGAGAGCGTAACGGTGACACAGCATTGCTTATACAAGGTGCTCGTCGCATCGGTAAATCTACTATAGCAGAAGAGTTTGCGAGCAAAGAATACAAATCTTATATATTGATTGATTTTTCAAAGGTTTCTAAAGAAGTTAGTGATTTATTTAATGATATATCTGATTTGAACTATTTATTTCTTAGATTGCAATTTATATTTCAAGTAGAATTATACGAGAGAGAATCAGTTATTATATTTGATGAGGTTCAATTGCAGCCAATGGCAAGACAAGCAATCAAGCATTTGGTTGTAGATCATCGATATGACTACATAGAAACAGGTTCTTTAATTTCTGTAAGGTCTAAGAGCCATAATATCATTATTCCAAGTGAAGAAACTAAAGTTGATATGTTCCCAATGGATTATGAAGAATTCAAATGGGCATTAGGGGATACTACAACGATACCTTTGTTACGCAATGCGTTTGAAAAAAAAATACCTCTAGGTGATGCAGTTCATCGAAAATTGATGCGTGATTTCCGATTGTATATGCTTGTTGGAGGAATGCCCCAAGCTGTGGCTTCATATATAAAAACAAATAACTTTACAGCTGTTGATATGGTAAAACGTGATATTATTTCGTTGTATGAAGAAGATTTTGGAAAGATTGATAATTCAGGAAGGGCAAAAGCTATGTATGACGCTATACCAGCTCAATTAAGTAGGAACATTTCACGATATCAAGTAGGAAATGTTATATCAGATGAGAAGGTTGATAGAGTAATAAATATAATAAAGGATATGGAAGATTCTATGACTACCAACATTGCCTTTCGTTCTGATGATCCTAATGTGGGCTTGGGGCTAACTAAAAATCAGGAATGTTTCAAGATGTACACATCTGATACAGGTTTGTTCGTTACGCTAGCTTTTAAGGATAATGATATAACAGAGAATATTATCTATGAAAAATTACTTAGTGATAAACTAAGTACAAACCTTGGATATGTATATGAAAATATGATTGCTCAGATGTTGCGAGCAACAGGAAAAAACTTGTTTTATCATACCATACCTTACGCTGATGGTAAGAAGTATTACGAGATTGATTTCATAATCACCGATAAACATAAAATATCTCCAATTGAAGTTAAATCATCAGGATACAAATCACACAAATCGTTAGACGAATTCTGTGCAAAGTTCTCAGAACGCATTATGAGTAAGTATGTGATTTATACAAAAGACTATAAACGTGAAAACGGAGTTGATTATATACCTGTTTATATGACAATGTTCTTGTGATAAAATTCTATTGTGATAGAATTTAATCAAGACAAGATGATGCTTAATTTGTTTTTGTTCCAATAGCAATGAATTTATAATAAAAAGAGATTTAATTACCATAAATGTTGCAATTTCTAATATTAAATTAATATATTTGTGGTGATTCAAGCAATAAAAGGTGTTTTAGGGCTTGGGCGACATAAAAAGAAAAGGTGCTGTTGATTTCATCTTCGGAGTTCGAATTCTCGCAAAATTTTGACAAAGAGGAGAGATGTTTTCAATAGCACCCGCCAATCGGATGTATCCACCCCTTTTGGGGTGGTGTATATATCTGCCGATGTGGGGGTGCTGTTGTTCTTTCTACCTCAAGGCAATGCGAGAGCCTGAACTCTAGAGAGAAGCAATGTGGTTCCCGCATCTTTTATTTGTAAATCTACGATGGGAATCCGTAGGCAAAATGTAATTTATATGGAAGAAAAATTAAAATCTCATTTTTTGAGTTTGTATTGTATGGTGGTTGTAGACCAAGATGTGTCTGCTTGCGAGTTAGAGGAATTGTATCGAATAGGTAAAGAACATTATGGGTTAAAAGATGATGAGATTAATAGGGTTATTACAAGTCAAGGTTCTGCCTTTTATAATCCAGACAAGATTGAAGATAAAATACGATACTTGTATGAATTAGCATTGATAGCCTATGCTGATGGTAAGATAGAAAAAGAAGAGCGTTTCTTATTGGAGAAATATGCATTGATGCTTGGTTTTGTGGAAGAAAATATTGTTTCGCTTATTGAATTTCTATTGGACAATGCAAAAAATAAGAAATCACTTGATGAAGTTATTAGAGAAGTAAAATAAGATAAGGAGGGATTATGCTTAAAGATATTTTTACTTTAAAAACAGATAAAGAGAAATTTACAGATAAAACAGAACATACAGAGTCTGATAATAGGAGAGAGGGTGAAACTTATGCTCAATGGGGGACAAGATGGGCAGGTCAAACGGGAGCATCTATTACTGCTTTAATACCTGCTTTGCAGGTTGTTGTGTGTCAACAAAGGCGTGAACAACAAGAAGATGTAAGGTTGCAAGAGGATGCTAGAATGGCAAAAAAGCAAAAGATTGAAAGGTTACAAGCTGAAATTAGTATTGAAGAAGGAAAAATAAGAGATGAGGAATCTTCTATCGAAAATTTCCTTTCTGAGATTCGGGAAAAAGAAAATGAGATTATTGATGTGAGAGGTGGAGGCAATAGAGATAAAATAGCCAAAATTAATTTTTGGATAGGTCTTGTCATTACTGTATTATTGGCTGTGTATTTGTTTATTTTCTATAGCTCTGCTAGTTTTTCTGCCTTTTTTAGAGATCAAGATAAAATAGAAGTCGGAAGTGCATTATTTTATCCTCAAGCCTATGGTGATGCATGGAATACTTCTATAGGTGAGTTCCTGTTGATTTTATTAATGCCAGTTGTCTTTTTAGGTTTAGGCTTTTTAATTCATCAGTTTTCAGCAAAAAGAAGTTTAGATGACAATAACAGATTTGTTAATGAATTATCTAAATACCTGAAAATATTAGTTCTATATATTGTCACATTTATTTTTGATGCATTGTTGGCTTATGAAATATCAAGAAAAATGTATGATGCGTGGGTCTTGAATCAGCTTGGAGGCTTTCCTGAATACACTTGGGCTAAAGCGTTCGGTGAAGGTGACTTTTGGATAATCATTTTCTCAGGTTTTATTGCTTATGTTATTTGGGGGTTGGTTTTTGATTTTACAATGGATTCGTATTCAGATATGACTGAAAATAGGAATCTTTTAGCAAAATTAACGAGAGAGCTTAAAGAATTAAAAGATGGTAAGAATTCGGCAAATGCAAATATTCTAGATTATAGGAATCGTATACATAATTTAAGAGCTGAGATTGCGTCTTTGGAACATGAATTAACATCTGTGGCAATTGATGTTTCACGAATTAGACAAGAACTGAATAATTTCTTAAGAGGATGGCTAGGATATATGTCATTAATGGCAATGCCAGAAAGCCGTCAAGAAGAAGCACGGGGTGCGTTAAACGACATATTAGAAATATTAGAAAATGAATGAATTATGAAAAAGTTAATCATCGTAAATTTAGTAGTCTTATTCTTATTTTTTGCTTCGTGTGGGAATAGTGAGAATATAAATCAAAATGTCAATGGAGTCGTGGCGACAAAACAGAGTGTTACCGAGGAGTCTTTACCAATTAATATATCAATATTTTTAGATTTATCAGACCGTATTACAAAGGAAAATCAAGTTGATAAAGATTTAGCTTTGGTAAAAGATGTAGTAGAAATATTTAAGAAAAATGTTATAAAAAATAAGATTCAGAAAAGTAAGGATAAAATAAAAGTGTTTTTCTATCCAGTCCCTTTAATACCTGAAATAAATGTAATTGCAACTAGTCTAGAAGCGGATTATGGTGCTTTGCCAAAAGGAACGAAACGGAAAGAAATATTAGCAAGTATAACTGATTCATTCAGTGAAAATTTGGCTAAAATTTATGAATCTACAATGCAAACGCAGAATTGGGTTGGTAGTGATATATGGGGCTTTTTTGAAAATCAAGCAAAGAAACAATGTGTAAAATCTGGTTATAGGAACGTTTTGGTTATATTATCAGATGGCTTTATTTTTCATGCAGAAAATAAACAGAAGGAAGGTAATAATTATACGTATATAACAAAACATACGCTAAAGGTTCCTAATAGCGGTTTGATACCATGTACGGAGAAAAATTTAGAGGATTTAGATGTCCTATTTTTAGAAGTTGATGCATCTGTATCAGAAACAAAGGCAATAAAAGATATTCTATCTAGATGGTTTGATGAAATGGGTATAAAACGTTACCAAGTAGAAAGGACTGATTTACCGTCAAATACTAGAATTGTAGTAGAAGATTTTTTTGAACGAAAATAGAGCAGTTTGTGGCTTTTGGAAAGGTGTGAAATGTACAAAAAACACTTTTCCAAAAGTGTTTTTTGTGGAAAAACTTGCCTTTGGAAAAGTGTTTTGTTTAATAAGAATACAAAAAGTATTTCTTAGTCGATTATGTCGAAACCTGTGTACTTTTGTAGCACTTTAGGGATGCGGATGCCTTCTGGAGTCTGGTTGTTTTCAAGAAGTGCCGCAAGTATACGAGGCAACGCAAGTGCCGAGCCGTTTAATGTGTGGCATAATACGGTCTTTTTGTCATCACCACGATAACGGCATTTCAAGCGGTTAGCTTGGTAGCTTTCAAAGTTAGAAACAGAGCTTACTTCCAACCAGCGTTTTTGAGCTCCCGACCACACTTCGAAGTCGAATGTAATAGCAGATGTGAAACTCATGTCACCTCCGCATAGGCGTAATATGTGCCAAGGTAGTTCTAGCTTTTCTAGCAAGCCTTGCACGTGGTCTTTCATTTCTTCGAGAGCCGCATAAGAGCATTCAGGCTTCTCGATACGCACGATTTCAACTTTGTCGAATTGGTGAAGACGGTTCAATCCTCTTACATCCTTACCGTATGAGCCGGCTTCACGACGGAAACAAGCCGAGTAAGCACAGTTCTTTTTAGGAAGGTCCTTTTGGTCGAAGATAACATCACGATAGATGTTGGTAACAGGGACTTCTGCTGTAGGGATAAGGTATAGGTTATCAAGACCGCAGTGGTACATCTGTCCTTCTTTGTCTGGAAGTTGACCAGTACCATATCCAGATGCCTCATTAACTACGTATGGAGGTTCAATTTCCACATATCCAGCTTTGCCTGCTTCGTCTAGGAAGAACTGGATGAGCGCGCGTTGAAGCCTAGCTCCTTTACCTATATAGACAGGGAAACCTGCACCAGTGATTTTTACGCCTAAGTCAAAATCTATAATATTATATTTTTTTGCTAGATCCCAGTGAGGTAGGGCATCTTCTCCCAATTCAGGCATTGGTCCTCCCTCTTTCTCCACCACATTGTCTTCGGCCGTTTTGCCAAGCGGTACCATGTCGCAAGGCATGTTAGGGATGTTGAGAAGAATGTTAGTTATTTCGTCTTCGGCAGCTTTCAGCTCTTCGTCAATAGCCTTATTGCTCTCTTTTAGCTCAGCAACCTTAGCTTTTGCTTCTTCGGCTTCTTCTTTTTTGCCTTGTTTCATCAAAGCACCGATGGCTGCCGCCATTTTGTTGAGTTCTGATGCTTGGTTGTCACGAGCTTGTTGGCGGTTACGACGCACTTTGTCAAGTTCGATGATACGTTCTATCTGTTCACGGGCATCGAAGTTTTTTATAGCAAGACGTTCGATTACCGCTTCGGGATTTTCTTTAATTACAGCTAGTGTTAACATTTTCTATATATATGTTTCTATTATTAATTAAGCAATTCTTTTACTTTGGCAGAAATAGCTCTACCTTCAGCTTTGCCTGAAAGTTGCTTTGACGCTACACCCATCACTTTGCCCATGTCTTTTGCCGAGGTAGCTCCTACTTGGGCGATGATTTCTTTAAGGACAGTTGTCAACTCTTCGTCGCTAAGTTGCTTTGGCATATATTCTTCAATAATTGCAGCCTCTTTAAGTTCGGCTTCAGCAAGGTCTTGACGAGATTGTGAGGAGTAGATTTCGGCTGTTTCTTTGCGTTGTTTCACCATTTTAGCAAGAATTTTCAATGCAGTGTCGTCAGAAAGAGTTCCATCAGAGCCTTTTGCTGTTTTAGCTTCAAGAAATTCTTTCTTGATTCCGCGTAAGGTTTCAAGACGAACTTGGTCGCGTGCGAGCATTGCTTTTTTGATGTCGCCGTTTATAGTTTCAAATAAATCCATAACTTTAATCTCCTTCTTTTTATTATGTTTTGTCGTTTCTTATTCGTTGTTATTCTACAAATGATATTGTGCCTTGATTGCTCTTGTTCACTTGTGGAATTTGTGTAGGTGCACTGGTGGAAGTACCATTGTTGCTGTTAATTACGTTTTCCACCATGTCACGGAATTTAGGCTCACGTCCGAATGTCGGAGTGCGCTCTATCAAGTCCACCACTTCATCGTTGTCGTAATCATCGAGTGTGAGAACCATATATTTTGCTTTTGCCGATTCTTGGGCTTGTGCAAGAATCTTATCCTTTCCGTACTCGTCGATAAGACGTTGCATGTTGTCACCAGGATTAGGCTCTTTGAGTGATGTTTGTCCTGCTGGAGCTTTTTTCGGTGACATCTCGTTGTTTAGTGTCACATTGAAGCCTGATGCTAGGATTGTAATTTTCACCTTCTCGCCTAGTGTGTTGTCGAACGCTACACCCCAAATCACATCAACCTCGGGTGCGAAGTTGCACATGAACTCACGCATCTCGTCAACTTCTTTCATGACAAACGGTGTTTTGGCTTCTTCTGAGAAATATATATTTACGAGAATACGTTTTGAGCCGTATACGTCACGGTTTTTCAATAAAGGAGAGTTTAACGCATCTTCAATAGCTTTGGTTACACGGCGTTCGCCCTCGCCATAACCCGAGCTGATGATAGCGACACCGCCATTACGCAAAGTGGTGTTTACATCGTTGAAGTCGAGGTTAATCCTACCTTTGCATGTGATAAGTTCTGATATGCTTCGTGCTGCTGTTGTCAATGTGTCGTCGGCTTTGCCGAAAGCGTTCAAGAAGTCAAGTTCGCTGTAGATTTCGGTTAGGCGTTCGTTGTTTATTATAAGCAAGGCATCCACATACTTGCTCATCTCTTCAGCTCCGTTAAGGGCTTTCACAATCTTCTTTTCACCCTCAAAAAGGAATGGGATAGTGACAATACCTATAGTAAGCACATCATGCTCTTTTGCTATTTTAGCTACGACGGGAGCCGCACCTGTACCAGTACCACCGCCCATACCAGCTGTGATGAACACCATTTCAGTTTCATCATCAAACAGTTTGCCTATGGCTTCGGCACTTTCTTCAGCAGCCTCTTTGGCTACTTCTGGTTTGTTTCCCGCTCCTAGACCTTTGGTCGTATTAGGCCCGATTAGAATTTTCGTAGGGACATCGGAAGCGATAAGTGCTTGACGGTCGGTGTTGCACACGACAAACGAAACACCTTTGATGTTTTGCTTGTACATGTGGTTTATTGCGTTGTTGCCACCACCGCCCACACCGATTACTTTGATGATTTTTTTTTCTTCAATTTCATCAGAGAAACCTGGGTCGTTCGTTATATTGTCTGGCATATAGCCTAAGTCATATCCTGGCATATAATTTAGCGTATTATAGATGTTTCTAACAGTTTGTCTTTATTCTCGTTAATTCACAAAGACAAATTTTCTGCAAAATTACATAGAAATCTGTTTATATTGTGAATTTATTTGATAACAAATTTAATTTTAGGTGATTCGGCATTATTTGCCGAATTCGTCTACTTCTTCCTCGTCGTCTTCATGGAATATATCCTTGAAGCGTTCAATTATCTTGCTGATACGGCTATTGCCCTTTGGCTTTTGAGGCTCTAGCTCAGGTTCAGGCTCTGACGCTGGTTTCCTTGCTGGTTGAACGGGAGTTGTTGCTGCTTTTACCTTTACAAGGCAATTCTCATTAGGGGATATATGTTCAGCAGCTTGAGTCGCTATTGCTACGGCTTGTATATAGGAATCGGAGTTTTGAGCTTTCGGGTCAAGCACGTTTACATGGGTTGGATAACTGCCGCGTCTTACTTTTAGCTTTGTTGTTTTTTCTAGTAGTTCACTAAATCCATTAAGATGGGAGCTTCCGCCTATCAAAATGATACCAGCGCTTAATTCGTCAGCCTTAACGTCGGCATAGTTTAGCTGTTCATTAATGTTTGCTACAATTTCTCCGCTACGTGCCACAACATATTTTGACACATCGCTTACTGAAATACCGTCTACTTGCATCGAGCTCTGAGCCGAATCGGTTGCTATAGCGTTACCGATAGTCTTTTTCAACTCTTCAGCTTTGTCTTCAAGCACGTTCAGGCTCATTATGTCACGTGTTATGTTGCGTCCTCCCAGCGGCAATGTTGCCAAATATATCAATGCATCGTTCTTGTATATGGAAACGGTTGTTGTTTCTGCTCCGAAATCTATGAGCATACATCCTAATTGCCGTTCGTCATAAGTTAAAATATTGTCGGCAACGGCAAGCGGGCTGTTTATTATGTCATTGATGCGTATATTCTGCTCAATTACACGATATAGGTTGGTCTTTAGTATAGACTTACCTATTATTGTGTTCAGTGTTGCCGAGATGTCAGAACCGAAAGTCCCGACAGGCTTTTTAGCTTCTACATTGTCAACAAGGAACTTGCGAGGAACGATATCAAGTACCTCAAAACCTTTCAATTCAACTTGTTTACCTTCTTGAATCAGTGAATTTATGGTGTCTTGCGTGATAGCAGTTTCCATGTCAAGATGTCGGCTCACGTGAGTCGTTATGTTTCTTATGGAACGTCCAGCCAGTCCCAAATAGATGCTGTTTATCTTCGCATCGTTCATGTGGCTCTCAAGTTTCTTAATCACATCATTGATGTAGTGTTTCACTTCTTCTACATTCTTTATGCATCCGTAACGCACGCATTCGCTAATCTTAACTTCCTCAATGGTGCGAATAGATATATTGCCTTGCGGATTTTCTTTTAAGGCGATAACGCCTACAATCTTTGAGCTTCCTATTTCGAGAGCGACGATATATTGTTTATTTTCCATAACGATTATTGAGTATTTTGTGACAAGTAGTTCTAAGTTATATAGTTTTTAGTTTTGTTTCTTTTTTGTTGAGTCGGATTTCTCCTCTGGTTGAGCCGACTTTTTGCTTGATGCGGTTTTATTGTCATTCAAGCCAGGAACTAGCACCGATTCTATAGTTGGAGCTTGTTCTTCTTCCTCGGGATTGTACAATATTTCATGTTTCTTTTTCTTTGAACGACGGTTGGCTACGATTTGATGACTCCATTTTAATGAAATGGTGTCGTAGGTGAGCCAGCCTTTTTCAGGCATCACTTCCCGATAGAACTTCTTTAGCTTGGCGAATTTGTTGGCAATATTGCTGTTGTCGCCGAAGTTTATCACGTGTCCATAGATGCAAGGCACAATGAATATATTATTTGAATCCTTTACTGAATACATTGTTACCAGTTCTTTTAGAGCATCGTCTTTTTCAACATATTTAGTGATAGGTAAGATGCTTAAGGCACTTTTGTGATTCGGGAAATGTCCCTGCACGATGGGAACGTCGGCGTGATAAGAGCCGTTGGCGTTCATCCGCTTTCCGTGCTTGTTGAGGTAATAAGAGTTTGCTCCGTCGAAAATTCGTAAGACTGGGACTAATTGTGTAGCCCGTATAAGCATATTATTATTAGCTAAAATAACGCACTCTATGTTCTCAAGATATTCTGATTGTCCGAGAATATGCTCAATTTTGTCGGTGTTGATGCTTGACAATAATTTGCCTTCTGGATTCAGTTTGTTTTTATTTAGTAGGTTGATGATGCCGCCTTGAGTGACAAAGGAAGTTGAGTCGGCATTTTCTATGTCGACTATTACGTATCGGCATCTGTCGGCTGTTGCTTGGAGGTTAGTCCAAATGAAGCCTATAACCAAAGCAGCGATAGCAAGAATAAGACCTATGTATAAAAGAATCCTTTTTATCACTTCTGTCTAAGAATTTCGCAAATTTCTGGCAGGTAATCACATACGTCACCTGCACCTACGGTTAATAAAACGTCAAAATTATGATTTTTTATTTTATCAATCAAAAATTTCTTCTCACAAATGCTTTTGTTAGCACATTTTATGTCTTTTAAGATAGTTTCGGATGTTATGCCTGGGATGGGCTGTTCACGAGCTGGGTATATCTCGGTCAACCACACTTCATCGGCATGAGAAAGAGCCTCGGCGAATTGTGGAGCGAAGTCACGTGTGCGGCTATATAGGTGCGGTTGGAAAATGACATTTAGCTTACGTCCCGGGTATAGTTCCTTGATGCTCTTGATGCTTGCCCTTAGTTCATCGGGATGGTGGGCATAGTCATCTATGACAATAGGCATGCCAGGTTCTTTAAGCCAAAATTCAAATCTCCGTTTAGCTCCTTGGAACGATGCTATACCGTTTCTTAGTTCATCCTCATTAGCTCCTATTAGCCAGCATGCTGCCATTGAGGCGATAGCGTTATCGATGTTTATATCTACGGGAACACCCAATTTCACATCTTTTACAGTTCCTTTAGGATGAACGAAATCAAAAATTATTTCACCTTCGCCTTTACGCACATTAGTTGCGTGGAAATCGCCTTCGTTTCTAGCATAGGTGAATGTCTTCACGCCATCCTTAGGTCTTGGCTTTAATTTTAAGCCAGTGTGTACAATTAAGTAGCCGTCTTCTCTTATGAGTTCGGTAAAATGGGCGAAACTTTCTAGATATGCCTCTTCTGTACCGTAGATGTCTAAATGGTCAGGGTCAGTTGCCGTGATTACGGCAACGTATGGTTTTAGCCAGTGAAAAGAACGGTCAAACTCATCGGCTTCAATCACTGAATACTCTGTACTTGGCGTAAGAAGCAAGTTGCTGTTATAAGGGCGTAACACGCCGCCTAAGAATGCGTTACAGCCTAAGCTGGAATTGTGTAATATATTGCCAGCCATACTCGATGTAGTGGTTTTTCCATGAGTCCCAGCGAAACAAATACCTTTAGAGCTGTTGGTAATAAGTCCAAGCACTTGCGCGCGCTTCATAATTTCAAAACCGTTATCACGAAAATATGTAAAACCTTCGTGGCTGGTCGGAACAGCAGGGGTATAAATCACAAGTGTAGTTTCTTTGTCCTTGCAATAGTCGGGAATCAAGTCGGCGCTTTCGTCATATAAGATTTCTACGCCTTCTTTTTCTAGGTTGCGTGTTAGCTCGGTGCTTGTACGATCATATCCCGCCACTTTCTTGCCCAATGACAAGAAATATCTTTCAAGAGCCGCCATGCCTATACCGCCTGCTCCTACAAAATATATTGAGTTGTATTTAGTGATCATTTTCTCTTGTCGCTTATTATTTCAAGTACTTTGTCTACTATATGTTCGGCAGCGTTTCTTAAAGCCATTTTTGATATGTTTTCGGCTAGGGAGTTCAATTTGTTTTGATTTTTTATGACCTCAAAAACCGTATTTACCAGTTTCTCTTGGCTTTCGCTATCGCTAATCATGATAGCGGCACTTTTGTTTACTAGTGCCAAAGCGTTCTTAGTTTGATGATCTTCTGCCACATTGGGGGAAGGTACAAGAATACAAGGCTTTCCTAGCAATTGCAATTCGGAGATAGAGCTAGCTCCCGCTCTGGAAACCACTAAATCGGCAGCTTTGTATGCAATATCCATATCATTTACGAATGCCATTTGTTTCACATTCTTAGCCGATGATTCTGCCAATGCGTTTTTACAATCTTCATCGTAATATTTGCCAGTTTGCCAGATGAACTGAAAGTTGTTTTCTTTGGCAATGCGTTCTAAACCGTTTTTAATGCTGTTATTGATAGTGCGTGCTCCAAGGCTACCGCCGATAACCAGAACGGTTAATTTGTTTTGGTCAAGACCATAATGTGTTTTTGCCTCCTGTTGTGAAAGGTGGCAATTCAGCAAGTTGCTTCTTACGGGATTTCCCGTAAGCACGATTTTATTGGCAGGGAAGAATTTCTCAAGTCCTTCGTAGGCTACGCATATAGCATCAGCCTTTTCTGCTAGTAGCTTGTTGGTTACGCCGGCGTATGAGTTTTGTTCTTGAATCAAGGTGGGTATACCTTTTTTCTGGGCAGCTTTAAGCATGGGACCGCTAGCGTAACCTCCGACACCAATAGCAATATCGGGTTTGAAATCTTTCAAAATGTCCTTTGCCATGTTCATGCTTTTGAACAATCGGAAAAGCACTTTGATGTTCTTGAAGATATTTTTACGGTCGAAACCGCTTATTGGCAATCCTATTATCTTATATCCGGCCGCAGGCACTTTTTCCATTTCCATGCGGTTCTCTGCGCCAACGAAAAGGATGTCGGCATCTTGATGCCGATGCTTAATCTCACCTGCAATTGCAAGAGCGGGGAAGATGTGACCTCCTGTGCCACCACCGCTAATTAGTATTTTTAGTTTATCGTTGTTCATATCTTGTGCAAGTGTTGTTATTCGGTTTGATATGGGTTAGCACCTCTCAATTCTTCTGGTAGTTCGTTGATTTCGGCTTTCACCTCTTTGCTCTTGTTGCTTTGTACCGCATAACGGCTCACGCTAAGCATTACACCGAATGCCATGCTTATCATCAAGATTGATGTACCACCCTTAGAAATAAGCGGCAACGGTTGTCCTGAAACTGGGAAGAAGCCGGTGTTGATACCCATGTGGAATAGTGCTTGAAGAGTAATCATTACAGCCATACCCATAATGAGCAACGCAGGGAATGCCCGAGAACATTTTTTTGCAATCATACCAGCTCTAGCAAGCAGGAACAAATATAGTAGAAGCACAACGACACCTCCAGCCAATCCTAATTCTTCTATAATAATGGAATAGATATAATCGGAGAATGCAAGCGGGAGTCGGCTACATTCTCTAGAGTTTCCAGGACCTACGCCAGTGATTCCGCCATGTGCTTGCGCTATTCGTGAATACATCTCTTGGCGGTTTTTACTGTTCATTTCTTGGTCAACGAGGTCAGGACCAGTGAAATGGCGTAACACGCGCTGTTGCCAAGTGCCGCTGCGGTCCACTTTATTTGTTTCGGTTGGTTCTTGTGCAATTGGTAGTCCATCGGCAGTAACAACCATTTCTGTGTTATTCAAATTCTCTTGTTTTTCTTCGTTGTTATGTTTTATGATGAAAAATAATGAACCTGCAATGGCATAAGAGGTTATAACCAATAGGATTTTTCGCTTTTGTACACCGCTTATAAGCATCATTGAGAACGAAATACCCATCAATAGCAAAGTGTTGGTGAGTCCTTGCAAGAAGATACAAGCACTATATACAATAACGGCAAGAGCGCAAAAAAGGACCCCCTTGTTTGTAACACCTTTTACCATCTGGTTTCTTGCAGTAATCCATGCTATAAGCGATACGATTGAGAGTTTTGCCATTTCGGCGGGTTGAACCGAGAAACCAACACCAGGCAATGTGAACGAACGTTTCGCACCGTTTATGGAATCACCCACAAACAGCACAGTAACCATAGAAACCACAGTCAGAAAGGAAAAGAATAAAATTGCGGGGGGGAGCTTCTTGTAGTGGATGCGTTGAATGATGAATAATAGAATCCACCCTCCGAACAACATCATCAAGTGTTTCAATATGGGTTGGTACATAGTAAGCCCTGTACCCGATATTTCTTGGCTAGAAGCACTATAACACTCAATCATAGAGATGATTATGAGTGATATATAAATACCCCAAATGAAAGGATCGCCTTTCCTGTTTTTTTCTTCAGGAGAGGTTTTTATGTCGGTCTTAGATATGTTTGTCGCAATTGCCATAAGCTAACTTAATCAGCTAGAAATTATATTTAATATTGTATGGTGTATCGTTGTTATTTTTTAAGCTCGTTCACGCACTCTTTGAACTGCTTGCCTCTGTCTTCGTAGCTCTTGAAAAGGTCGAAGCTGGCACAGCAAGGAGAAAGAAGCACTATATCACCAGGCATAGCAAGTTGGCTGCACTTTTCGACAGCCTCTTTCATGCTGCCTGCATCGGTTATTGCGGCTACTTTGTCGTCAAAGAAATTATGCAACTTGGTGTTGTCTACCCCTAGGCATACGATGGCTTTCACCTTATCTTTGACGAAATGTTCTATTTCGCTATAATCGTTGCCTTTGTCTTTACCTCCCAATATCAAGACGGTTGGGGCTTGCATACTTTCTAATGCGTACCAGCATGAGTTGACGTTCGTCGCTTTAGAATCGTTGATGTATTTCACACCGTTTATGGTGGAAACGTATTCAAGCCTATGCTCTACAGCTTCAAAGTCTTCAAGTGACTTACGTATAACATCTTTCTTGATGTCTAGAATAGCTGCCGAAAGACCTGCCGCCATAGAGTTGTATAGGTTGTGAAGACCTTTCAGTGCCAGTTCTTCACGAGGTACTTCCAAATGTTCGTTAGTCGTGTCAATAACCATTTCCCCGTTCTCAAGATATGCTTTGGTGTCATTGTTGTGCTGCTCTGAGAAAGGGAACATTCTGGCTTCAATTTTTAAGTTCTTCAGTTGGGCGGCAATCACTGGGTCGTCTTGCCAGAAGATGAATGAGTCTTCTTCTGTTTGATTCTGTAATATGCGGAACTTTGCAGCCACGTAATTCTCCATTTTGTAGTCGTAGCGGTCGAGGTGGTCGGGTGTGATATTCATAAGCACAGCTATATTGGCTTTGAATTCATACATGTTGTCAAGTTGGAAACTGCTCAATTCGATAACGTATACGTCATGTACTTCGGTTGCTACTTGGTAAGCAAGACTTTTGCCGACATTGCCAGCAAGTCCCACGTTTAATCCAGCTTGTTGCAAGATGTGGTAGGTGAGTAGAGTTGTGGTCGTCTTACCGTTACTACCGGTGATACATACCATTTTTGCATCGGTGTAGCGTCCTGCAAATTCTATTTCAGATATGATAGGGATATTCTTGCTTATAATCCTCTTTATGATAGGAGCATTGTCGGGAATACCGGGACTTTTAATCACTTCATCAGCCATTAGGATTTTGTCCTCGCTGTGTTGAAGCTCTTCCCAGTCTACCTGATACTCGTTGAGTTTGTCCTTATATTTAGGGGTGATGCGACCCATGTCGCTCAACCATACGTTTAGACCTTTTACTTTAGCCAAAATTGCTGCACCTGTGCCACTCTCGCCAGCACCAAGCACTACGATACGTTTCTTTTCCATTATCGTATTTTTAATGTTACAAATGTTATTACTGCAAGAAGGATGGCAACGAGGAAGAAACGCATCACAATCTTAGATTCTGGTATTGCGTTAAACGGCTTCTTGAAAATGACGTTGCTTTCGGCTGTAGCCTGAGTCTGAAAATGATGATGCAACGGTGTCATTTTGAATATGCGTCGTCCCTCTCCATATTTCTTCTTAGTATATTTGAAATATGATACTTGAAGTACCACCGATAAGTTTTCTACAAGGAATATTCCACAAAGTATTGGGATTAGCAACTCTTTGCGAATTAAAATTGCGAATACAGCAATGATACCGCCAAGGGTAAGGCTTCCTGTGTCGCCCATGAACACTTGTGCCGGATAGGAGTTGTACCATAAGAATCCTATCGTTGCTCCTATGAATGCTGCCGCATATACAACAAGCTCCTCACTGCCTGGTATATACATTATGTTCAAGTAGGAAGAATATATGACGTTACCCCCTAAATAGCACATTATGGCAAGCGATGTGCCTATGATAGCCGATGTTCCTGTTGCAAGTCCATCAAGCCCGTCGGTCAAATTAGCTCCGTTGCTCACAGCTGTAATTACGAATATAGTGACAAGGATAAATACAATCCAGCCGCCAGTTTGAGCTTGCTCACCCATCCATTTTGTAAGATAGGCATAATCGAAGTTGTTATTTTTCACAAACGGAATGGTGGTTTGTGTTGATTTTATATTTTCAGCCTTATGCTCTATTACGATTTCTTTGTTTTGCGTATTCTCAACCTCAATATTCTCACGTATAACGATATTAGGGCTAAGATACATAGTTAGTCCGACTATAATACCTAAGCCTACTTGTCCGATAACCTTGAATTTGCCTTTTAATCCGTCCTTATCGTGATGTGCTACTTTTATGTAGTCATCGGCAAAACCTAAAGCTCCGAGCCAAAGGGTGGATACGAGCATGAGTGTCATGTACACGTTTTCAACTTTTCCTACCAGTAGGCAAGGTATAACAATGGATATGATTATGATGATTCCACCCATAGTGGGTGTTCCTTTCTTGCTCATTTGTCCTTCTAGCCCTAGGTCACGTACTATCTCGCCCACTTGCATAAGTTGTAGTTTCTCTATAATGCGTTTACCTATAACGGTGGCTATAAATAGTGATAATATTAGAGCTGCTCCTGAGCGGAACGTGATGTAGTCCATCAATCTCGCCCCAGGAATATCGTACTCAACTAGTAATTTTGATAAATAGTAGAACATATTCTCAAGTTGTTATTTCTCGTTGTTAAATATTTCGATAAGCACTTCTTTGTCATCGAAATGATGCTTAACGCCTTTGATTTCCTGATAATTCTCATGACCTTTTCCGGCTACAAGCACCACATCACCTGGTTGAGCTAGGATAGTGGCTGTGCGTATCGCTTCTTTGCGGTCGGTGATTTTAATAACGTTTCTGCACAACTCGTTATCTAGTCCCTCTTCCATGTCACGTAAAATGTCTTCGGGCTCTTCAAAACGTGGATTGTCGGATGTTAGAATCACTTTATTGCTACGCAATGCTGCTTCTCGCGCCATGATAGGGCGTTTACCTTTGTCGCGATTTCCGCCAGCACCCACCACGGTGATGATGTTGCCTTTGCTGCATATTACATCTTTGATGGAATTAAGCACATTCACAAGGGCATCGGGAGTGTGGGCATAATCTACGATTGCAGTATAACCTCTTGGCGAGGTTAGAGTTTGGAATCTGCCCGCTACGGGAACAAGTTGTGTCATTGCGATAAGGGTTTCTTCGTTGTGGAATCCCAGTTGCCTTGTCGCTCCGTAGACAGCAAGTAAATTATAGGCATTAAATTTGCCGGTGAACATTATTTCTATATGGTTGCCGTTGATACAAAGAGATGTGCCGTTAAGACGGCTCTCGATGATTTTGCATTTGTAGTCGGCAATGTTTTGTAGTGAGTATGACAATTTTTTTGCCTTGGTATTTTGAAGCATATAGTTGCCAGCCTTATCGTCAGAGTTTACTAATGCAAACGCATCAGAGGGAAGCATATCGAAAAACTTCTTTTTTGCGTTCATGTAGTTAGTGACCGTTTTGTGATAATCAAGGTGGTCACGAGTGAGATTAGTGAATACCGCACCCTTAAACTTTAAACCGTCGATACGGTGTTGTGAACAAGAGTGAGAGCTCACCTCCATAAACGCATATTCACATCCTGCGTCCACCATATCCCGTAACATCTTATTTAGTGATAGGGAGTCAGGCGTTGTCTGTATTGCAGGAACGCTATGCTTGTCGATTATGTTGCATACGGTGGAAAGCAAGCCGGCTTTATGACCGAGTTGCTGCATCATTTCATATAAAAGCGTTGCTGTTGTGGTTTTCCCGTTAGTCCCTGTTACTCCTACTAATTGCAATTTAGAGGAAGGGCAGTCATACCACCACGACGCTGCGTGAGCTAGTGCAATTGTACTGTTTTCCACCACGATGTAGCACACGTTAGGATTGATATTTTCAGGAAGTGTTTCACAAATGATGGCTGTAACCCCTTTTTCAGTCACTTCGGGGATGAAATTGTGAGCATCAACAGCAACTCCTCTTACAGCTATAAACAATGAGCCTTTTGCGACTTTTCTCGAGTCGCAAATAACATCGTTAATGATTCTGTCGGTAGTTCCGACTGTTGTTGTCGCTTTAATAGCTTTTAGAAGCCCGGTTAAAATCTTTTCCATATAATCAATGCCTCAAAGTGAGATTAATCAATTGCCCATGTCGGAAGCTGCTTCCAGCAGATAGACTTTGTGCTACTACGTAGCCTGCTCCGTTTAGTCGAGCTGAAAGTCCCCGTCTTTCAAGTACAGCCACAGCTTCTTTCGCAGATAGCCCTATAACGCTCGGAACGCTATCCTCGTGTATCAATTTAGGTGTGCTGAAGCTGTTTTTGCTTTTTATTCCGAGTTCGGCAGTTAAATTATTGTTGCCGTTTTTACTGTTGCTAGCATAGAATGTAGTTGTTTTTACAGCTTTTTCATTGTTCTGCTTATAGTCGGAACTGTTGCCTAACAACCCTCGTGAATACATGCGTAATGCAACATTTTTAAGTACCATTCCGCTGCTGCGGGCTGCTCCTCTGTCGGCTCCTCGCATAAGCACCATGCAAGTGTATTGAGGGTTTTTGTATGGGAAGAATCCGCAGAAAGCCAAACGCTTTTTTGACGTATAAGCACCGTTTTCAATATCAAAGCACGTACCAGTTTTTCCAGCTATCTCTACGTAGTCGTTTTGTAAGATTCTTGCGGTGCAAGGGGCTTTCCACACGACGTCATGTAGCATAATGCGTAATTTTTCCGCATTTTTTGGAGAGCAAACATGTTCCCGTATATAAGATTCAGGTACTACTGAGTCAACCTCTCCGTTGTAAATGAATTTTTCCACAAGACGTGGGCGAATATATTTGCCGTCGTTGGCGATAGCGTTATACATGGCAAGTGTACACATAGGTGGTATGCGAGTGGTGTAACCGAATGCCATGCGTGAAAGGGCAATCTTATCCCAGTTCTTGTTGCCTAGGCTGTCAACGTGAGGAACTTGTTCACCTGCAATACCAGTACGCAAGGGCTCGAAAAATCCCATGCCTTTCAATCGGGAATAGAATTTGCCAGGAGCGCTTTCGTATTTGCTTAGGATAATTTTAGCCATACCTATGTTTGATGAAGCTCCAATCACTTGCCTTATAGGCATTGATACCGCTCCATGAGAATCGGTGATGGGTCTACCACCTGCGTAAGCATAAGAATAACCGGTTGTTATCACCTTGTCGATGTCATCAACAATACCGTCCTCAAGAGCTATCATCATTGAGATTGGTTTCATTACCGAGCCAGGTTCAAAGCCTAGCACAGCATTATTTCTACCTTCGATGAAGTCGGCGGCCTTGTCGCTCCATTCCAAGTTGGAGATAGCTTTTATCTTGCCTGTTTTCACCTCCATTAGTATTGCTGTACCCCAATCGGCTTTACTTTCTACACACATTTTGTAAAGTTCTTCTTCAAGAATGTCTTGCAAGCCGATGTTGATAGTTGTCATTACATCGTATCCCTTTTTTGCTGGTTTTTTCTCCCAGTTTACGATAGTGTTGGTGAGCTGTTCTTTTTTTGTTTCTCCTGGGATTCCATATAGCATAGAATCTAAGGCTCGCTCAAGCCCGTTTACTCCGTGTCGTGTTCCAGTTTCAGCGTTTTCGGCTACTATACCTATGCTTCTTGCCGCCATAGAACCGTAAGGGTTGCATCGGCGTGTATATGTTTCGTAGGTGAAGCCAGTCTTGTTGCGGCTTAACCTGAAATAAGGGAATTTCTTTAAGTGTAGATATTCTCCGTGGGTTAGTCCTGTGTAGAGTACATGGGAGCGGTCACGAATAAGTTTTGTTGTGTCCTTGCCCTTCTCTGCCAGTGCCTTTTTTATGCTTTGTGTTCTTTTATCAAAGCCGTAGAACTTGCGTTTAAGCTCTTCTTTCCACTCTTGTGCAGTCTTATCGGAACCACGTTCTTTGCTGAACATGGCTAGACTGTCGCATAACAAGTCAATGTGTTTCATCAAGATTGCATCTTTGATACCTTCTGTGCCCCAGTCAATCTTGGCTTTGTAGTAGTGGAGGTTGGCGGCTAATATAGAGCCGTCATCGGCAAGAATCTTGCCACGCTCAGGCTCTATGGTGGTGGTTCTTTCCAATATAACCGAAGCCTTGTCGTTCCATTTCTCCCGTTGTATCACGGTGGTTTCGATAAGAGTGCATACGATACCTATAGCGATAGCTATGATGCAAGCGCTTATAAAGCCATATCGGTTTAATATATAACTTTTATTTTTGCTCTTAGGTTTCATACTCCAGTTAGTCTAAAAGGTGGCTGTTCTGTAGGTTCTAAATCGATGTTCATGGTGTCAATGAGGGCTTTCATTTTAGTTTCCCGAATTTGTGATTTGAAATCGGCACTGTATTTCACGCAGTCGGTTTTTGCGTTGTTCAAGTCCTTTTTAAGTACAAGAATACGCTCTTTACGCAATTGACATGTGTATTTGGTTGATATATAGACAAACGTAATGACTAGCACCAGGACGATAGACACCCAATTCTTGATGAAAAAATTGGATGATATTATCCTGCCTTGGAAAATACGTTTGAAAATATTGTCGTTACTTTTTGTCGTCTTCTTATTTGCCATGTGTAGTGATATTGGGTTATTCTTCCGTGTTGACTCTCTCGGCGATTCTAAGTTTTGCACTTCTGGCTCTTGGATTTCTTTCGACTTCCTCGTCAGTAGCCACAATCACTTTGTTGTTTATCAGCTTAAAGGGTGAGTTGACTCTACCGAAGAAATCTTTTTCAACTTTACCTTCCATGTTGCCGCTCTTTAGGAAGTTCTTGACCAAACGATCTTCAAGCGAATGGTAAGTCAAAATCGCCAGCCTGCCTCCAGGCTTGAGAACTTTTAGCGATTGTGTCAATAGAGATTTTAGCACGTCTATTTCGTTATTCACTTCGATTCTGAGAGCTTGGAACACTTGTGCCATCTCTTTCTTTTCTTGTGCTGGCTTAATGAAAGGCTTTATTACATCAAGCAAATCTCCAGTAGTGCCAATAGGCTTTTTGCTTCGTGCTTTGATAATTGCATTTGCTATTTTTCGTGATGATTTCAGCTCGCCGTAAAGGTATAAGATTTGCGCAAGTTGTTCTTCTGTGTAATTAGCGACAATCCAGCGCGCGTCTTTTTCGCTTTTCTGGTTCATTCTCATGTCTAGCTTGCCGTCAAATCGGAATGAAAACCCACGGTCGCTTTCATCGAAGTGGTGGAACGAAACGCCCAAGTCGGCAAGGATTCCGTCTACGCGCTCAACTCCGTAATAGCGCATGAAGTTGGATAAGTAAGTGAAGTTGCTATATACGAAAGTGAAACGGTGGTCGTCGATGGCATTAGCCATAGCATCTTGGTCTTGATCCATTCCGTAAAGGTGTCCATCTTGCCCCAGTTTGTTGATGATGGCTCGTGAGTGTCCTCCGCCCCCAAACGTCACGTCAACGTAAGTGCCGTTGGGCTTGATGTCAAGTCCTTGAATGCATTCTTCAAGAAGTGCTGGAATGTGGTAAACCGTTTCGCTCATAAGTATAAATTTACAACCGTAAAGACAGCTTAAAACATTTGTATGGCTGGCTCTTGCCCCTAGTTTTAACTACTCTGTCAATTCGGATGTAAAGTTAGGTATTATTATCGGAAGTTTACAAATAGAAACTCACTTTTTTACACATTATTATAAAAAAGTTATTAACAACCTTCTTGATTGCCGATTGTTTACATTTGCAAACGGATAATTAGCTGTTTTTGAGTATTTCCGCTAACTCAGTTATTCCTTCAGTTGCTTTTTTTGCAATTACTGTTATGTTGCGGTCGGTCGGCACACGTGCTGGATTGGGGTCGATGTAGTATATTGGCACGCCTGGTCTAACGTAGTATAATAGGCTTGCGGCTGGATAAACCACTAGAGATGTGCCGATTACCACAAAAATATCGGCTTCTTGCACCATTTCCACTGCAGGCTGGAAATTTGGTACGCCTTCTTGAAAAAATACAATATGTGGTCGTACAGGGTCACCGTATGGGTCACGGGTGTCTATGGATGTGTGCAAATCGGGCTCTTTGAGTTCGTAAATTCTATCAGGATGCGTCATAGATCGCACTTTCATCAATTCCCCATGAAGGTGAAGCACTTTTGATGAACCTGCTTTCTCATGCAGGTTGTCCACGTTTTGGGTTATTACTTGAACATCGAAATCTTTCTCCAACTCTTTGAGAATCAGATGCGCCGCATTGGGCTTGACTGTTACGAGCTGATCGCGTCTCATGTTGTAGAAATGGTGAACTAGGGCGGGGTCTTGACGGAATCCGTCGGCGCTGGCAACTTGCATTACAGGGTAATTCTCCCAAAGTCCGCCAGCATCACGGAACGTGGTTACACCGCTTTCGGCACTAATGCCTGCACCCGAAGATACTACTAATTTTTTCATCGTATGTGAAGAAAAATATAGGGTTAAACAACAAAATTATAAATTCAAGCGTTCTGTGTATGAGTGCTTAAAAGTGTAAAAAATAACAACTTTATTGGCAAATTTAATATTTTTTATTCAAAATATAGCAATCAAAATATTAATTAAATCTACCTTTGCATTTTGATTATAAGTAATAGACTAATTAAGAAAAGAGAATATAAATTTATAAGATGGACAAACTAAGTTATGCACTAGGCTTGAGCATGGGTAATAATTTTATCCGTTCAGGTGTTAAGAGTATTAATAGTGAAGATTTTGCGGCAGCTCTAAAAGCTGTTTATGAAGGTACTGAGCCTTTGATGACATTTGACGAGGCTAAAAAGGTGGTAAACGACTATTTCACTCAATTGGAAGAGGAAACAATGCGTGCCAACAAATTGGCTGGCGAGAAGTATTTGGCTGAAAATGCGAAACGTCCAGAAGTGAAAGTTACAGAATCGGGATTGCAATACCAAGTTATAAAAGAAGGTGAGGGAGAATCTCCTAAGGCTACAGATAAGGTGAAAGTGCATTACACAGGTTGCTTGATTGACGGTAAGGTGTTCGATAGCTCTGTTCAACGTGGCGAACCTGCTGTGTTCGGTGTTAATCAAGTTATCCCTGGATGGGTGGAAGCGTTACAAATGATGAAGCCAGGAGCTCAATGGAGATTGTTCATCCCGTCTAATCTTGCTTATGGGGCTAACGGTGCAGGCCCGCTAATCGGTCCTGATACGACTCTTATTTTTGACGTGGAATTGATTTCAATAGAGAAGTAAAACATAAATAAAAACAAAACATATTAAATTGATTATGAAAAAGTTATTTTTAATTGCAGCTGTAGCACTTGGACTAGGTGCATCGATGACAAGCTGTAACGGTAGCTGCGATGCTAACAAGGTGACACCAGAAGACTCTCTTAGCTTTTTCTTAGGTGAAATGTATGGCTACGGAGTGGCTGGTGAAATGCAAAACAGTCCAGATTCTGCTGAGTTCAGCAAGACTGAGTTCTTGAAAGGATTGCAAACAATGATGAAGGTTGACCCTTCTAAGTCAAGCTATTTGCAAGGTCTTCAAATGGGTGTTCAAATCCAGTCTATGCTAAAGCAAATCAAGGAAAGAGAAAATGTAGAAGTTGATGCTAAAAAGTGGTTGGCAGCTTTCAAGAAAGCATTCAAGGAAGATTCTTTAAGAGATCCAGGTCAATATCAGTTTGAAGTGATGAGATTGATGAAAGAATGTTCAGCAAGAGCAAAAGCTAACAATCCAAAAGCAATTCAAAACAAAAAACAACAAGAAGCTAAAATCGCTGAACTAGAAAAGGATGCTGAGATTAAGAAGTCAGAAGGCGGTGTTTACTACAAGGTGATTGCTGAAGGTAACGGCGAGAAGTTCTCAAAGACCGATCGCATTGACGTGAAGTATGAAGGAAAGCATCTTGATGGCGAAGTGTTCGATAATGGTAATGGTCAAGCTATCCCAATGTCGGCTACAGGCGTAATCAAGGGCATGGGCGAAATGTTCCAATTGATGAGCCCAGGTGCTAAATATACTCTTTACATCCCAGCTGAACTTGCATACGGAGTAGAAGGAAGCGGTCCTATAGGCCCTAATGAAATGCTTGTTTTCGAAGTTGAAACTGTAGGTCTACACGTTGCCGAAAAGAAATAATTAATAATTGTGTTAAGTAAAGGGGCGTGTCTCGATTTTGAAGATACGCCCTTTTTTGTTGTATGCTTGCTTCGTGGGGAGAGATAACAATATGATAAGATTATGGCTGTTTTTTATATAGATGTGTGTTGCCGATTAGTACATAGCGTGAAAAAATGCGTAAAAAAATCACAAAATGACAAATTGTTGTTTGTGTTTTAAAAAAATGCTATATATTTGCAATTAAAGAAAACAACTATACTCATGGAAAGAATTGACAATCTTGATAGAAAAATCTTAGAGATAATAATGAAAAACGCTAGAATCCCATCAAAAGATGTTGCTGTGGAATGTGGCGTGTCACGTGCGGCTATACATCAGCGTATACAACGCATGATAGATTTAAACGTAATAACAGGCTCTGGGTATAATGTGAATCCTAAAATTCTAGGTTATGCGACATGTACTTATGTGGGTGTGAACTTAGAGAAAGGTTCAATGTATCGCCAAGCTGTAACTGCGTTGGAGGAAATACCAGAGGTGGTAGAATGCCATTTTACGACTGGACCTTATACAGTGCTTATAAAATTATATGCTCGTGACAACCAGCATCTTATGGAATTGTTGAACGATAAGATTCAGCATATTGAGGGTGTGACTGCCACAGAAACTCTGATTTCCTTAGAGCAGACCATTAACCGTGGTGTTCCTATTCACTATGCCAGCGGCAAAAAATAACAGGAGTTTCAATGTGAGATATAAAAATTAGGGGCGGTTACGCCTCTAATTTTTTTGTGTGTTGCGGATTTGTGGGTGATTTATTATTTTTGCAATGCAATGGAAGATGATTTTGATATAAGAAACGGACGAATGGATGCCGATCGAGATTTTGAAAGGGCTTTAAGACCCGAACGATTCGGGGATTTTAGCGGTCAGGATAAAATCATTGAGAATTTGAGCATCTTTGTACAGGCTGCCAGAAATAGAGGAGAGGCTTTGGATCACGTGTTGTTGTATGGTCCTCCGGGACTAGGCAAGACAACTCTGTCTAATATAGTGGCGAATGAGTTGGGTGTCGGCTTTAAGGTGACCTCGGGTCCAGTACTAGACAAACCAGGCGATTTAGCTGGAATCCTCACATCATTGGAGGAAAATGACGTGTTGTTTATTGACGAGATACATCGATTGAGCCCGGTCGTTGAGGAGTATTTGTATTCGGCTATGGAGGACTATCGTATAGATATAATGATAGACAAAGGTCCTGGTGCTCGTTCTGTCCAGTTGACGTTGTCGCCGTTTACGCTGATAGGTGCTACCACACGTAGTGGTCTACTCACATCTCCGTTGCGTGCCCGTTTCGGCATAAATTGCCATTTAGAGTATTATGATCATCAAGTGTTGGAACGTATTGTTAAGCGTTCCGCACGTTTGTTGAATGTCCCTATCACCGATGATGCGGCTATGGAGATTGCGTTGCGTAGCCGTGGCACGCCGCGTATAGCTAATGCCTTGTTGAGGCGAGTGCGTGATTTCGCTCAAGTAAAAGGTAACGGGAGCATCGACACTGCTATTGCCCGATATGCGTTAAAGGCTTTGAATATAGACAAATATGGTCTTGACGAGATTGATAATAAATTACTCACCACGATAATTGATAAGTTTAAGGGTGGTCCTGTGGGGCTTACCACGATAGCTACTGCCCTTGGCGAAGATGCAGGTACGGTAGAGGAAGTGTATGAGCCTTATCTAATAAAAGAGGGCTTTATAAAGAGAACCCCTAGAGGACGTGAAGTTACCGACCTTGCTTATAAGCATTTGGGGCGTGTACGATATTCCGATCAAGGTAGTTTATTTGAGTGAATTGTGTGTTTAGTTAAGAGAGCATCTTATTTTGGCTAGCTTAAAATCATTGGCAAAAGAAACTGTCATCTATGGGATGAGCAGTATCGTAGGCAGGTTTTTAAATTATCTGCTAGTCCCGTTGTATACGGCAAAGATGAGTGCCGAGTCGGGTGGCTATGGAGTGGTGACAAACATATATTCATATACAGCTTTGTTGCTTGTGTTGCTTGTGTATGGAATGGAAACCACATTCTTCCGCTATGCCAATAAATCTGGCGAGAATCCGCAACGTGTATATTCTACGATATTGATGTCGGTGGGGGCAACCTCTGCTATATTTGTGGCATTGGTGCTGTTGTTTTTGAATCCGATATCTGGTGCTATGGGATATGCTTCTCATCCAGAGTATATAGGGGTAATGGCTGTAGTGGTAGCTTTGGACGCATTCCAATCGATACCATTTTCTTATTTGCGATATAAGAAGCGTGCGGTGCGGTTTGCTTCGTTGAAGCTGCTGTTTATAGTTCTAAACATAGGTTTGAACTTGTTGTATTTCATAGCGCTTCCTGATTTGTACAAGAGTTATCCCGATGTGGTGAGCAAGGTCTATGATCCTACCGTGGGAGTGGGCTATGTGTTCTATCTGAATCTGGTGTGTACTTGCGTGATAATGTTGTGCTTGCTGCCAGAATTGCGAGGATTCAAATATGTGTTTGATAGAAATCTAATGTGCAGGATGCTTTCTTATGGTTTGCCTATATTGGTTCTGGGTATTGCGGGAATTTTAAATCAGACCGCCGATAAAATTTTGTTCCCGTTTGTGTACGGAACGGGTGGTGCCCAGTCGCAATTGGGCATATATGGCGCGGCTAGTAAGATAGCAATGATTATGGCGATGATAACGCAGGCGTTTCGTTATGCGTATGAGCCTTTCGTGTTCGGAAAAAGCAAGGACAAAGACCGCAAAGAAACTTATGCGGTAGCAATGAAATACTTTATTGTGTTCACGTTGCTTGCTTTTCTGACGGTGGTGGGGTATATGGATATAATACGGTATATCATAGCTCCTGATTATTGGAGCGGGTTGAGGGTTGTCCCTATTGTTATGGCGGCGGAAATAATGATGGGAGTTTATTTTAATTTGTCTTTTTGGTATAAGTTGATTGATAAAACCATTTGGGGGGCTGTATTCTCTGGCATCGGGTGTGCAGTTCTTATAGCGGTAAACGTGATATTTGTGCCTAGATATGGATATATGGCATGTGCTTGGGGCGGAGTTGCTGGCTATGGTACGGCTATGGTGTTGTCATATATAGTTGGTCAAAAGAAAAATCCGGTTGCATATCCTATGAAATCAATAGCGTTTTATCTGGCGGTAGCTGCCGTTTTGTATTGCGCTATGGTTGTGTTGGCAGGCGTGGAAAATATGTGGATTAGGATGGGTGTCAATACTATGCTATTGTTATTCTTTGTGTTTGTTGTGGCGAAATGTGAAAATTTCAATTTTGGTAAATTGTTGAATCGGTTTAAAAATAAAAGTTTTCCAAAATGATTTTTAAGTTGCTGAATATCAAAAGTATAATAAATTTGAGGTAGTAAAAAGTTTTCCAAAAATAAAAATTATGGAAAACTTTTTCTGTTTAATTGTTGTGCAGAATGTATATTGTTTATACATTTGTACGACTCTAAAAAACAAACAACAAAATTTATTTTTATGATACAGACGGTAGTAAAGCGTGATGGTCGTATTGTGGGCTATAACGAGGAGAAAATCAAGGCGGCTATTCGCAAGGCTATGATTCCTACTGATTTGGGTGAGGATGAAGCTTTGATACAGAAAATAACCGATAGGATAGGCATGACTGGAAATCCTCAGATGACTGTGGAGGAGATTCAAGACCGAGTAGAGATGGAGTTAATGAAATCCCCACGTAAGGAGGTAGCTAAGCGTTATATTGCTTATCGTGACCAGCGTAATATAGCCCGTCAGGCAAAAACTCGTGATATGTTCTTGGAAATTATAGATGCCAAGAACAATGACATAACACGAGAAAATGCCAATATGAACACTGATTCGCCAGCGGGTATGATGATGAAATTCGCGAGCGAAACCACAAAACCGTTTGTTGACGATTATTTGTTGAGCGACGACGCCCGCATAGCAGTAAAAAACAATTATATTCATATTCATGACAAGGATTATTATCCTACGAAGAGCCTTACTTGCGTACAGCATCCGTTGGATAAGATATTACACTATGGTTTTGTCGCAGGGCACGGAGAGTCACGTCCTGCAAAACGTATAGAAACTGCGAGCGTAATAGCATGTATCTCTATGGAAACAGCCCAAAACGAGATGCATGGCGGTCAATCAATACCAGCTTTTGATTTCTATTTGGCACCTTTTGTGCGTTCAACGTTTATCGAAGAAGTGAAGAACGTGGAAAAGATGACAGGAGAAGGCTATACACATCTTTATAATAAAGAGATTGACGATTTCATTCGTCGTGACCTAGATGGGTTGACTGGCGAGGCTCGTGCTTTGCAACATGCTATGAACCGCACGGTAGAGCGTGTGCATCAAGCTATGGAAGCGTTTATACATAATATGAACACTATTCATTCTCGTGGCGGAAATCAAGTCGTCTTCAGCTCGGTGAATTATGGTACTGACACTTCGGCTGAGGGGCGTTGCGTGATACGTGAGATGCTCAACAGCACCTACGAGGGTGTAGGCAATGGTGCGACTGCGATATTCCCTATTCAAATCTGGAAAAAGAAAACAGGTGTCAACTATCAGCCAGAAGATAGGAATTATGACTTGTATTGCTTGGCGTGCAAGGTGACTGCTCGTAGGTTTTTCCCTAACTTTTTGAACCTAGATGCCACATATAATTTTCATGAGAAATGGGACGGGAATGATCCCGCTCGTTATCTATATGAGGTGGCTACGATGGGTTGCCGCACTCGTGTGTTTGAAAACCGTTATGGAGAAAAAACTTCTGTAGGGCGTGGCAATTTGTCGTTTACTACTGTAAATATAGTTCGTCTTGCGATAGAGGTAATGAATATTGTAGATAAAGATGAACGTATAGAACGCTTCTTCCAACGCTTGGATGAGGTACTTGATATTACGGCGTGCCAGTTGAACGACCGTTATGAGTTCCAAAAGACTGCTTATGCAAAACAATTCCCATTGGTTATGAGCCGCTTATGGAACGGAAGTGAGAATCTTGACAGGTGCGATACCATAGAGAGCGTGATAAATCAAGGAACTTTGGGTATAGGCTTCATAGGGCTTGCTGAATGTTTGATTGCTCTTGTTGGGCAACACCACGGTGAGAGCGAAGAAGCACAGGCTTTGGGACTTAGGATTGTTAGCCACATGCGTAGCCGTGCTAATGAGTTTAGCGAGCGATATAGTCATAACTATAGTATACTAGCCACTCCAGCCGAGGGGCTATCTGGACGGTTTACCAAGCGTGACCGCAAATCGTTTGGGATAATAAATGGTGTGACTGACAAGGATTATTACACCAATTCTAACCATGTGCCAGTTTATTACCATTGTAGTCCTCGACACAAAGCTAAAATAGAAGGTCCATATCATGAATTGACTAGAGGCGGACATATATTCTATGTTGAGATTGACGGTGATGCTACTCACAATGAAGAAGCTATACGTGATATAGTTAACTTGATGGATAAGAATAATATAGGTTATGGTTCAGTGAACCATAATCGCAACCATTGTCCTAATTGCGGTTACGAGGATGCACAGAAAGATGTGAAGCATTGCCCTAAGTGTGGAACGCAATTTGAAACCATACAGCGTATAACTGGCTATCTTGTCGGGACTACCGACCGCTGGAACTCTGGTAAGTTGGCTGAGCTAAAGGATCGTGTTGTGCATAAATAAAAATGGATACTATTCAAGTGATAGACATACTGCCTGGGACTACTGTAGACGGTCCCGGGCTTCGTACTTCAATATATGTTGCCGGTTGTAGGCATAAGTGTCTAGGATGCCACAATCCGCAATCTTGGGATTTTGGGGCTGGTCAGCCAATGACGGTTGATGAGATAATGGCTCGTGTAGTGGAAGAGGATTTTAATGTGACCTTGTCGGGCGGAGATCCGCTGTGGCAGGTTGGTAAGATATTGCCGTTGGCAAGAGCCATAAAGGAGAAAGGGTATACGCTGTGGCTCTATACGGGCTTCGTGTGGGAGGAGATTTTGGCATCCCCAGAGCTGTCTAAGATTTTGCAATGGGTGGATGTGGTAGTCGAAGGGCGTTTTATTGAGTCGAAACGTGATATATCGTTGCGTTTTCGAGGAAGTTCCAATCAACGTATAGTCAACGTTCCCGCCACCCTAGCCGCAGGCATTCCCATACTAGTGGAGTGAAACCAAAGATATTATGAGTTGTTAATGTCATATAGGGGTTTTTAGTATTTCTCCATTTATAGATTACGCAAGTAAATTATAATGTCAGAAAAAGAACTATAAAATGACCCATAAAAATATTTCGTTTTAGTCAAAGCGAATAATTCGGCAACAGCATCTACCATGCCATGCACTGATTGTCTGTCTGCTTTGCTGTTTGCGGTTATGATTCTATTATTTCCGTATTTGTTTCTTAGAAAGGATTTAACTTCCTCAGAATCGGTGGCAATAAAGAGCTTAGCATTGGAGCTTTGGCTTAGTATTGAGCTGATTTTGTCGTCAAATAGATGGAGTGGGCTACCACTAATTGATTGTAAGTTATCACTACGCCTAATATGCATGCCGTATGTGTTGTTATTAAATTGATTTGTGTAATTATCAATCATTTGTTTTATGTGATCTATAGGCTTGAAAAGTTGGCTGTAGATGGTAGAACTTGTATCGTAGAATTGGGTGTAAGTGCGAATAAATATAGAGTCGCCTGATGCATATTTGTGGATAAGTTGTTTTTGATTTGTTATGGTCGATATGTCTTTCTGGTGTAATATGGTATCATAGTGTAGCTTTTGATAAAAATATGGTAAATATAGGTTTCTTTGACATGGAACGCTATATATCATAGAATAATAGCGATGGAGGTTTTGTATAGATATAAAATCTGGTAGAGGTTTGAATAAATCGTTCCACTTGCAATTTAAGTCGTTGTTACATATCCATTTTATTTGTAGCTCATAGCCAAATTGTTTACAATATTCATAAGCAGCTGCAATAGTGCGGAGTCTGTTTGCTAGACCTCCCCAAGGTACTAATGTTAAACGTTTCATTTTGGATGATATGATTAAGTGGTACGTTTGTTGTATGTTTTGAAAATGTAGAGGCTGACAAAAGCCAAAATGGCAATGGTATCAGCCTCTAATTTGATAAATTCTATGATAGAAAATGCTTGGTAGATTATAAGTATTTGTCGCCGTAAGCCGATTTAACTTCGTTTACATAAAGTTTAATCTTTTGCTCCTCGCTCTTGGGAACGATTAGCACCACATCGTCGGCAGCGGCAATGATATAATCTTGAAGCTGTGAAGCTACAATCAATTTGTCGCCTTTTGATGCCACCATGCAGTCTTTGCAGTCGAATAGCATAGCTTTGCAGTTCTCTGTCACATTGCCTTCGTGGCTCTTTGGGGAATTGTCATATAAAGCTCCCCATGTGCCAAGGTCGTCCCAGCCGAAGTCCACGCATTCCACATACACGTTTTTTGCTTTCTCCATCACTGCGAAGTCAATGGATATGCTTGGGCATGATGCGAAATGCTGTTGGATGAATGTTTTCTCTTGTTCGGTAGCATATACTTTAGGCTCTTTGTCAAATACGCTTGCAATTTCAGGGGCATTATCTCTAATAGCGTTAATGATGCTGTCGGCACTCCATAAAAACATACCAGAGTTCCAGAAAAACTCACCTGTAGAAAGGAATACCTTTGCCAGCTCCAAATCGGGCTTTTCGGTAAATGTCTTCACTTTAGAGATACTGTCATCCATGCGTTCGCCTATTTGGATATAGCCATATCCTGTTTCGGGACGGCTTGGCTTAATTCCGAGCGTGAGAAGTGCCTCGTTTTGTGCTATGAAGTCGAACCCTTTGTTGATACAGCGTTTGAATTCGTCTTCTTTAAGTACAAGGTGGTCGCTTGGCGCTACCATAATCAAAGCGTCGGGATTGATAGCCTTAATGTGATATGCTGCCCAAGTGATGCAAGGCGCTGTGTTTCGCCTTGCTGGTTCTAATAATATTTGCGAAGCATCTAGCTCTGGCAGTTGCTCATGTACTAATGGAGCATATTGCTCGTTGGTGAGTATTATGACGTTTTCGCAAGGTACAATGCCTTTTGTCCTGTCAAAGCTCATTTGTAGCAATGTGCGACCTGTGCCGAAAAAGTCGATAAACTGTTTCGGTGCGTTGGCACGGCTATAAGGCCAAAAACGGCTACCTACGCCTCCGCACATTATCACACAATAACGATTATTAATATCCATATATGTAGTGAGTTTAAAGGTTAATTTTATATATTGCTAAGATAAGAATAAAAACCGCAATAACCAATTTAATTTGACAAAATGTCAACATAAAAAACAATTAGAGATGAGGTTTCCCCCATCTCTAATAATCTTTATCACGTTGCCGGCTGTTTTTTAGCCGACTTTACATCCTGGCTTCACTTCGCCTTGAGGACCTATTACAACTAGGCTGCCATCGGAGTTCTCGGCACTCAATATCATGCCTTGAGATTCCACACCTTTCAGCTTGCGTGGCTCGAAATTGGCGATGAAGCACACTTCTTTACCCACAAGGTCTTCTGGCTTGTAATATTTCGCAATACCGCTCACGATTGTGCGGCCTCCCATGCCGTCGTCAATCTTGAATTTCAAGAGTTTATCGGCTTTTGGAACTTTTTCACATTCAAGCACTTTACCAACTCTAATGTCAAGTTTAGTGAAGTCGTCGAATGCCACAGTAGGCGACACTGGAGCTGGGGTGAAATTGTTAGCTTCATTCTCTTTCTTGATGCGTTCTAATCTGGCCATTTGGGCTTCAATCGCAGCATCTTCTATTTTTTCGAAAAGCAATTGAGGTTCACCGAGAGTGTGACCTGCTTGCAAATGGTCGATTTTGCCTAAGTCAGCCCAATTGAAGCTGGTTAGATTGAGCATTTCACGAAGTTTCTTGCTGCTGAACGGCAAGAATGGTTCAAAAGCGATAGCTAGGTTAGCCACAAGTTGTAATGCGATGTTCAAAATGGTTTGAACTCGGTCCATGTCGGTTTTTGCTAGCTTCCAAGGCTCGGTTTCTGCTAGATACTTGTTTCCTATTCTTGCTAGGTTCATTGCTTCTTTTTGGGCATCTCTGAACTTGAAGTTGTCAAGCAACTTTTCGACTTCTTCCTTAACGCCCGAAAATTCGTTTAGAGTTTCACGGTCGTAGTCGGTTAATTCGCCTGCTTCGGGTACGATACCGTTGAAGTATTTTTTAGTAAGTTGCAAAGCTCGGTTCACGAAGTTGCCATATATGGCGACTAGTTCGCTGTTGTTGCGGGCTTGAAAGTCTTTCCAAGTGAAATCGTTATCCTTAGTTTCTGGTGCGTTGGCTGTTAGCACGTAGCGTAGCACATCTTGCTTTCCTGGAAAATCCGCTAAATACTCATGCAACCACACAGCCCAGTTGCGAGAAGTTGATATTTTATCGCCTTCTAGGTTTAGGAACTCGTTGCTTGGCACGTTGTCAGGCAATATGTAGCTGCCTTCAGCTTTCAGCATAGTAGGGAATACGATGCAGTGGAACACGATATTGTCCTTTCCTATGAAATGGATAAGCCTAGTGCTGTCGTCCTTCCACCATTTTTCCCAATCGTTAGGTAGTAGTTCTTTTGTGTTGCTTATGTATCCTATTGGAGCGTCAAACCACACGTAAAGCACCTTGCCTTCAGCACCTTCTACAGGAACAGGTATACCCCATTCCAAGTCACGTGTTACAGCACGAGGTTTCAAACCAGTGTCAAGCCAACTCTTACATTGACCGTATACGTTGCTACGCCATTCTTTGTGACCTTCAAGAATCCATTTTTCTAGCCACCCTTGGTATTCGTCTAATGGCAAGTACCAGTGAGAAGTCTTGCGTTTTACAAGTGCGTTGCCCGTAAGAGCGTTCTTTGGGTTGATTAGTTCGTCGGGTGAAAGGGTGCTTCCGCATTTCTCGCATTGGTCGCCATACGCACCATCGGCGTGGCATCGAGGGCATTCGCCCACTATATTTCGGTCGCTAAGAAATTGCTTTGCTTCTTCATCGTAGAATTGTTCGCTTTCCATTTCCACAAATTTGCCGTCATCGTATAATTTGCGGAAGAAATGGCTAGCTAATTTGTGGTGAGTTTCAGAAGTTGTACGGCTGTACACGTCAAAAGAGATACCGAAGTCGGCAAATGATTGTTTGATGAGCGTGTGATAACGGTCTACAACGTCTTGAGGGGTGCAACCTTCTTTCTTAGCGCGTATGGTGACCGGTACGCCATGTTCGTCACTACCGCCAACCAATAGCACCTCCTCGCCTTTAAGGCGTAGGTATCGCACATAGATGTCGCCGGGTACATACACTCCGGCCAAGTGCCCGATATGAACAGGTCCGTTGGCATAAGGTAGCGCCATAGTCACAAGAGTGCGAGCAAATTTTTTTTCCATATATAGCTTTTTGTTTAATTACATAATTTAACCTCCGCATAAGGAATTATATAAGCCGCATGTGTTGACTTGGTTTTCTTGCCTAGTGCGGATTTTGCAATTTAGGTTATGCAAAGTTAACATACTCTGCCCGAAATAGAAAATAAACGGTGTTATTTTTCAATTGATAGGATTTGTTCCCCGTGGCTTTTAGTCTTGACTTCTTTGGGCAGGTATATTTTCTCTATAATACCGTTTCCATTTATAATGAATGTAGTGCGGAATGTTCCCATATACTTCCTTCCGTACATGCTTTTCTCGCCCCAAACACCCATCGCATTAACTAGCTTTTTATCGGTGTCGGCTATCAATGAGAACGGCAAGGCGTTCTTCTCGATGAATTTGCGGTGAGAAGCCTCGCTGTCTACGCTCACTCCTATCACTTCGTAACCCTTATCTTTAAGAGCTTGATAGTTATCTCTTAAGCTGCATGCTTCGGCTGTACAACCCGAGGTGTTGTCTTTGGGGTAGAAGTACAGAACCAACTTTTTTCCAGTGAATTGACTTAGTCTTATTTCATCTCCATTCTCGTTGATGCCGAGAATTTCAGGAGCTTTGTCGCCTATTTTCATAATATGATTATTTAAATGTGACTTGTTTTTCTTTTAGGAATCGCTTCAGAATATTGTCTTCTTCGTTTTAGTAGAGTTCCCATGTGTTTCACACTTTAGATGTAGCAAAGATAGGTAAATTTCACAGAATTGGATTGTTTTCGGCTGTATTTTCACGGAATTGGCGTGTAATATGGGTGGTCTTTCACAGAATAGCTTAAATCACTTGTTTTTCTTGAGCAAATTCTTTCCTATTAAATAAATTGTTAGTATGACAATGAAGCCTAGGCTAACCTCTAGACTATATTTTTCTAAAGCATCTTGCAGTTGGTCTTGTGGAAGGATATTAGCCAAATAATAGCCTATACCCGATAATATTCCGTTCCAAATTGCCGATCCTATGGCCGTAAAGATGATAAATGAAGCGATATTCATTTTGGCAAGACCTGCTGGAATGGATATTAATTGTCGTCCCACCGGTAATAGACGGCCGAAGAAGGTGGATGTTTTTCCATGCTTTAAAAATAATTGTTCTGCTTGTTCCAGTTTCTTTCTGTTGAGCAATAGCAATTTACCCCAGCGGCTGTCTACGAATTTAAAGATTACGTACCGTCCTAGTGAGCGTGATATGTAGTAGTTGATTATAGCGCCTATCACTGAGCCTAGCGTGGTGCATATTATTAGCATTGTCAGGCTCATATCGCCATTAGCCGCCCGATAGGCCGCCGGTGTTACAATAAGTTCGGCAGGTAACGGCACTATTGAGTTTTCCAATATCATGAGTATTGTTAGAACCCAATAGTTCAAGTGGTCGAGATACCATTCTATGATTGCCGTAATATCCATTTTCTATGTTAATGCTTGGTGGCTCGTAATATTTCTCGTTTGCCCCCTAATGGACCGTTGATGCGTTCCACGGAGAAACCGATATCGGCAAGCATACGTCTTATATTGCCTTTGGCGCAGTAGGTTGTTAGTATTGCTCCTTTGTTCATCTTGGCATACAGGCGTTCAAAAGATTCACGTGTCCACATTTCCGGTTGCTTTTCGGGTGCAAACGCATCGAAATAGACAACATCAATGTCATTTGGTAGTTCATCGCATAAATAGTCGCATTCACGTTTTTCTAATGTGAAATATGGGGTAATTTCAACTGGGATGTTCCATTGAGCCTCGTGAATGGACTGGAAAAGCGTGTCATTCACTTGTGTTTCGTATTGTAGTCGGGAGAGAATGTCGCTGTCTATCGGATATTTCTCTAACGATATATAATGCACTGGATGTGTAGAGTCGGCAGCCATAGCAGTGACCACCGCATTAAGTCCAGTGCCGAATCCTATTTCAAGAAGCCTAATTCGTTTGCTTGTGGAATGATGTAAGAAAGCACAATCTCGGTAAATGTGCTGTGATTCGGTCAAAGCTCCTTTTATCGAGTGGTAATGCTCGTCAAGTTCTTTTACGAAGAGGGTTGTTGAACCGTCATCGGTTGTTTCCACTGTCAAGTTCCTTGTGCTGTTCTTTGCTTCTTTCATTCGGCAAATGTAGGAATTTTATGACAATTATAGAGAAACAGTTCCTAAAAATATAGGATATATGCAATATTTAAAAAGAGAAGTGATATGCCTGTTCTGACACATCACTTCCATGCTTATTTTCTAATAAGAACTATTTCTTTATTAGCTGGTGGCTCTTTAGCTTTCCATTCGAAGTAAGCACTTTCACAATATAGTGACCGTTGCTAAGGTCGGATATGTCGATTGTGACAGAATGTGAGTTGCCGCCAGTCACATTCAGCACTTCTGCTCCAGTGAGAGAATATAGCATAACCCTTTCAATAGGAGAACTGCATTCTATGGTTGTATAGTCGGTGGCAGGGTTTGGATATATTCTATCAATATTGCCGTTCACTTCGCTTATTCCGCTCTTGCCTTCAATTAAAGTGAACATTACGGGGTCGCCCCAAATATAGTATTTGCTAAGATCTAGCGGATACCTTAAATATATTCGGTATGATTCTCCTATAGTTCCGTTAAATGTTCCGTTAAATTCGATAGTTATAGTTTCTCCTTTCTCAAAAGTGGCGTATTGACTTATTAATGAATATATTTTTGTGCCTTCGGCATTACAAATCATTAATTGTATGTCACCTGCAAAATATCCACCGTAATTGGTGAGTTCTGCAGTAGCGTAGATGTTGTCAGGTGACATTTCTTGCGGAGCAGATAGTGCTTTAGTGATAGACATACGAGGGTCTTCTTCGGCTTCGCTGACGTAGATAGTTAATGCTTCCCCCGAAATTATATTGCCGTCTTCATCTAATACAGCTATTTTATAAATGCCTGCGCTTTCGGGTGCTGTGAATTCACGCTCGAATGTCACGCTCTCGTTCGTTTCAAGGTCGACAAGATGTTTCTCGGATGTGCTGATTATCTCCTCTCCATCCATTATAACCATATACACATCGCCGTAGTATTTACGACACAAAATTAAATAAAAATGGGATTTTACCCCCCCCGATTGGTTAAATAGAGTTAAAAAAGAGCTTCGTTAGAAAAACTAATGAATATAGGGCGATCAAACTGATACGCCCTATATTCATTAATATGAAATTTTTTGAATTATTACCTTAGAGGGGTGAAGTGTTTATCCTTTAGGTAGATCCCGATGATGGAATCTCTGTAAGGACTATTCAACGCATCAACATAAATAGGAGTAAATTTCAATCGTTTTAGGCTTCCGTCGTTGCTGGCGAGATACGTAAGTTCGATGTAATAAGGGTGTAGTTTGCCATAGTACTTATAAACTGAGGCTTTCCCGTTTATACCCTTTTGGTATTTCATCGTAACAATCACATTGCCGCAACTATCTGGAAGGTTCTCGGTCTTTTGTGATATAGACATTGTGTAGATAGCCGTAGGCTTGTCTTTTCTTGTTGGAAATTCGGTGGCATATTCTTCACGTATGAAATTCTTTCCTGTTACAAGCATTGGGTTAAACTTCTCTGGTATAAGTTTCTCTACGCCTTGGAATACGTTTTCAATAGAGTCAAAAGTTAGCCAATATCCGTTTCCGCCGTATTTTCCTTCAATGATAATTCCTTGAGGGAGGTCGAAAATCTTCTCTCCGGGTGTTATTTGTCCTAGAGCTGTTTTTGCTTTCTTGCAAATTCTTCCGCCGGAATCTTTAGGTCTAAGAAGGGCAATATCACCTATGTTTTGTGCATAGGTTGAGAAACAGAAAGCTATGAGTGTGAAAAATAATACTTTAAGTTTCATTGTGATGATGTTTTATGGTTGATATGATAAAGATGTTAATTGATAAATTTTACATACCATTTTCCATCAACATTCACTAGGTAAATTTTACATTCGTCTTTAACGTTGTCGCTTGTAAGCTGGTCGTATACAATAGTTGCCTTGTCTTCACGAACGTCTTGCTCACATAGAGTGTATTTAGAATCAATAAGTCGTTTAGCTCTTTCGACTAATCTTTTATTGTCGTTTGTTGGATTGTTATAAGCCTCTTGTAATCCATCAAATGTTTTGCCGATAGGGTTTTCTGGTTGTAAAAATTGTTTGATACCCACTAAATCTCCATCGTTTAAGCATTTCACAACAGCTTCAGAGATAGAAACTGGGTCATTTTTAACGCTGCTGCCGCAACTGCCTAGTATGAGCATGCACAAACCGAAGGCAATCATGAGAAATTTGTTAGTTTTCATAAGGAATTTATTTTAAAATGTTATTACTAAATGTTTTTATGTTTACTAATGTGCAAATGTAGGTATAAATGTTTGGTTTTACCCCCCCAATTGTTAATTTATGTGAAATAGTCAATAATGTTTGATAATCTCATCGATAGCGATAGGCGTATTGTGGTCGGTGAGGTATAAACGGGGTTGGGGTGGTATATAATCAGAAGAGGCTAGTGAGTGGTTAAGGTTGCGGTAAGCTGTTTCTATACCAGCAATGTCGAGCATGGTGTGAAAAACTGCTAGATTACTAGATACTGGTTTGCTTGTGTTAGCTTGCAGTGCTTTCCGTTTCATGGGATGTGCCGTATCGTATTGGCTAGATGTCCATACCATAAAAGGCACTTTAACTTGATGCATTGTAGGCAGAGGGGAAGCGTGAAGAAACTGATTGCGTTCGTCGTCGAATATGTCCTCACCGTGGTCGGATGTGTATAGAACGCAAGAAGAGGCATCGTAACTGTTGACCATTTTTATCAATCTATACAGAAAATCATCGGTGAATCGGATGGTGTTGTCGTATGCGTTGATTAGGATGTCCCTATTCTCGGGTTTTGCCGCATCGGTTTTGTCGGGCTTGTAGCGGCTTTTGCTTGATGGATAACGTTCGGCATAATTGAAATGCGAGCCGTAGGTGTGAAGCACAATAAATTTGTGATAACTGCTGTCATTGTCGAGGTGTTGTTTCAATAGTTTTAAAAGAGCATCGTCATATACGTTAGCATTTTCATTTAAATCATCCTTGATGAAAATGTGGTTGTGGGCTTCTTCTCCGAAAAAATCAATGAAGGAATGGTTGTGGCGTTGGTTGGAGAAGAATGCCGATGAAAAACCAGCTTCGTTAAAAGCTGTGATAATGCCTTTCTGGTGATAGATGCTGTCGAAATCGGTTGCCGACACTGCCGAAAGGAGCATAGGCACGCTTTTATGGGTGGTGTTCGATTGTGAAAGTGCGTCATGGAATACGATTAAATCGCTCATGCTGCCGAGTAAGGGCGTAGTATTCCGTTTATATCCATAAAAGCCGAAGTTTTCTGCTCGTGCCGTTTCGCCTATCACCAGCACATAAATTTCTTTTTCGGAACATCGATGTGTGGATTTTGCTGAGAAGGTGAAATCTTTTGACGTTTCATAGTAATTATTCGTTTGATAGGTTCGTTCCACAGCCAAGCCTATGTTGTATATTACGTTAACTGGGTATAAATCATTCTGTATTTTATAACTGCTGTTGGTGATGTAGCTGACAGCAAGCAAGATGATGCCTATGCCGCATCCGAGAAGAGAATTAAATCGTTGTTTTTTAAGGAACGATGCGTTGATAGGCTTTTGGCGTAAGGAGTAAATGCTCCATAAAATAAGAGGTACATAGACAGCAACTACGAAAACGACAGAAATAATGATGTTAGACAGCAGTTCACCGGCTTCGGTAGGGTTCGTTGTGACGAGGTTTAGAAACATGTCGACTGCTATCACCGAATTGCCGAAAAGATAGAGCAGTACCATTTGAAATGCGTTGAAAAACACAAAAAGGAACATCCATAAAAAGGTCTTACCGGGTCGTCTGCTAGCAGTCATAGCGAGCCAAAATGCAGAGAATGGAAGAATTATGTTGCATAGGCGGGCAACGAGAGGCATACGCTCAGTGAAAAACAAAAAGAAATTAGGCAATGCTAGCGATATTGCGCATAGCCAAAACAAAACCTTATGGTTTTTGAGCAGGGCGTTTTTTTTACTAGAATATTTCGTCACAACATTGTTTTTATATATATAACAGACTTGTAGCGAAAATAATGAAAAAAGATTCATAAAATTAATATTAGTTTTGTTGTGACTATGAATAGTGCCTTTCTGTCAAATAACTTTATCTCAATGAACGTATGTGCAGAATGTAGGTGTTGGTGATAATATCGAATTGCCGGGCTTGTGAAACATGTGGAGGTTGGGTGTGTTATTCTGGTTGGAAATATTTATGTAATTTTGCAAGTGTTATTTAAAGAGTGATGAAGGACAATTTGTTTTTTAATCTGTTTGTGTCGTTTTTCAAGATAGGAGCATTCACTTTTGGCGGAGGCTGGGCTATGATTTCCATTATTGAAAAGGAGATTGTGAACAAGAAGCAATGGATTGCAAGGGAGGACTTCTTGGATTTGCTGGCTATAGCTCAAGCAATGCCTGGTATTCTTGCTGTCAATATAGCAGTTGTGATAGGCGACAAGTTGAAAGGTGTTAAAGGTAGCTTATGTGCCGCTCTTGGTACTATATTGCCCTCTTTTTTCATGATACTAGCCATCGCTATATTTCTAACCCCCGATGCTATTAAAAACAATGAGGTTCTGAATGCTGTTTTTAAAGGTATTCGACCTGCTGTAGTAGCTCTTATCATCGCTCCTGTAATCACAACGGCAAAAGCTGCAGGAATAAATTGGAAAACGGTAATAATTCCTGTTGGTACTGCTTTACTCATTTATTCTGGTTTACCTTATATTTCCAACCCTATAGTGTTCATCATCTTAGGTGGAACTTGCGGTTATCTGTATTATGCTATAGCGAAGATTAGGGAGCTTAAATCTAGAAAGGAGGGTAGAAAATGAGTGCTTATTTGAAGCTGGTTTGGGCTTATCTTAAAATAGGGTTGTTCGGATTCGGCGGCGGTTATGCTATGTTGTCGCTCATACAGAGAGAGGTGGTAGGTGCGGGATGGATTACAAATACGATGTTTACCGATATTGTGGCTATTTCACAAATGACCCCGGGCCCGATAGGTATAAACAGCGCGACTTATATAGGATATGTCGTAGGTAGTGATGCGGGAGAATTGGGATGTTTTAGTGGTATTTTAGGTTCGATTCTTGCTACAATGGCTGTAGTTATCCCCCCTTATATATTGGTTCTGTATACGGGGCATTATATTAATAGGCATAAAGATAGCCCTGTGATAAAAAGTATATTTTCAGGGTTACGCCCAGTGTGTGTGGGACTAATAGCGTCTGCCGCATTGTTGCTTATGAATAAAGAGAATTTTGGCAATACTGATAAGGAGCTAATTGCCAGTGTCGTGATATGTGCTGTATCGTTTTTTACGGTATTTTTTACTAAGGTTCATCCGATATTGGTTATAGTGTTGGCTGGTGTTGCTGGTTATATTATATATTGAAATGAATTATCAAGAAACATTAGATTATTTATATACGCAGACTCCGATGTTCTCACGCATCGGTGGTGATGCTTATAAAGAAGGGCTTGGCACAAGTGAAGCTCTAGATAAGCTATATAATTATCCGCATAAGGCATATAAGACCATACACGTAGCAGGAACCAACGGTAAAGGCTCTACATCTCATCTTATCGCTTCTATATTGCAGCAGAACGGCTATAAGGTGGGATTGTATACATCTCCTCATCTAGTGGATTTTAGGGAGCGTATCAGAGTGAATGGAACTATGATTCCTAAACAGGATGTGGTGGATTTTGTGTCTGGTTATCTGAAAAAGAACTCGGGGCTTGCTCCGTCTTTTTTTGAACTTACTATGATGTTGGCTTTTGATTATTTTCGTAAGTCGGAGGTTGATTATGCCGTTATAGAAGTGGGATTGGGAGGCAGGCTTGACAGTACGAATATAATATCTCCGATACTTAGCATTATAACCAACATATCTTTCGATCATACACAATTTCTTGGAGATACATTGGCTAAGATTGCAAGTGAGAAAGCTGGCATAATAAAAAGTGGAATACCAGTAGTTATAGGCGAGGCAGAAGACGATGTGAGAGAAGTGTTCTCTAAGAAGGCTGAAGAAGCAGGTTCGCCTATCGTATTTGCTGAAGATGAACCGCAAGTTATGAACGTTGGTCGTGAGAAAGACATGTTGCGATTGTCTACAGCTGATTTTGGCGTGATTTACGGAGAACTTTCGGGTGATTGCCAAGCGAAAAATGCCAATACGGTGTTATGTGCGGTTAAGCAATTGAGTAGTTTGGGCGTAACTGTTTCGCATGAATCTGTTGAATATGCGTTTTCGCATGTGTGTGAGATTTCGGGACTAATGGGCAGGTGGATGATTGTAGGCACATCTCCTAGGGTTGTGTGTGATACTGGTCATAATGTGGGCGGTGTTCAATATATCGTGAAGCAGCTTGCCAAAGAAAAATATAGGCATTTGCATATAATCATAGGGTTTGTTCGTGATAAGGATATAGCACATATCCTTGACATGTTTCCTCGGTATGCGGCATATTATTTTACTAACGCATCAATTCCTAGGGCGTTACCTTCTGATGAACTGAAAGCCCTGGCTACGGCTAGGGGACTAGAGGGCAATGATTACAAGAACGTGCAAGAGGCATATAATGCCGCATGTGAAGCGGCAGATAGTGACGATATGATTTTTATAGGAGGAAGCACATTTGTTGTAGCCGACTTCCTATCATCCCGCTAACACCCTATTTCATCCCAAATATGTATCTTGTGGGGCAAAATACATGAATTAGGTGATGAAGGATTGAAATGTCATTAATTTGGTGTATATTTGTAAAAAATAAAGTTTAACGATAAAAACTGAATTATCTAAAATGGGTAAAGTTTTAATAATCGGAGCAGGAGGCGTTGGCACGGTAGTTGCCCATAAATGCGCTCAAAATCCCGATGTTTTCAACGAGATTGTGATTGCTTCTCGCACAAAGAGCAAATGTGATGCAGTGGCAAAGGCTATAGGTAAGCCTAATGTGACAACTGACCAAGTTGATGCTGATAGCGTGCCAGAATTGGTTGCTTTACTTAAAAAGCATAAACCGGATATCGTTATCAATGTGGCTCTCCCTTATCAAGACCTTACTATCATGGATGCTTGTCTTGAATGTGGTGTTAACTATCTTGATACAGCCAATTATGAGCCAAAGGATGAGGCTCACTTTGAGTATAGTTGGCAATGGGCGTATAAAGAGAAATTTGAGAAAGCAGGCTTGACTGCTATCTTGGGTTGCGGATTCGACCCGGGCGTGTCGGGCGTGTACACGGCCTATGCGGCAAAGCATTATTTCTCAGAAATGGAATATTTGGATATCGTGGATTGTAATGCTGGTAATCACGGAAAGGCGTTTGCTACCAATTTCAATCCTGAAATCAACATACGTGAGATTACCCAAAAAGGCAAGTACTACGAGAATGGCGAGTGGATAGAAACCGAACCGCAAGAAATACACAAGACATTGAACTATCCTAATATTGGACCTCGTGAATCTTATCTTTTGTATCATGAGGAGTTGGAGTCGTTAGTGCTTAATTTCCCTAGCATAAAGCGTGCTAGATTCTGGATGACTTTCGGTCAAGAGTATTTGACACACTTGCGAGTGATTCAAAATATAGGAATGGCAAGTATTGACCCGATAATGTACAACGGTCAAGAAATAGTGCCTCTTCAATTCTTGAAAGCTGTGTTACCAAATCCAAAAGAGCTTGGTGAGAACTATCATGGCGAAACTTCTATAGGTTGCCGTATAAGCGGTAAAGACAAGGAGGGCAAGCCATTGACTTATTATATTTACAATAATTGTAGCCATGAGGCGGCATATAAAGAAACTGGTATGCAAGCAGTGAGCTACACGACTGGTGTTCCTGCTATGACAGGTGCTATGATGTTCTTGACAGGAAAGTGGAAGAAGCCAGGTGTGCATAATGTGGAGGAATTTGATCCAGATCCATTCCTTGACGTGCTGAACAAGCAAGGCTTACCTTGGCATGAGATTATTAACGGAGATTTAGAGCTATAATAACATTCGTAAAATGGCTTAAAATTGTTTTCATAATAATATAATTGGTGAGTGGTCATGACCGTGAGGTTGTGACCACTTTTTTAGTGTCGGATAATATTTTTGAAATGAGCACTTATTTGATTTCTCGATGTTCTCCAAGTTTTAGTTCTTCAACATTCTTCCATAGGAACATCTTGTCGCTTGGTCGTATCTTATCGGCAATTTTAATAGAGAATCTTTCGCCTTTTTTAGCTTTCTCGACAGGAACGAGATTTACTCTGATTTCTTCAATTTTTACGTTTACAGCACCAGTCGTAGGTCCTGTTATTATCACTTCATCGCCTACACTTAGTTCTCCTGCCTCCATTTGGAACTCGGCAACCCCTATCTTTGAGAAGTAACGTATGCCTTTAGCGGCGTATACTTTAATCTTGGTGGCAGATGAGCCGTATTTAGAGGTCCATTCTCCGAGTCGTTGCCCTAAATAATAGCCATTCCAGAAACCTCGGTTGAAAATGGTCTTCAGGCGTTCATCCCAATTGGCTATTTTATCTTCGTTGAACGTTCCTTCGATATAGGAGTTTATGGCTTCGTTGTAGCAACTGACGGCTGTGCGTACATATTCTGCGCCTCTTGCGCGTCCTTCTATCTTGAATACTCGTACCCCAGCATCAATCATCTTGTTCATGAAATGTATGGTCTTCAAATCCTTAGGTGACATGATGTATTGGTTCTCGATGTCAAGTTGCTCGCCTGTGTCACGGTCGGTCACGGTGTAGCTGCGTCGGCATATCTGCCCGCAAGCACCACGGTTAGCACTTCGGTTCATCTCATGTAGACTCATATAGCATTTACCTGAAACAGCCATACACAAAGCTCCGTGACAGAACATCTCGATACGTACTAAATCTCCGTGAGGACCTCTTATGTCGTTTTTTAGAATGGATTGGTGTATGTTGTATACTTGTTCGAGGTTCAGCTCACGAGCCAATACTACCACATCGGCAAATTGCGAGTAGAATTTTACCGCTTCGCTATTAGATATATTTACTTGGGTTGAGATGTGAACTTCCACACCAATGCTACGTGCATATAAGATTGCGGCAAGATCGCTGGCTATGATTGCCGATATTTTTGCTTCTTTTGCTGCGTTGATAATATTGTGCATGGTGTCTATATCGTTGTCGTATATGACTGTGTTTACGGTGAGATAGCTTTTTAGCCCATTCTCATGACAATACTCGGCAATTTTATGCAAATCGTCGATAGTGAAGTTGTTAGCCGAATTGGCACGCATGTTCAACCCTTCAATACCGAAATATATTGCATCTGCTCCGCCTTGTACTGCCGCTACAAGTGACTCATACGACCCTACTGGCGCCATTATCTCAAAATCTTTTCTTTCCATCTCAAATTCATGAATCTTTTCGCAAAGATACAACAAAGAAACGAAAGTGAATATCAAAAGCTCTAAGATTAAGAAGGAAAGCAAAAAAGGCTTCTATCACTAGAAACCTTTTTCATTGTTGAGAGATATTATGATAATGTTAATTGTTATTCTTAAAATATGTCGTAGCTATCTAGGGTGAAATCGAATATAATGTCGGCACCGAAGATTTCTTCTTCCTCACTCTCAATCACTCGGCATGCTTTTACATAGCGCTTGTGAAAGTATGGCTCAGTCGATTTGCTGATAACCACGCCTTTAGATGTGCTGGCATGAATGAATTCAAAAGTTTCATTCTCGTTGTCGGCTGTTGTGACTATACCAACATGACCTATGCGTGAACCGCCTGCTCTGCGACCGTTGAAAAACACCAAATCGCCTGGGTGTAATTCGTTTTTTGCCACAAGCCTGCCATTGTTTACTTGTTCTCGAGAAGTGCGATTAAGTTCATATCCGAATTTAGCAAACACATGACTAGTAAAACCAGAGCAGTCAAATCTGTTAGGTCCAGTCGCTCCTAAGCGGTAACGTGTTCCTTTGAATTTGGATGCGTAGTCAAGCATGTCGGCAATCACGTGATCCAGCTCGTCACCGTTTATCAAAGTTGAATTTGCGATTTGCTCTTTGATTGTTCCTCGCTTTTTTACAATGAATTGAGCTTTAGCAGATACAGCAGATGTCATGACAAAAACTGCCATAACTAATGTAGCTAATATTTTTCTGCTCTGTATCATCTCAACTATTGCGTAATACCCTAAAGCTAGGTTCGTTTACTGAGTATATTTCTATCTTATGCTATGCGATAGCATCACAAAGGTATAAAAACACTATTCAAAAACAAATTAATTAAACATATATAAACATTTGAAATGGATGTTGATGGGATGTTGTTTCTGTGCTTATTTGGCTGATTGATTGTGGGTTACTGGTATTTTTATTGATGCGTAAAATGTTTTATGATTAACATTTTTTATGAAGATAAGTGATAATGTAATTCTAAATATTTTAATATTTAAAATCTCATAAATGTTAAAATTTAACATTTGCTTTAACTAAACAAAAAACCTCTGAATTTTGTTCAGAGGTCATTCGTGGTTGTCTTACAAGGATTCGAACCTTGACAGGCAGAACCAAAAACTGCAGTGCTACCATTACACCATAAGACAATCCTATCATAAAGGACTCATCGTCCTAAATGCGTTGCAAAGGTAATATTATTTATTTATTTCGCCAAATTTCAAAGCAATTATTTTGCAATAATTAAATAATAGTTCTTCTTTCCTCGTTGAGCAAGGATGTATTTACCGTTTAGCAGATGTGATGCGTTAATTGTCATGTTAGGGTCGGTCACTTTCTCTTTGTTTATTGCGACACCTCCACCTTGGGTTAACTTGCGCATCTCGCCTTTTGAGGCAAAAACTGGGGCGTTGTCGGTAGTTAAATTAGCCAATGACACGCCTGCTTCAATCATTGATTTATCTACTTCGTATTGAGGAACTCCTTCAAATACGCTTAACAAAGTGTCTTCATCTATTTTGTGTAGAATCTCTTGTGCTTTGTTTGAGAAAAGTATTTGCGATGCTTCTACTGCTGCTTCATAATCGGCTTCGGAGTGTACCATTATGGTAATCTCTTTCGCTAATCTTTTCTGAATTGGGCGTAGTCCTGGATTTTCTGCCTGTTCTGCTATAAGAGCCTGAATTTCCTCTTGGTTTAGCATGGTGAAAATCTTGATGTACTTTTCAGCTTCCTCGTCACTCACGTTAAGCCAGAATTGGTAGAACTTGTAAGGAGAAGTGCGTTTAGGGTCTAGCCAAACATTTCCGCTTTCAGTCTTACCGAATTTCTTGCCGTCAGCCTTTGTTATAAGCGGACAAGTCAATGCAAAAGCCTCACCGCCGTCGGTGCGTCGTATTAGCTCTGTTCCAGTGGTTATATTACCCCATTGGTCGCTTCCCCCCATTTGAAGACGGCAATTCTTGTTGCGGTATAAATATAAGAAGTCGTAGCCTTGTAGCAGCTGGTAAGAGAATTCAGTGAATGACATTCCGTGTTGAGCTTCACCTCCAAGACGTTTCTTGACAGAATCTTTTGCCATCATGTAGTTTACGGTGATGTGCTTACCGATGTCACGTATGAAGTTCAAGAAAGAATAATCTTTCATCCAATCGTAGTTGTTTACCAATTCTGCGTGGTTAGGAGCATCGCTATCGAAATCCAAGAACTTGGCAAGTTGTTTTTTTATACATTCTTGGTTGTGTCGAAGTGTTTCCTCGTCAATAAGCACACGTTCTTGCGATTTCATTGAGGGGTCACCAATCATACCAGTAGCACCTCCTACCAATGCTATAGGACGGTGTCCTGCATTTTGGAAATGTTTAAGCATCATCACACTGACAAGGTGTCCTATATGTAAAGAATCGGCTGTTGGGTCGATACCGACATAAGCTGATGTCATTTCTTTAGCAAGTTGTTCTTCTGTGCCTGGCATCATGTCATGTACCATGCCACGCCACTTTAGTTCTTCTACAAAATTCATTGAAATATATGATTTTTAAATTATTATCTGTGGTTGCAAAGTTAGCATATTAAAACGAATATGACAAAAAGAGCTGCGGCAAAATCCGCAGCTCCGCTAATATGAATTCGTTAGGTTCTGATTCGGATGAGAACATTACATTGATCGGTTAGAAAACAACTTTCGTGGCTTTTGCTCCTTGTTTTTTGATATATAAGCCAGGTGTTGGATTCTCCACCTTAATGCCTTGCAAGTTGTAATACTCTATTCTAGCTTCGCTATCCTCAATCGCAATTTCTTCAACTCCAGTAGCTATGTCGGTGCTAACGGTTGATACAGAGATTGCAGTGCCGCTAGTGCTGTTAAGAGAATAGAATATAGATTTTGTTATTCCCTTAATATCGCTAGTTTGGTTTGTTCCGTCATTAAAGATTATGTTTAATGATTCTATAGAAGGATCAAATGTGTAGCAATAATATTCTTTTCCGTCTTCGCCGATAATGGTTTCTTTAACTTGCGTACCAGGCCAAGAGCCAAGTAACGGGTTCTCGTTGTCGTCCCAAGCATAGTAATTAACATTCGACCATGCCGATGCCGACTGTTTGTCAAGGTAAACAGAAATGGTGCTTTCGTACTGGTTGTAGCTGAAATCGGAATTGATGCTGAAATAAGAGGTCTGAGTGATATTCTTAATGTCATCGGTTTGTCCTGTACCATTATTAAAAATAACATTCAGTGATGTGACATTAGTAGGGAATGTATACACGTAATAGTCATTACCGCCTATAGATACGGTTTCTTTGATTTGTGTGCCCGGCCAAGCTCCTAATAATAAGTTACCGCTGTTGTCCCAAGCGTAATAGTTGACGTTTGACCAAGAAGATACAGAGTTTTTTTTCAAATATACGGATATACCTCCTTCTGGTACTACAGTTATTTCCTCTACGTTATACTTGTTGTCTGTAAGATTGCTGATGCTATAATAGGTGGTTTCTGTTATACCTTTAATATCAACAGTTTGATTTGTTCCGTCATTAAAAATAACATTTAGAGAAGTTACTGTTTCTGGGAATGTGTACACATAATATTCAGAACCGTTGATGATTTCGGTGCTAACTTCAGTACCAGACCATGCACCAAGCAAAGTGGTTCCGTCGCTATCCCATGCGTAATATTTAACAGCTCCCCATGTGCTAGGTACAGAATTCTTTTTCAAATATACTGAAATAGGGTCACTGGTTTCAGTCCCTGTAGGAGCAGTGATAGGTGTGACTGTATGTTTGCCGTCGCTTCCTGTAGTGGAGATGCTATAATATGTATCGGCTGTAATGTCTGTGACATCTGCTGACTGTGATCCGTTGCCGTTAGAAAATACTACGTTTAGTGATTCAATAGAAGAATCGAAAGTGTATTTGTAATATTCCACGTTGTTGATAGTGACAATTTTTGTTACTTCTGCTCCTGGCCATGCTGCGGTCACTCTTTCATTGTCGTTATCCCAACCGTAATAATAAACAGAAGTCCATGTGCTAGGTACAGATTCTTTCTTTAAATATACCGATATACCATTGCTGTCGTTAGGTGGTACTATTTTGTCCTCACCGCTGGTTATCGCAGACTTTGTCCAAACGCAATATCCTTCGCCTGAAGCCACGATTTCATCAGAGCTATAGCCTGTAGGAGAATAATCGCCATAACCCACTTTGATGAACAAGTCACCGTTAGTTCCATATACTTTTGCAGCATAAACGCTAGTTGATGCTTCCCAAACTTCTACAGAACTTTGGTTGTGTACGCCTACAGATTTCCTGATGTCGATAAGTTTCTTAATCTCATCTTTGTATGCTTTCCAGTGAGGTAGGAACACACAAGGAGTTCCAGGGCTGCACAAAATGAATGCGTTGGCGGCTTGCACGTAAGTATCGTTTGTGAATTTGCTACCGTCACGGTAAGTGTCGTGGTTGTCGACAAAGGTTACTGAGAAACGGCGGAAACCGTCCATGTGAACGAGTCCAGCAGGTTGGTTCGCATTGAGGTCGCTACGCCACCAAGCTAATTTTGTGAAGTCGCTGCTGCTGGCAGTGAATGCCTCGTTCATAGCATATTTGCAAGGGAAGTCGAATGCTGCCGATTGTATAGAATTGTTTCTTATCGTTCCGTCAATCCATCCTGTAACATTGTCGTAGTTGCTGTCCCAATATTCTCCTACTGAGAATCTAGGTTTTGCCGCCTCATTATATAGTCCTGTATAATATGCCGCATAACCCTTTGTCATGTCGTATCTGAAGCCCGTGTATCCCAAATCGTTCAGTAAGAAGTCAAGGTAGGCTTTGATAGCATCTTGTACATAAGTGTTGGTGTGATCAAGATCTCGGCATCCGTCAAAATTCTCGCCTTCATCATTAGCTCCTGTAGGAGTGGGTTGTCCCTCTTCGTCTGCCATTTCATCGTTGCCGCATATTGCCCATAGCCCAAGCTCCCAAGTGTTGCCTTTATGGTCGGTTTCAATAGGGAAATCATACCACCCATAGACTCCGTTACGGTGATTGATTACAACATCGGCAATAAATCCTGTACCTTTAGCTTTGAAGGTGTTAATCATGTTGCGAAGTTCGCTTTCTGTTCCGAAAGAACTCTCGTGCATGAACCAATATTGAGGATTGTATCCCATAGAATAATATCCGCTAGCACCGCTATTAGGAACCCATATTAGGTCGAAATAAGCAGAAAGCTCATCAGCTTGTGATGTTAAATTTGTCCATTTTGTGTCATCAAAGGAGTCCCAGTAAAATCCTTGCAGCATAACACCGCCATAATTCTCTTCCCATCCTTGTGAGAACGTCTTAGGTGTTATACCTAATGTGAAAACTATAGATAAAAATAGTTTTAATAAGAAATTGTAGTTCATAGGTTTATATATAGTTAAATAAAATATTGTGCAAAGGTCGTGTTTTTTTGAATTTGTCGCAAATTTTATATCACCATTTCCTGAAAGTGTATGTATATTCATCCCCTTCGGGGTTTATATAAGACAGCACAAGAACATCTCCTTTCAACTTTTCTATCGTTAAGACGTTAATACCGTTTTTCATCCCGGTTATCTCTAGGGGGGTATAATAGGGATCAGAAAAATCTAGAACTAGGTTATTTCCTTCATATCTCCATAAAGAATATCGTTCATCATAGTCGTAAGTGGTTTCGTCCACTAATTTCTGCAAATGCACTGTGGATTGGAAACTGAAATAGACAGTGCCACTGTAACTGCTGATTTCCTCGTCGTTTATTGATATAGAAGTCATGTGCCAAGTACCGAACAACGGACCTATATCACCGTTGTTTCTTGTACAGTTGCTTGTGATAGCAAGCGTTATAATAAATAGGAATACCTGTAAGATTCTTGTTCTCATTGTCGTTAAAATTTAAGAAGTCCGCGAATAGATACTGATAGCAGCACGCCGAAGTTATTACCATATAGAGAACCCCGGTCTAATGCCACTTGTGCTTTAAATATTGGATAAGGATGTTTATTCCAATAGTACCTGCATTCAATCATTGCAGATGTGTTCTCTCGTGCTTTTGACATAGGTATATAGGTCGTTCCCCATGCTTTGCGGTATGAGAACATCGCACGATAAGAGAATCTATTAAATGGATCGCCTTCTACTGCTAAATGTACCCCCTGTAATCTTGTATCAGTGAATCTCAAGTATCCGTCAAGATTGTAAAGGGTTGATTTCAACATAGGCGTTCCAATAGCCATCCCATAATTTTGATATCCGTTATAGGCATAATTGTTGTAATAATCATCAGAACCGCCAGCGGCATCCTGCATGGGTGAGTTGGGGAAATGTTCAGCAGCCCAATGGATTGGACCTCCTTGATTCATTAAATCCAAGTATTCAACAACAGCTCCTGTTACTATTCCGACAGGTTTGTTTGATTTGTATTCAATGCCATAGAGCCCGTCAAAACCGTTAAGTTTGCCTATGCCAGATCCATCTTCCCAAGGAGATTGGTAATATGCCTTAAGTATTTTGCCATCTTTGAACTTATATCTACCCATGACGTCCCATGAACCTAAATGGTTGCCTTCACGGTTCACAGCATCACCACTAGAAGCACCGCCTCTACCTGGAATGAAAGCACGGAACAATGTTCCAATATCTGGCTTCATGTCAACAACTTCACCTATTGTACCGTTCTTATATTTTTGCCAAAGACCGCCAAATTGGCATGCGGCTTGCATTCCTATTGTTCCAGAGAAATTCTTCTCTGGATTGGTTATGAAGTAGCACCGTTTGTAGTTGAGCCAGGTGTCTGTGGTGATAAAATAGTTGTAATAATTATAGTGGTCTTCTTGCCAGCCGCTATCTGTTTGCTTGAAATATCCGAAGTCGCCGTCTATCAGTAACCAGCCATTGGTGAACGGTATGTTTTGAGGCTCAATGAATCCAGCACGAAAACCTGGAATAGGGCGAGCATTAGCACTCCATGTCATGTCGCCAGAACTTAGACGATTGTTAAGCATGTTAGACCCAACTTCTTTAGCTCCTAAAGTCAAAAATAGGCTACGGTATTTTATGTCTAAATATAGTTGTTGAATCCAACCATCGGCTGGCCGAACATCGTGTGTAGTCATGGCTTCTAGATTGCTGTCATATATAGAATATGTGGTAGACGATGCTTCTGTTGCCACCATTGTAGCACCATAACCTAAGCTGAATCGTTTGGATTTATCCCATTTATGGTGTAGGTCGACTCTGGCTGTAAATGATTTTGGCTGTGTTAGTATGCCATGAATGTTTGAAGCCATATAATAAGGTGCGAAATCACCGCTTCCTACGTTGCCTATAAGCTCGTAATTGAAATTTAGTTGATGTTCAGCACTGCTCTTTGTTGGGCATATAATGCTTAAAGCCATTAACGATGCTAGAATTGTATTTTTCATATCTTGTGTTTTTTGCAGTTTGTCGCTTAACGAACTGGTTCTAAATAGTCAGTTGTAATAAATTCACATCCGTAGTCGATATGTTTGTCGCTCACGTCCTTGTCATTTATAGTCCATACGTTAACCTTTAAACCAGCTTCGTGGAACTTATCTACTGTAGACTTGTCGAAATGTGTGACTTGTATGTCAACATCCATTTTGTGTTCCACGCACCAATCGAAATGGTTAGCCCAGTGTTTACCAGTTAAGAATTGCAATGTGACTGTCGGGTAATTGCTGCGTATGTATTCTAGGCAGTTTTTCATTGAAGTTAGGATTATGCACTTGCTTATAAATCCTTTTGACCTGATTAATTCAATAAGGAGCGGAATGTTTGAGCAATCGTTGTTGTTCACGCCAGTAGCCCATTTCAATTCTATTACGGGGCGAACGTCGTAGCGTGTGCATATATCTAGATATTCGGCGAGTGTGCATATCTTTCCTGTATATGTCACGCCTTTGCGGGTTTGTGTGTAAGTTTCGCTTTTGAGTTGTTCTAAGGTAGACTCTGCGACTGTTAATTTTCCTCCTAATCGTTCGGTCGTGTTGTCATGGCTAAGAACAAATACGGTGTCGGCTGACACCTTTACGTCGCACTCTAAGTATTGATAACCATTTTTTGCTCCGTTGGTAAAAGACTCTATTGTGTTCTCAACTCCCCAGATACTGCCTCGATGTCCTACGAACATAGGTTTTTGTGCATAAGCTATTAAGCATGTTAATATAATACTTGTTATCGACAAGATTCGTTTCATATTGCTGATTTTTTAATGGTTTCAAATTAAGGCACTAAAGTAGCAAGTTTTTTTCATTCATCAAAGATGAAACTTCGTAATATTGTGAATAACCGATAAAAATGATACCTTTGTGTTGTTGGAAACGATAAGACATTATGGCTAAATTACAAGATATTTTATATCAAACTTGGCAGACGTCGTTAAGTGTCGTAAAGATATTGCTGCAATCTCGACCATGTGACAAGGTGGCTAAGGTGGCAGATACCGATGAGTTGGTTATCTTGGGCAATGGACCTTCGCTGAATGACACGATGCAGCATCATTCTGATTTTTTGAAATCAAAGCATTTGCTAGCAGTGAATTTTGCTGCTAACACGCCAATGTTTACTGAACTGAAGCCGTGTTATTATATGCTCACCGATCCTGTGTTTTTTACCCGTATGGAGTTAGATAATGTGCAGGAATTATGGAGTAATTTTACTGATAAGGTAACTTGGAACATGACGTTGTTTGTTCCTGTTAAAATGAGGCATAAGGGTGGTTGGCTGGTGAAAGTGGAGGCAAATGAAAAAATAAAATTAGTTACGTATAATATGACTCCAGTTGAAGGCTTTCATTGGTTTGAAGACTTTGCTTATACTCATAGGATGGGGCTGCCTCGTCCTCGCAACGTGCTCATCCCGTCGCTTATGCAGGCTGTCGCGATGCGTTATCGCACTGTGTATCTTGCTGGAGCTGACCATTCTTGGCTGAAAACGCTATCGGTTGACGACGACAATAGGGTGGTCTCTATACAGCCCCATTTTTATAAAGATGCAAAAAGTGAGGAAGAGCGAGTAAGGGTGGACTACATGAAGATAACGTTGCACGAGGTCCTAGAAAGCATGTGTATAGCATTCCGTACATACCATAAAATACAACGATATGCGCAGAAACGTGGAGCACGCATAATCAACATAACCCCTAATAGCTATATCGATGCGTTCCCTAAAACGAAATTAACAGATGCTGGTTCGGGTGTTTAATGCAACTTATTTTATGCGTTTCACAAAGTAAACTTCGGTAGGGAAGTGGTCGCTGTATCCGTTAAGGAAAGCCCCGCCAGAATAAGTACGCAAAGGATAGCCTTTATATTGACCTTTGGGGTTGATTAAAAACTCGAAGTTAAGAACGCTTGCTTTAAAATATGATAGCTTCCCGCTGTCTTTCTCGTTTAAAAAATAGTCGGATACTATAATTTGGTCAAATAAGTTCCAATTGCCATAATAGCCTAGAGAGCCTATGCCTTTGTCAAGTATTGCCCAAAATGGGTTGTATAACTCGTTTTCGCCTACGTCTTTCTTGTTCTTCTTCGCTCCTAGCACTTTTGCGCAACTTTCGTTATGGGGGTCGTCGTTGAGGTCACCCATGATGATGACACCTTGGTTCGGATCGTCTTTAAGAAGTGAATCCACCGTCATTTTTACACGTTTTGCCGCTGCTGCACGTAATGGGCGGGATCCTTCTTCTCCACCGCTTCTTGATGGCCAGTGGTTCACAATCACACTCACTTTGTCGCCACCCATGATGCCAGTAACGCACATTTGGTCGCGGGTGAGGAATCCTGGATAACCGTCTACCACAACACGAGCATTGGTGACATTGAGAACTCTGAATAATCGAGGGTTATAAAGCATTGCGACATCTACGCCACGACGGTCGGGGCTGTCGTGATGTACGATTTGTAATCTCCAATCTTTTAAGAAAGGGTGTTTAACCAAATCTTGCAATACGGTTATGTTTTCAATTTCGCTTACTCCTATCACGGCTGGACCTTTTGGCGTAGCTTGTGTGGTAAAATGGCTAATCGCTTTAGCCATGTTCTCGATTTTCGACCAATATTTTTCACCATTCCATTGCCTAGCCCCCTGCGGAGAAAATTCTAAATCATATTTCCCGTTATTGTTTATGGTGTCGAATAGATTTTCTAAATTGTAAAAAGCCGCTCCGTACACTTGATATCTTTTGTCGGATTTATTCTGTGCAGTGAGGCAGAACACATTACTAATAATTAGATAAAGTATAAAAAATGTTCTTTTCATAATGAGTTTTCTGTTTTTGTGATATTGGAATTCAAAAATAATAAATTTCTTATATGAAATAATAACAATTTGCGAAAAAAAATATATTTAATTAAAATTGTATTATATTTGTGCGATTATTTGTGGATTGTGCGTAATGTACACCAAATTAATGTTTGTGTTATACGAAACAAAAAATTATAAATAAAAAATATGAAGAAACTTTACGTAAATTTATTATTTGCGGTAATAAGCCTATTGTCTTTTGTAGCAGGGGCTGTTACTGTTACGGTGAGTGTTGATAGCCCTGAAAGGGTGAATATTTCTATCAACTCAGAGGTGAAAAATGTAGTACAGGGTAATAATGTATTTGATGTCACTGATAATACAAGTATTGAGATTTCCACAACAGAAGGAAATTATTTGGAATCGGTCATAAAAGACAAGACCCCGGAGCAAATTACAGGAATGAATAAATGTTATTTGTATTTGTCGGTTGCAGCTGATTATGAAGGTGCGGTTTGGACTGTTAAGTCATTTAATGCTGATGAAAAACGTGATGCCGCTTGTACGATAGTGGTTGATGATGCATCAAAGGTGAGAGTTTCGCGTTATAACACAAATTCGGTTGTAGAATTGAAAAATGGAGCAAATTCGGTGAAATATATTTCCGACAAAGAGTTGCCGTTGACTATTACGCCAGTCGATGATTATAACACAACATTATATTCGGTGAAGCTAAATGGAACAGAGATTGCTGGTTCTGGCAATGTGTGGTCGGTTTCTCCTGAATCAGGCAACACTATTGATATTGCTGCTACATTCCCGTCTGTTGACGTGCCTGTGAAATTCACATATAGCAGTGATGATGTGAAGGACTGTATAACTGTTACTGTTGACGGTGTTAATGTGACTAACTTCAATGATGACAATTTCACCGTTAAAATGGGACAAAAAGTCGTTCTATCGGGTAATACGACTGAATATAACATTGAAACCGTTAAAGTAAACGGAAGTGATGTGAATTTCTATATGTCGTATTCGTTTTTCGCTATCGGTGAGGAGATAACAATAGATGTTAAGGCGATAAAATATGCTCCTGTTAAGGTGTACCTTACACTTGATGACCCAGAGAACGTTAACGTATATCGCGGCTATAAATCGGCAAATGATGTTATTGCAGACTTGGTTGCCGGCAAGAACACCATAGAGCTAAATTATATAGGACCTATTATGTCTATTGAGGCGAAAGATGGTTGTAATATAACATCTGTCATGATAAATGGTGTTGATTATAAGGATAGTGAGTTTATCACGGCGACAGAAGGAATGGAAATTGTAGTGACATCAGAAAAAATAGAACTTGCTAATTCCTTTGTGGTTTGGATAGATGACGTAAATGCCGGGATGTACTATTATGTGCGTAATAGTAGCGGTCTGATTAATCTTTCAAGCGGTTATAACACAGTGTCGTTTGGAGAGCCTGAGCAATATATGGTATATGGAATGGGCAACTCATATTCGAATATTTATTATAATGATGCGACGTTTACTGCTAGGTACTTCACTCCGGCTAACGGTGATATAATAAAAATGTTCTTTACATGTAATCCTTCTACTTGCAACGTAATATTTACCGGTGATGCGGAAACTGAACAGGTGAGTGTTAAGCGAGATATTGTAAAGGTGATAGATAACTGGAAATCAGGATTCTCAACATTGCAAGGGACTCAAGTGGATATATACGCATCAGAGGATTATCCTATACTCGTTTCGGTAGACGGCACTGCTATTGAGAAGAATAGCGAGGGCGTTTATAGCTTCGTGGTAAATAAAGATGTAACAGTGAATGTGGATTTCGATGAACTTTCTGGTATCGGGAATGTTGCGTCGGATGATTTGCAGAAAGATAATAATGTATATAATATGCAAGGCGTGCTAATTGTGAAGAACGCTACCGAAGAGCAAATATCTTCATTACAAGCAGGTTTGTATATAATTAGTGGTAAGAAAATAATAATTCGTCGTTGAGATACTAACAATAAACCGTAAAATGGAAGAAATACCATGACATTGGCGTTCCGTCCATTTTATGGTTATTATCAAATTAATAATTATATGAAGAAATTTTATCTCAGTTTATTGGCTGTCGGTATTGCGTTGTCATCGGTGGCTCAATCAAAATTGGATTTGCAAAGCCGTGCTATATTGCGAAGCCATAAAATTCAACAATTAGTTCCTGTAAGCAATGAGGTTCGCTTGAAGGCTATGCAAAATGCTGGTATTCCGTCAAACCATATTACTGGTTTAATTAAGATGGCTGCAGATGCCACAGCAGAGCAACTAGAAGCAGAAGGCGTGAACGTGGTGCGTGTGCGTGGCGATATAGCGCTAGTGTCTATGCCAGTAAGCGAAGTGGCACGTGTTTCTACTCTAAAGGCTGTGAAGAAATTACAGCTATCTCGCAAAGCTACTCCAAAAATGGACTTGGTGCGTAAGGCAATCGGAGTTGATAAAATCCATAGTGGAGAGGATTTGCCTCAAGCATATACAGGAAAGGGTGTTATTGCTGGTATTGTTGATGGAGGTGTAGACCCGAATCACATTAACTTCAGAAACGAAGACGGCACATCACGTTTTAGCCATTTCACCCATATATTTATTGATGAATCAAGCACTGATGGATATAGCGTTATTAACTACTCTGATGATGTAGCCGCTTTCAAGACCGATGATGAAAGCACTTTCCACGGAACACATACATTAGGTATTATGGCTGGTGGCTATAAGGGCAAAGCTACAGTGGCAGAGAAAGTGAGCGCTTTGGAAGGAAAAGTGAGCGAGATTGAGAATCCTTTCTATGGCGTGGCTACAGGAGCTGATATTGCGGCTTCTTGCGGCGACCTTTATGACATGCTTATCGCATTAGGTATAGAGGGGATTTTGGATCATGCCTATAATGTAGGAAAACCTGCTGTTGTCAATTTGTCGGTTGGTAGCAACGTGGGAGGTCATGATGGTAAGACTGTAATGAGCCAATATCTTGATTTGGTAGGAAAGGAAGCGATTGTATGTATGGCTGCTGGTAATGAAGGTAGCTTGCCTGTCGCTCTATCTCAAAGATGTACCGAAGAAGATAAGGAATTGAAAACATTTATCGCTCCTCTATATACATTCTCAGGTTATCAAAACTTGCGTTATGGTCAAGTATATATCTATAGCGAGGATGATTCAGAGTTCATTGTGAAGGCTGTGATTTATAACAAGGATCGTGGCACAATCACATTCCAATTACCGATAGAAACAAATACAGGCGGTGAGCCTATCTATTATTCGGCAGGAGAAGGTTATGTTGAAGAAGGGGACAAATCCAGTGTGAATTTTTCTAGGGCGTTCAACGGTTATCTAGGTGCCGGTTCTATGATTGATGAGGATAATGGACGTTATTGTGCTTTGATTGACTTCTTCGTGAGCGATAATACTACAACAAATGCAAAGGGCAACTATATTTTAGGTTTTGTCGTGGAGGGCAAGGCGGGTCAACGTATTGATTGCTATGGCGATGCCGTATATACAGTTTTTGATAATTATGATCAAGAAGGCTGGGATGAAGGTATGACTAACGGTTCTATTAACGACATGGCTTGCGCTCAGAACTTAGTTGTTGTGGGTTCATATAACACACGTGACGATTGGGCTTCATTAGACGGAGAAATGTACACATTCGCTGGCGGTTATCCTGCAGGTGAAATTTCAGATTTCTCTTCTTATGGAACATTGATTGATGGTCGTAACCTTCCACACGTGTGTGCACCTGGCGCTACGACAATTTCTTCAAGCAGCACCTATTACATAGAAAGTGAATCAGTTCCAGAATCAGCTCTTCAGGCAAAAGTGGAAGAAACAGGACGTAAGAATTATTGGCATCAACAAGTAGGTACTTCTATGGCTACTCCAGTGGTTACAGGTGCGATAGCATTGTGGCTTGAGGCTGATCCTACATTGACTGTAGATGAAGTGAAGGAAATAATCGCTGCAACTGCTGTGAAAGATGAGTTTGTTACTGGCTACACTGGTGATCCTGTCAAGTGGGGTGCTGGTAAGTTCAATGCCTATGCAGGTCTAAAGGAGGTTATACGTCGTGCATCATCTGGTATAAGCTCTATTGCTGCCGATGACAGCCGTTTGATGGTGAAATCGCTTGCTGATGGCGTGTACAACGTATTCTTAGGTGGAGTTTCTTCGATAGATGCAGTCCTTTACGACATTTCAGGACAACCGGTATTGCGTCAATCAGCCGAAGCTGATGAGCTTGACTTGAATCTGTCGGGTGTAGCTCCGGGCGTGTATGTGCTAAATGTGAACGGTCGTCATGCACAACGTATATTAGTTAAGTAAAAAATTATTATATAAAAATATGAAAGAAAAAATATCGAGTTTAATGTTAAAATTAGCCTTGGTGGTGCCGTTGTTTGGCTTTTCCGCTATGGCTGCGGCTCAATCCTCCAGCGACGAGCCAGCTATTACGTTCAAAACCAATATTTATGATACGTATGGCGAACTTAACGAGTTTTCGCTTGTGATAGGCGTTACAACAGCAGAGGGTGAGTATATAGATGTTGATTGCGGTTTCGGAAAAGTGGAATATGAAGCGACTCAAGCGGCTTTTGACCCCGATACGCAAGAAATAGGTGGAACATTCATTAGTTGCAAGGTGTCTAAAGAGGGTATCGTGAAGATTTATGGCGATGCTTCAAAAATAGACTACCTTAATGCAAGCGGATGCTATATTGAGTGGATTGAATTCCCTAATCTCGTAAACATGGACATTATAGACTTGAGCCATAATGAGCTGAAGAGTTTGGATCTTAGCCACATGACCAAGCTGAGGGCTATTTACTTGTCGGATAATGCGTTTACGGCAGAAACGCCTTTGGTTATAGGCAAAAACAAGCCTAACCTAAGTATCTTGGAAGTGAGCATAATTGAACACATGGATCAGTCGTTCAATTTGTCAGATTATCCGTCTATGCTTTCTTTTGACGGTTACCATAATACTGATTTGAGAAAGTTGGATTCTAGCGGTTGTCCTAACTTGGTGCGTTTGACGCTTGATGTGACACATGTGGAAACGCTTGACGTGAGCGAGAACCCGGAGTTGGCTATTTTGAATATTTCAGACACTCGTATCACGTCAATTGACGTGAGCAAGAATCCGAAATTGACTCAATTCTATTGTTCTCATCAAGGCTCATTTAATACTGAGTTCAAATTGGACTCGATTGACTTGACTAATAATCCTGAGTTGGTGTATCTATTCTGTGCTGGCAACAAATTCAAAAGTTTGGATTTGTCGAAATGCCCTAAGTTGACGATCCTTTCGGCAAGCGATAATTATCTAACATCTATAGATGTGTCAAATAACACAAATCTATATCAGGTCTATTTGAATAATAACTGTTTGGATTTTGCTACATTGCCAGCTGATCCTGGCACTTGGAACACTTATTACTACGGTCAAAGAAACATGGAAACCGAAAGAAGCTATCAAGTAGGTCACACCTTTGATTTTAGCAGTAGAGTTTTAAGAGAAGGTACAACAACTGAAGCCGTATTGTATACAGTATCTGAGGCTTCTCCAGGAAGCCCAAGCATCTTAGATGCAAGCTATTACACATACGCCGACGGTAAATTCACTATCAATGCTATTCCAGAAGATAGTGTGTATATAGCATTTGTCAACACTATGTTCCCTGAAACTGTGTTGCGTACTGATAAATTTAAAATCAAGTCTGCCGATGATTTTGGCAAGCCAGTAAAGGCTGCTAATTTCGCAACTGCGGCTTATCCTGGCGATGAGATTTCATTTGCTGTGGGTATAGAAACAGCTACAGCAGAAAATCCAATTGAGTTCTTTGTTGATTTAGGTGATGGAAAGCAACAAGCGTTCACTGCGACATCTAGCGATGTCCCAACAGTTGCTAATGTAAAGGCTACTAAGGCTGGATATGGTCAAGTAACGATTTATATGCCAGAAGGTTTGTCTTTGACAGCATTAGAATTGAAGGATGTAACGTTATATTCTATAGATGTAACAGCTTCGGCTTCGTTGCGTACATTGAGAGTGGCAAATGCAGGAATTTACAACATAGACCTTTCTATGAACCGCTGCCTTGAAACCTTAGATTTAAGCGATAATAATTTGTCAATGTTGTCGCTTGCCGGCACTAACAAATCTTATGAGAAAAATGCTCTGAAAAATATAAATCTTAGCAATAACAGGTTGAGCGATGTTAGTTGGAATAATTTGAAAGCTATACACAATTTGGATATAAGCCATAACGAATTGTATGGTATAGACTTCTCGGATGCCGATTATATCGAAACCCTTAATATCTCATATAATAAGTTTGAAGAGGTCGATTTCACTTATTGTTCTGTTTTGTCTAATTTGGATATCTCTCACAATAGCATTTCATCTATAGTGTTACCTACCGAAAACAACATACAATATTTTGCATGTAACGATAACTTGTTTACTATAGCTAACCTTCCAGAACACGGTAACCTTGCCGAAGAGTCATATATCTATGCTCCTCAAGCTGATTATGTGATTGCGACAAAGGCTCCTGGTATTGACCTTTCTGGATTGAATCGTGTAATTAATGGCGAAGGTACTAAATACGTATGGAAAGATGCGGCTGGCAATGTGTTGAAAGAGGGTGAGGATTATACTATAACCAATGGCAAGACCAAGTTCATCAACACTGCAGTAGGCAATATATATTGTGAGATGACTCACTCTGCTTTCCCTAGGTTCACTGGAGCAAACACTTATAAGACCACATTGATTGAGGCAGCAGAGGCTCCAACCAACGAGATTGCATCATTTACTACGGTTAATGAGGGCGATTCGGTAAGTCTTTCTTTGGCTGCGGCTAAAGCGGGTACAGCTATCTATTTTGATTGGAACGGTGACGGCAACCTGACACAATATATGTTGGGTGATACTTATCGTTTGTTCTCAGCTGCAACTAAGGCAGGTGTGAATGTGAAAGTTTACACTTATGATTCATCTGAAGCTATTACAGTGTTCAGTATGGCTGGTGCGGAATTGTCGTCATTCGATGGTTCTAAGCTAGTTGATGCTATTAATGTGAGTGTGTCTGGAGCTGGTCTTTCTGAAATTAAGTTACCAAAGTCGAATAATTTCAAGGAAACTACACTCGATGGAAACAACTTCACAGAATTTAATTTATCTCAATATCCTGCATTGACATTGGTTAGCTTGAACGACAACGCACTTTCAACCCTTGACTTGACTAAGAATACCGCATTGGAGTTGGTGTCAATCACTGGTAATAAGTTAACAGATATTAAGTTGGCTAACAATAATATGTGGGCTTTGTATCTTGAACACAATGAGTTTACCGAAATCAATTTGGATGGAGTTCCAAATCTAACACAACTCTCGATAGCTAATAATCAGTTGAGCAGGATAAATCTAGAAAACCTAAGCAAGCTAAGAGTGGTGAGCGTGGTTGGCAACAAATTAACATTCAACACATTGCCTATGCCTAAGGATAGTTATGCTGTATATTACTATGCAAATCAAGCACCTATAGAGGTGGCTGTGGCGGATGGTGTTGTAGATTTGAGTGAGGAAAAGGCTGTGGGTGACACTGCAACAGTCTACACATGGTATATAGGAGCGCCTGCTGTAAACGATTATGGCGAATTGGAAGGTGAAGCTTTGATAGAAGAAACAGAATATACCATTAGCGATGGCGTAACCACATTCTTAAAAGAATTTGAAGATGTTATGTGTGTTATGACAAATGCCGTGTTCCCTAACGTGTATATGTACACGCAGTTAATTGATGTCAAGCTGTCAGGAATAGAATCACTAGAGGCTGAAGGTGAAGTGTCGGCTACAGTATCGGGCAACGATGTGATTGCTAAAACTAGTGTGGCTGGTATGTCTGTTAAGCTATACAGCATAAACGGAGCGTTGGTTCGCAGTGCTGCAACAGTTGCTGGTGAAACTGTAATATCTGACGTAGAGGCTGGAGCTTATATATTGACCATAGGTTCAAAGGCTTGTAAAGTGATTGTTAAATAAGCTTGGTTCTCATGAAAAATATGCGGAGGATGTGCCAATGGTGGCATGTCCTCCACTGTTTTTATAGAATCACATTTGAAAGAGTCTTTTTTTGACTGCCAATTTTTTGCATGATATGAAATTTTATCAAGTTGTAATTAAAATTTCTAAAATAATTGCTTATATTTGAAAGCTAAAACCTAAAAGTATCGTTGTTGGCTTTTTGCCTGTTTCGAGTCTTGTGTGTTGTGGCAGATGATTAACCGTAGAATAACAATAAAAATTAATTAATACTAACTCAAAATCTGTTTATGAGAATCAAATTATTTTTGCTTCTATCACTATTTGCTGTATTGCCGGTGTTGGCTCAGAACACTGGAGTGACAGGTGTGGTTCTCTCCAAGGCGGATAACCAGCCTATCGTGGGCGCTATAGTGACGTTAGACAATCAGGACATTACGGTTACTACTGGATTTGATGGTAGTTTCCGTATTGCGAATGCTAAGGCAGGTGCTGACAAATTGGTGGTGCTTACCGTAGGCTTTAATGATTGGTCGCAAGAGGTTACAATCGTAAAAGGTGCTGTAGATAACATGGGTAAAATCATGTTGCAACCCGAAACGGTTACCGATGGCTCTGATTTCTTTAACGACGAGTTTGCTATCAATGAGGCTGAGCTTGAAGATGAAGAAGGCACAAGCCAAGCTATCTCGACTTTGTCGGGTGCTAGCGACAACGTGTATTACAATGCCGCAAGCTATGATTTCAGCTTGATGCGTTTCCGCTTGAGGGGTTATGATTCAGAGTATTCTGAAACCTACATCAATGGTGTTAATTTCAATGATGCCACTAGAGGACGTTTCAACTATTCTATGATAGGCGGTATGAACACTGCGTTTAAGCGCAAAGAAGTGAACATTGGCCTTGAGGCTACCGGGTTTGCATTCGGTCAAATAGGCGGTGCGACCGACATTTCCACTTTTGCTCAGGACTATGCTCCCGGTTTCAATGGAAGCGTGGCATACACAAACTCAAACTATAAAGTGCGCGCTATGGCGACTTATAGCACTGGCTTAATGAAAAACGGTTGGGCTATGACTCTATCGGCTATTGCTCGATATGCCGATGAGGGTATAGTGCCTGGCTCGTTCTATAATTCATGGGGATATTTCTTGTCGCTTCAGAAGGTGTTCAACAAGCAACACAGTTTGTCGCTTGTGACATTCGGCGCTCCAACCAAGCGCACTAACTCGTCGGCTGTGGCTCTAGAGGCATACGAACTTGCCGATGATAATCTATACAATCCTAACTGGGGTTGGCAAAACGGCGAGAAACGTAATGCCAAAGTGGTTGAGGCTTTCGACCCTACAGTTATCTTAAACTGGATATGGAAGCCGAAAGACGGAACAACGCTTAACACAGGTTTCGGATTCCGTTCTTCAAATTATTCGTCTTCGGCTCTCAATTGGTATAATGCTCCCGATCCTCGCCCCGACTATTATCGTTATTTGCCGTCTTACTATGATGAAGGTGAGCAACGTGACTTGTACACCGAATTGTGGCAAAACGATGAGTCAATGCGTCAAATCAATTGGGATAAGTTGTATATGACCAACTATTTAAGAGCTGCACAAGCTGAGGCTAACGGCACAGAGGCGGGTTCGACATATATTTTGGAGAAACGCCATAGCAACCAGTTGAACTATCAGTTGAACTCAACTTTGAATATGAGGTTGAACGACCATTCTACGCTTCAAGCCGGTGTGGGTGTGGACTATTCGGTTGCTTCTTACTATAAGACAATAAAGGATCTTCTAGGTGGTAACTATTGGCTTGATACTGACCAATATTCAGAACGTGACTATCCAAACGATCCTGATGTGCTTCAAAACGACATGAACAACCCTAACCGTCGTGTGTATGAGGGAGATAAGTTCGGTTATAATTATAATATCAACTCGTTGAGGGCTAACGCATGGCTGCAAAACACGATAAATCTTCCTCATTGGGATATAAACTATGGTTTGAACATAAGCTATACTCAGTTCCAACGTGACGGTAAGATGCGTAACGGTCGTTCACCTGAGAATTCTTACGGTAAGGGTGAGTTGCATCAGTTTGACAATGGTGGCGTGAAAGTGGGAGCTACTTATAAGTTAGATGGTAGAAACCGCTTCGTGTTGCACGGATTCTATGGAACGAAAGCTCCGTTGTCGGATAAAGCATACGTGTCACCTCGTATTAAAGATGATGCAATCGAGGGCTTGTCGAGCGAACGTTTGTTGTCGGGCGACATAAGCTATGTGTTTAACTATCGTGCTATCAAGGGTAGTATCACAGGATTTTGGACTGAGCAATATAATTCTACCGAACGCCTATCTTTCTACGACGATGCGTTCTCTACATTCATGAACTACGCTTTGACCAATGTGCGCAAGTCTTATCGTGGTGTTGAAGTGGGTATGATGGCAAGCCTTACTCCATCGCTTTCGGTTTCATTGGCTGGTACATTCTCTAAATATAAATATAAGAACCGCCCTACAGGAACTCGTAACTATGAGAACGGTATGGCTCCTGATACCACCCAAACAGTGTATTTAAAGAATTACTATGTGTCAGGTACACCGCAAACGGCAGTCAGCCTTAGCTTGAACTACCGTACATCTAACCGCTGGTTCTTTGAACTGAACGGTACTTATATGGGCGACAGCTACGTTTCGGTTGCTTACAACCGTCACGAGTCACGTTCAGATATTTCGGGCAACTTCTCTTCTCTAGAAGAGTATAACGCATTCATGGACGATTTCACAAAGCAAGATAAATTGAAAAATGCTTTTGTTCTTAATGCGAGCATCGGTAAATTGATTTATTTGAGCCGTTCGTCATCATTGAACATTAACTTGAACATTAACAACTTGCTTAACAACGAGGATATACAGACCTCGGCTTATCAACAATGTCGCACCAATACGAGCGACCTAATGAATACCAAGTCCAGATTCCCTAATAAATACTACTATGCCCAAGGCTTGAAAGTGTTCTTGAACATGGGTGTTAAATTCTAATCATATTAAATAAGTAAAAACAATAAAAACGATAATACGATGAAACAATTGAAATCATATCTATTGATGCTCATTGCAGCACTTGTGATGGTGGGTTGTGCCGACGATTTTGACCGTCCGCCTGTAGTTGCTCCTGTCGCAGCCGACTTAGATAAGGTCAACACCACGATATACGATTTGAAATATGGTTATTGGGATGATGCCCGCAACTATATCGACACAATAGGAAAGAATGAGGCTGGCGAGGATATTTACATCAAAGGTCGTGTGATAAGCAGCGATGAAACCGGTAATATCTACAAGAGTCTTGTTATTCAAGACGAAACAGCGGCATTGGCTCTTTCTATCAACCAAAGCAGCCTTTACAATACCTACCGTGTGGGTCAAGAGGTTGTAATCAAGGCTACCGGTATGTACATAGGAAAGTACAACGGACTTCAACAATTGGGTTATCCTGAATGGTATGCCGCAGGCAACGCATGGGAAGCTACTTTCATGGCTTTGGAGTTGTTTGAGCAACATTCTCAACTTAACGATTTCCCAAATGCGGCGGCTATTGACACTGTTTCAATATCATTAGGCTCATTGCCTTCAGATCCAGAGGGCTTGTGCAAATGGCAAAGCCAATTGGTGCGTATTGATGGTGTGTCGTTCACCGAAGCCGACGGTATTGCCGTGTTCTCGGGAGATGATGCTTCTACGAACCGTACTATTCAAGATGTTAACGGCAATACGTTGACAGTGAGAAACAGCAACTATGCTACATTCCGTAGCGAAATCCTTCCTGTAGGAACAGGTTCTGTAGTGGGTATATTGAGCTATTATGGTACAGCTTGGCAATTGCTTCTTCGCTCTGCCGAAGATTGCATAGGTTTCAGTACCGATACTAAGGGATTGAAAGCTAATCCATACGAAATAGCTGATGCTATAGAGCTTCAAGGCACAGGCATGAGCGGATGGGTGACTGGCTATATAGTAGGTGCGGTTAAACCGGGTGTGACAGAAGTTTCATCTTCTGACGATATTCAATGGGAAGCTCCAACAGCATTAGATAATACAATCGTCCTAGGTGCTACAGCCGATACTAAGGATATTGCAAACTGTGTAATCATCGAACTTGCAGAAGGTTCGGCTTTGCGTAATGCAGCTAATTTGAAAGATAACGAGAGCGTATATCAAAAACCACTTATTGTTAAGGCTTCGGCGTTTAATAAGGTTCTTGGTCAAAATGGTGTCGTAACCAGCGGTGCTAGCGATGATTTTGTACTAGAAGGAGTAATCGTAGGACCGGTTGTGACTTCGTTAAATGAAACGTTTGACTCAGCTCTTCCTTCGAATTGGAAAAATATTAAGGTATCAGGAGATAAGGCGTGGTATCAAACCACATTTAGTAACAATGGGTATGCAGCGATGACCGGTTATAAAGGAACACAGCCACCTTTTGATTCGTGGTTGGTTACCCCTGCTTTAGATGTTAAGAATGCAGAAAACAAGAATTTCTCATTCCGTACGCAAGTGGCCGGATATGGAAGTACAACTACAATATTTGAGGTGTATGTTATGGATAGCGACGATCCAACCACAGCAACAAAGACTAAATTGAATCCGTCATTAGCTACAGCTAGCCAAACTTCAACATATTCTGATTGGGTGAAATCTGGAGATATAGATTTAAGTTCTTACGGTGATGCTGTATACATTGGATTCCGTTTCTATGCAACAGAAGATGCCAACTATGCTACTTGGTGTGTCGATGATGTCGTTTTTGGTGAAACTACAGGAGGTGGTGAAACTCCAGCAACTTCTTCAAAAGAATCTCCATTCACAGTGGCTCAAGCAAAGACTGCTTATACTGGAACACCTATGTCTGCGTGGGTTTCAGGATATATAGTAGGTGCTGTAGACGGTAAGTCTATTAATGATGGTGCTGTATTCGGAGCGAGTACAACTACTGCAACGAATATTCTTATTTCTGACAATCCAAATGCAACATCAGTGAGCGAATGTATACCGGTTCAATTGCCGTCAGGTGCAGTGCGCACAGCTCTTAACCTAGTTAATAATCCAGGAAACCTAGGCAAATTGGTTAAACTTAACGGTAGCTTGGAGGCTTACTTTGGTGTGACTGGTTTAAAGACTGTAACTGAGTATGAGATTGAAGGCGGCTCAACTCCTAGTACACCAACAACAACCGATCCGATGACTTCGTTAAGCGAAGGCTTTGAAACTGGTATACCTGCAACATGGATGAATAAAGTGGTTTCGGGTGACAAGAGTTGGTATCAAACCACATTTAGTAACAATGGCTATGCAGCGATGACCGGTTATAAGGGAACACAACCACCTTTTGACAACTGGTTGATAACTCCAGCGCTTAATGTTAAAGATGCTACTGATAAGAACTTCTCATTCCGCACACAAGTTAACGGATATGGTAGCACAACTTCTGTGTTTGAGGTTTATGTGTTGACTAGCAACGATTTGGCATCAGCTACTAAGACAAAGCTAAATCCAGTAATTGCAACAGCCCCAGCAAGTGGATATTCAAGTTGGGCAGAGTCTGGGAATTTGGATTTAAGCTCTTATGGTGATGTGGTTTATGTTGGATTCCGTTTCTATGCTACTGAAGATGCCAACTATGCTACTTGGTGTGTCGATGATGTTGTGTTCGGTGCATCTACTGGTGGTGGCGAAACCCCTGAAAATCCTGAAACCCCAAGTGCAGGCGAAAGTTCTAAGGAATCTCCATTTACAGTGGCTCAAGCAAAGAGCGCTTACGTTGAAGGTTCTGCAACAGCTGCATGGGTAAGCGGTTATATTGTAGGTTGTGTTAACGGTATGACCTTAGGCTCAGATGCTATTATCGGTCTTCCTGGTAGTGATGTTACGACAAGTGATAACGGAGCTAAGAATCTGTTGATTTCAGATAATCCAAATGCAACATCAGTGAGCGAATGTATACCGGTTCAATTGCCGTCAGGAACATTGCGTAATGCGTTGAATTTGGTAAGCAATCCAAGTAATCTTGGTAAAAAAGTTGTTCTTAATGGAAATATAGAGAAATATTTTGGGACAGTTGGGCTAAAATCATCTACTGAATACCAAATATTGCAATAATAAAAAATATCTAGAATAATTAGAGCGATGTGCCTGCAAAGTGTGCATCGCTTTATATTTTATGCTTTAGCAATAAAAAAAGCGTGTCGATAGTTGAATAAAACTTAAAATCAACTATATTTGCACTAAACCATTGCAATAACCGCTAAAAACTATAAAATATGAAGAAAAGTCTACTACTGAGTTCATTTTGGAGCGTGGTGATGCTTTTTGCGTTGTCGGCTCAAGCAAAAAACACTATTGATATTAGAGGTACGGTTTATTCGTTAGACACTATTTTTCATGCAAAAGTGGGACCAGGCACTACGCAGACCCATTTGGAACTTGTGAGTCCTAGCAATTCACGTCTTCAAGTGTTCTATCTCACAGTTGATAAGAGTACGCCGGGAGTGACTATGCGTGCTGTGTGCGCTACCGATAAAGTGGCGGGTATCGAACGCCCAAGTGCAATGGCTAAGCGGAAAAGCGTGAACGGCAGATTGTATTTTGCGGGAACTAACGGTGACTTTTATACTACTAGCGGCACTGCCACCAACGGTTCTAGCAAGGTGGGTTCTCCAACTACAGGATGTACAGCCGATAGGGAAACTTATAAGACCTCTAACGGCAATTATCAGTTCTCGGTAGATACGGCTGGGATTGCTCGTGTGAGCCGTTTGTATTATTATACAGGAACAGCTGCAATAGGTGAAAAAGTCACCTTGTTTAAAGGTATAAATGTGGCTTCGCCTAATAATGGTATTACTATTTATACTCCAAAGTATTGGGGAAGTACCAATCAGACTGCAAGAGCAGAAGCTGGTTGTGCCGAGGTGACGGCAAAATTGGTTGAGGGCGATGCTATGTATGCTGGTTGCAAGTTTCGTCTTGAAGTCACTTCTACTGCTACTCATGATGGGGATACCGCAATTCCTAGCAATGGTTATGTGATACACGGTCGCGGAACATCGCTCACTAACTGCAATACTGGTGCTCTTGATTTTGTGAATGCATTGCAAGTGGGCGACATTGTAGAGTTTGATAATATAGTGTTGGTTGACCAGAATAGCACAGAACGTATAGTCCCGGCTCAGATAGTATCGGGGAATCCTAAGAATGTCGGACTTGGCGAAACCTTAGACACCGAAAGCGAGCGTGCCGATGCAGTGCAGTTGCATCCTCGTACGGGTCTTGGTGTGAGCCAGTCGGGCGACAGTATCATTATGATGGTAATCGACGGTCGTTCTTCTATTTCGGCAGGCGTTCGTACTTCTATGCTGGCTGATGTTATGCGTTACGCTGGAGCATACGAAGGTCTTAACGTAGATGGTGGCGGCTCGTCAACTCTATATACTGCGGCACTTGGTGTACGCAATAATTGTAGCGATGGCAGTGAGCGTGCTGTAGGTAACGGCATCTTTGCCACTATTGATGCTCCAACCGATAATGAAATTGCAGAAATAAGATTTAAGGATTGGGTGAAGGGTATGCCTAAATATAGCTATTATACGCCGACAATCTATGGCTATAATAAATATGGAGTGTTGGTTAACACCAATTTGCAAGGCGTTTCGCTTTCATGCGCTGCTGAGCTTGGCGTTATCTCGGAAGATGGTTCTACTTTATATGCAAACGGTGCCGGAACTCATGCCTTGACTGCCACCTATAACGGAATCACCGCATCTATTGCCGTGACCACCGATGATGAGGTGTCGCCTCAATTCAAGGCTTACAAGATTATTTCAGATTCATATAATGACTACAAGGTGGAAACGTTTGCAGTGGTCAACGATGATGAAATGTCGATAGAGAACGCTGAATTAACATGGACTAGTGATGACACATCCGTTGCTACTGTTGACGAGAATGGCGTAATAAAGGGATTGAAAAACGGAACTACCGTTGTACGTGGCGAGTTGGGCAACTTCAAGGGTGAGATAGAAGTGACCGTGGAGATTCCGGAAGGTCATTATCAAGCTATAGATCCTAATGTGGATGCTTCTACATGGAACATTACTTATGCTAATGTAGAAAATGTAGCGTTATCACCTCTAGGAACTGAGGGTATGGCGGTGGATTTTACTACTACTGCGTCAAGAAGAATATCTGTCACGCTTGAGAAAGACGTAAGGACTTGGAGCCGACCAGATTCTTTATGTATCGACATTAATCCAGGCGATTGCGACATGAAGATGATGTATCTATATGCTAAGAATCCATTGAATCCGGAAGAAGAAATAGAAGTTGAGATTAGACCCACTTTCGCCACCAATCAAGTTAACAGACTGTTAGTGCCGATGTCTGATTTTGTGGATGTGAAGGATATGAATACTATACCGTTAACGCTTTCAAAAATTGTGTTCAACCCTGCTATCGCTTCTGGTGTAGCCGTTAAGTTGCTATTGCCACGTGTCGCATGGGTATATAATGTGGTTGAGGATGACAATAGCGGTGTGGAGGCGTTGCCTATTGATGCTGAGGACTTGTTGTTAACGCCTAATCCAGTAATAGCAGGTAATGTGGTGAAACTAAATGTGCAGCAAGCTGTGAAATACGTTATCAATTCGTTGAGCGGGGCAGAGGTTGCAGCCGGCGAAAATACTGAAATTCCTACAGCGGGCCTATCAGCGGGAGTTTATATAGTTTCGGTAAAAGATAATAGCAAAAATAAAACCGCAAGGTTGATGGTAAAATAAAAGGTTAAAACCGATTTAAAGATATTCAGGAGGTTGGGGCTGTGAAGCTGTGCAACCTCTTTTTTGTCCCATTTTGCAACTTTTTTAAAGAAAGGGCGACTAATATAGTGTAAAACAATTAATTTTGTCAATTCAAACATCATTTTAAACAAGAAGATATGAATTATATAGAGGTGAAAGATGTGGTGAAGGATTATGACCGCCACCGTGCCCTCGACCATGTGAGCATGAATGTGCCAGAGGGGTGTATATATGGTCTGCTGGGACCTAATGGAGCGGGAAAAACTTCGCTGATACGTATTATAAACCAAATAACAAAACCTGATAGTGGCGAAATTACACTTAATGGAGAGCCGTTAAGACCAGAGGACGTAAGGCAGATGGGATATTTGCCCGAAGAAAGAGGCTTATATAAGAAGATGAAGGTTGCCGACCAAATCATGTACCTTGCTCAATTGAAAGGCATGTCAAAGAGTGACGCGCAGGATGAAATGAAAGTGTGGCTTGAACGTTTCGACCTCACCGAGTGGAGAAATAAGAAAGTTGAGGCTTTATCAAAGGGTATGGCACAAAAGGTGCAATTTATTGCTACTGTGATACATCGTCCAAAACTGCTTATTTTTGACGAGCCATTCTCCGGGTTCGATCCAGTGAATGCGGAGATATTGAAGCGTGAGATTTTGAGGCTTCGTGACAATGGCGCAACTATATTATTCTCTACCCATAATATGGGTTCGGTGGAGGAGGTGTGCGAGCAAATCTCGCTAATAAACCACTCTAAAGTGGTGTTGCAAGGCAATGTTAACGACATACGCCACCGATTTAAGAAACACATCTATGCTGTGAATGTACGTGAGGGTGTGCTATTGCCGGAATTGGGATTGTTCACTCTTGAGCCTGACGAGGCACATCGTCCTGGCGATAACTCGACTTTCATACGCTTGAATGAGGGTGTTAATATCCATGATGTAATATCTTGCCTTAACGGTAAATATGAACTTACTGGTTTCCATGAGATTTTGCCTAGCATGCACGAGGTGTTCATCGAGGCAGTTAACGGGAAGGATGCTATTTCGGGTAATTAATGTGTTGCTATGAACATTTTAAAGAAAAAGGATTTATGAACAAGTTGTTGATAATAATAAGGAGAGAATATCTTAATATAGTAGCACGCAAGTCGTTTATCTTTATGACGTTGCTTATTCCTTTGATAAGCGTGTTGTGTATGGCTGCTCCTGCGTTGCTTATGGGATTGAACGACGGCGACCAAAAGAAAGTCGTGGTTATAGACGAAGGTTCTAACCTAGGTGACATTATTAAGGACACCGATGAGTATCAATTCGCTAGAGTTGATAGCCTAGCCAATAAGAATCCTCGTGACTATTACGAGAAGTCGGAAGGCGAGATATACGCCATTGTGGTGTTGCCTTCAAACTTGGCAAAACGTGAGTATTTATCGGTTTTCTCAGAGAAACCTGTGCAGAGTTCATTGGTTTCTCACTTGGAGAAGTCGTTTAATGAGGAATTGACCCGCCGTAACATAGAGGCTCTTGGAATACCTGATATACAGAAGAAAGTGGAGGATAGCCAAGCCAAAGTGCGAGTGAGCGAGATACAATGGCGTGAGGACGGAGAGGAAGAATCTGGCTCGGCTATGGTTTCGCAGATTGTAGGTATCATCTTTGCGATGTTCTCTTATATGTTTGTGCTTCTATATGGAGCTATGATAATGAACGGTGTTATAGAGGAGAAAACCAACCGCATAGTTGAGGTGATAGTGAGCAGTTGCAAGCCTATTGAACTTATGTTGGGAAAGATAATAGGTGTGGCATTGGTAGGTTTGACACAATTGTTGACATGGGGTGCGTTGATGGCATTGGTAGGTATGGCGTTCGGCTTTGGCGGATTGATTTTTGGCATGAGCGATGCTACAGAAACCATAAATGCTATGTCGGCATCGCAAGGTGCGGCGGTTTCAGCCGAGATGGAAGATGTGATACGCGCAATAGCAGGTGTTAAGATAGGTCAGTTGATGTTGTCGTTCTTGCTATATGGCATTGGTGGATTCTTGTTGTTCGGTTCGCTGTTTGCCGCATTCGGTTCAGCGGTCGACCAGCCAAGCGATGCTTCACAATTCACTACGCCTATTATCATGATAGAGGTTTTCGCATTGTGGGCTGGAATGGCATGTATGGAGAATCCTGATGGACCTTTGGCGATGTGGTGCTCGTTTATTCCGTTCACCTCGCCTACGGTTATGATGGTGCGTTTGCCTTATGGTGTTCCGTTGTGGGAACTAGCCGCAAGTTTGGTGTTGTTGTTCGGAACAGCTTTAACATTCGTGTGGCTTGCTGGCAGAATCTATCGTCGTGGAATCTTGATGTATGGTAAAAAGGCATCATTAATGGATATTTTCCGTTGGATTAAGTAAGATACCCCATCTATTATGGAGATAGAAAAATATATAATTGGAGCAGATGCCACTATTATCGAAGCGTTGAAACGGCTTAATGCCTTGTCGGGCAAGAGCATGATGACCTTGTTTGTGGTGGATGAGTCGGGCAAGGTGTTAGGAACGTTGACCGATGGCGACATTCGTCGTAGCTTGATAGCTGGAGCTGGACTAGAGGCTAAATTGACCGATGTCATGCACCGTGATTTCGTTGCGTTGCGTGGTGAGGCGGTGGATGTGAAAGAGATAAGGAATCTGCGTTCCCGCAAATTAACTCTTGTCCCACGGTTGGCTGCCGACGGCTCCATAATCCAATTATATGATTTTTCGGTACAGCGCTCATTGCTGCCAGTTGATGCTGTGCTTATGGCTGGCGGGAAGGGAGAGCGGTTACGCCCACTCACCAACGACACGCCGAAGCCATTGCTTAAAATAGGAGGGAAGTGCATAATAGATTATAATATAGAGGCTTTAGCCCATAATGGCATATCACGTATAAGTGTCACCACTAATTACTTAGCGGAACAGATTTCCGAGCATTTTTCTGAGCCTGTAGCGGGTGTGAGCGTGAATTGCGTGAAAGAGCCTTGCCGATTGGGAACAATAGGCTCGTTGTCGCTCATTGATGATGTGGAGAATGACACGGTGCTGCTTATGAACTCCGATTTGCTCACCAATGTGAATTATGAGGATATGTACATGGCTCATGTGGAGAACGAAGCCGACCTAACTGTTGCCGTAACCCCTTATATGGTGTCGGTTCCATACGCTATTTTCCGAACCGACGACAACGGTGATGTGCGAGAGCTTGAGGAGAAACCTACATATAACTATTATGCCAATGCGGGAATTTACATGATAAAACGCTCGTTGTTGCCTATGATACCTAAGGGTAAATATTATGATGCGACTGATTTCCTTGAGGACTTGATAGAAAAAGGCTACCGTGTAAGGCAATTCCCGATAAACGGTACATGGATTGATATAGGTTCTCCAGCCGATTTCCGCCATGCTCAAGACTTGATAGAATTAAAGAACAAGATATAAAAAACAGAGTTAACCCTAGGTTTGTCACGACCTAGGGTTATATTTTTATACCCGAATGTGTAAACTTTTTTATAGGGAGATTTAAAAGCTGTTTATAGAGTTGAAAATTAAAATTTTACACAAAATTCATGAGTTTCATCAAAAATATGTTTTATCTTTACATTCAGAAATATTAAATAGCCTAATTAGGTCTATTTTATTAACAGATGAACAAATAACAACTCAATATTAATAATTAAAATTAAATCTGTATGAAGAAATTTTTACTGTCATTCTGTTTTCTTATTGCGGCTGCAATAGGTTGGGCAGGAACGGTTACGTTGACGACAAATGCTACTGCATCAACGTGGACTCCTGTTGATGATGCGTATACAACCACGATAGACGGTTGGAACGTTACTTATGAAAAGGCTAATTCTACTAACGATTGTGTTGCTCCAATGGATGACCACATCCGTGTTTACAAGAATGCAAGGCTTACTATAGCTCCAGCGGCATCTAGCTCACAAGCTATAGTGAAAGTGGTTCTTTCTTGTACGGCCTCTAAATATTGCGGAGAGCCAACTCCGGCTGCGGGTACTGTGACTGTGGATGCCACAAACTATGTGATTACATGGGAAGGTGCTGCAAATCAAGTTGTACTTGATGCTACCACTTCACAGATACGTGTCAAGACAATTGAAATCACAACTGCTGATGCTGGCGCTGTACTAGCTCCAACTATCACGCCTGCAGGTGGTGAATATGTGGCAGGTGATGAAGTAGAGGTTACTATAAGCGGCGTGTCTGGTCAAGACTTGTATTATGCTTTGAATAGTGATGATGCTGGTGAGGCAGAAGAGTATTCAACTCCATTGAAGGTGACAAGCAACACTACAATCTACGCATGGGCTTCTGATGGTACTACAGTGTCTGAAGCTGCTAGTGCAACATTCAATTTCACTGCTCCTATTGCTAATGTGGCTGCTTTCTACCAATTGGAAAAGGACAATGCGGTTAAGTTCACTGGAGCTTTGACTGCCGTTTATCAAAATGGCAACAACTTGATTGTGAAGGACGAGTCGGGTACGATGTTGGTTTATGGCAATGTCGGTCAAACTTATAACAACGGTGATGCTATCGCTGCAGGCGTAAGTGGTAAGGTTGGCGTATATGGCGGAAACTTGCAACTTGTTCCAACTGCCGAATCGTTTGCTGCAGGCGTGGCTGGAACTGCTGTTGCTCCAGTCGTTAAGACTGTTGCCGATTTGGCTAGTTGCTCGCTTCTTGACTATGTGAAGCTAGAAGGCGTATATTTCACACTAGATGAGGGCAAGACCAAAAATTATACTATTTCTGACGGTACTAACACTTTTGCCGCATACAACCAGTTCAATATCGCTATTGAAGGTCTTGCAGAAGGTGTTACATACAACTTAGAAGGTTTCGTTTCTTCATATAACGGAAATGCTCAACTTCAACCTACTAGCATAGCTGTAGCTGATGCTTCGGGCATAACAGGCGTAAGCACTCTAGAAGAAACTTTCGACTCTGCTCTTCCTACTACATGGACTTGCACTGCAGTTAGCGGTGATGTGAGCTTCTATCAAGCTTCTTATAGCAACAACGGCTACGCAGCAGCAAGCGCTTACAAGGCTACAGTTCTTCCTGTTGATAAGTGGTTGGTTACACCGGCTCTTAATGTTAAGGATGCGGAATTGAAGACAATCTCATTCAAGACACAAGTAAATGCTTACGGTTCAACATCTACTGGTTTCAAGGTTTATGTTCTTGACAATGTAGACCCGGCAAAGGCAACACTAAAGACCGAATTGACTGCAACACTTGCTACTGCTCCTGAAAGCGGTTATTCTGAATGGGCTGAATCAGGCGAGATAGACCTAAGCACTTATGGTGACCTAGTATATATTGGATTCCAATATACTGCACCTGAAACTGCATGTGCTACTTGGTGTGTGGACGATTTCAAATTCAATGTTAAGCCTGAAGAACAAGAGTTCCTGGGCACAAAAGAAACTCCGCTTACTGTAGCTGAAGCGTTGAAGGCTTATGTTGACGGTGAAAGCAAAGGTCCAGCTTGGGTTAAGGGTTATATCGTAGGTTATTTGAACGGTTCAATCGATAAACCAGTATTCTCGGCTGAAGAAGCATCTGCTACCAACTTGCTTCTTGCCGATACAGATACTTGTACTAATGTTGATAGCTGTCTAGTTGTTCAATTGCCAAAGGGTGACATCCGCACAATGTTGAATCTTGCCGATAATGCGGCAAATCTAGGTGCTGTTGCTTCTATTTGCGGTGACATAGTTAAATACTTTAATGTGGCTGGATTGAAGAACGGTACAGATTATGTTCTTGAGGTTAATACAGCGTCGGTAACTCCTGTTACTGGAGGTACTGCTAACCCATTTGCATACGGCTTGAAGGGTGAACTATCGGACAATCTTGCTACAATGAACGTTAGCTTCTCATTGAATACCGCTGCAGAAAGCGTTAGCGTGGTTGTAAGAAATGAAGCAGGTGAAGAATATATACGCCATGATTTAGGAGCGTTGGCTGCTGGGACCCACAAGGCTGAGATATTGACACCAGAAACAATGCAAGGAACATTCACTTGGGAAGTAGAAGTGGCTGGTGCTGCTAAGACTGCAATTGAGGAATTTGTTGCGTTGCGTTACTACCATCCACGTGGTGTTGATGTTGATAACAACATGGAAAGCGACAACTTTGGTTCTATCTATGTGACCGAAGGTATGGAAACTTCTAGCGAAACATACTATTCTGCTACTAATGGCGGTGTAGGTCTATATATCTTCAATCCTGACATGACAAGCGTTGTCAACGAAGTGACTGGTAAGGCTGCGTTTATGGGCGGATTCACTTATTCGTTCATAGCTTATGGTGCCGACCTTGCTCGTGTACGTGTAGCTGAGGATGGACGTATTTTCGTTACTCGTTGTAACTCTGCTGGCGATTACATCGCTTATGCTCCAAGTCAAGCCGACCTAGTGAAGAACGACAAGTTTACTTCATTGTTGAGCGGTGGTGAATTGAATGCCGATACATACGAATATAGCACTACCGACGGATTCTTAGCAGCTGGCAATATCGGATTTGATGTGAAGGGTGCAGGCGAAGATTTGAAGTTAATTGCGCTTTCAGCTAATAAGAACGTATTTGGATTCAACGCTTCAGGCTCGCGTGTTGACGAATATACACTAGGAACAGCCGAAGTGTTGCCTGCTCCAGCAAACGTTGCGGCTCTTTCTGGTTATACAATTGCTCCTCAATGTACTAATGTTGAATATGACGACCGCGGAGGCGTTTGGTATTGCCAATACCGTGGAGCTCCATCGGAAGTTAATCCAGCGTTGATTTATGTTGATGCTGATGGCGTTCAAAGATACTTTGAAGGCGATGGCGGTCTTGTTCGTGGCGGTGGCGGTGTCCGCATATCTCCTGACGGAACTCAAATCGCAATCGCAACATCTAAGAAGACATTCTCTATATATGATGTGCGCCATTTGAGCGACGGTTCTGTGAAGTTGCTTGAAAGAACTCAAATCACTCATGGAATAGGTACTAATGTATATGATATTGCTTGGGATTTGGCTGGTAACATGTATATTTGCGGTAACTCAGGCGAATATTTGAAGGGATTTGCATTGCCTCGCACTGGAGCGTTCACAACAAAGGCTGCAGCTAAGTATGCGTTTGTTCTAGAATCTTCTGCAATAGAAAATGTTGAGGTTGATGCTAATGCTCCAGTTGAGTATTATAACTTGCAAGGTGTGAAGGTTGCTAACCCAGAAAATGGCATCTTCATCAAGAAGCAAGGTAACAAGACAACTAAAGTCGTTTTATAAGAAAATAGGTTAAAAATTTGATAGAATCAAGAGGGGCCGCTTTAATAGGCGACCTTTCTTGTTTTTTGCTTATTGATGAAAGAATGGCAATGATAGATGTTTTATAGCATGTTTTTGAAAAATGGGGGTAATAAAGGGATGACGGTATGGAATTTATGATTAATTTTGCATAATTGTAAAAAATTGATTCACTAATTTAAAATTTAAAAACATCATGAAGAAAATTTACTTCTTAACACTTGCGTTAATTTGCACGATTGTTGCAAATGCTGCAGATGTAACAATTCACGTGAGAAAATCAGGTCCAGTAAGTGATGTTGTCGCTTTGTGGGCATGGGATGCTAATGGAAATAATTATACTGGTGGGGCATGGCCAGGTACAGTTTTTACTGAAACAGAAGTGGCTGCTGACGGCAATACATATTGGAAGCAGACCATATCAGTATCAGCAGATACATACAGTATCATTTTTAATAATAACGGTGGAGGAGGGCAAACAGCCGACATAACAGGACTTTCTGCATCGGAAACTGATGTGTGGTATGTTGTGTATGATTCATGGACATATAGCAAAATATCTGAGCCAACTGCAGGAGGAACTGTAGAACCTACTGGTCTTACATATAATGTGACCGTTCCGGAAGGCACATGCGCTTGTTACATTGCGGGTGATATGACTGGTTGGTCGCATACAGAAATGACAAAGGTAGATGACACTCATTATACAATTACAATCGAGGGGGCAACAGAAGCTCATGGATACAAATATTGCAGTGGTCCAGATTGGGCTTATGTGGAGAAAAATGATGATGGCAGTGAAATGAGTCAAAACCGTACCTATAGCGAAAACGATGTGGTTGCAAGGTGGGCTTCAGTATACAATCCAGGAGTGGTAGAGGAAGAAGGTTTGACTTATACTGTAACTGTTCCTGAAGGTACTGAAACATGCTATATATGCGGTGCTTGGGATTGGTCTGCTTTTCTTCCAATGGAAAAAGTGGTTGGTGAAACAAATAAATTCACAGTATACATAGCTACAGCAAAGAAATCACATGAATATAAGTACACAAAAACAGCTTCATGGGATTATGTAGAGACTCAAGCCGATGGTATTAATGATGTTGCTAACCGTACGTATAACGAAAATGACGTAGTTATTACTTGGAAAGGCGAGGCTCTAGAAATCCCTACTGTAGAAGGTGGCAAGAGATTGTTCTTAAAGCCTAACTCATGGACTAGCGATGGTGCACGTTTCGCCGCTTATTTCTGGGATGCTGACGGCAACAGCAAATGGGTTGATTTCACATTGGATGATAATGTAGAAATTATATATGGAGTAGTTGTTCCTGAAGGTATTTGGACTGGATTTAAGTTTATACGTATGAATCCTAGCACAACAGAGAATCGTTGGAATTCAGACGAAGAGAACGCAGCTGAGGCTGGCTCTGATTTGGCGGGCAATAAGCCTGTATGGAATAGCGGTTATGATTTGTCATATGACGGAGAACACAACCTATATGTAATTAATGACGATACAGCAGAAGACTGGGAAGACGGTTACTGGACTTCTATCGATGAGAATGTTGTAAGTGTAGAAGAAACATTGGTTGACTCTAATGCTGCTGTGGAATATTTCAACCTACAAGGCGTGAAGGTGGATAATCCAGAAAACGGCATCTTCATCAAGAAGCAAGGAGCTAAAGCTACTAAAGTCGTTTTATAAGTCGAAATAATTTAGGAGAAGAAACTCCACTCCTATAGCTAATAAACAAGGGCTAGCGGCTAAAACGGTCGCTAGCCTTCGTTGCTATAAATAGTGGTGTCGTCTTATTTTCTTATGTCTTTTAAATTCAGTATCTTTGCGGAAAATTATAAGAATATGCGACAAAAAAGCAATCATAGCAACAACGCTAGGCGTGAAATGCGACCAGACAATATAAAGATGTGGGAAGTGAAGGAGGACGGCACTCTATTGGAGGTGGCTGCACGTTTTCTTAAAGACCATACGGCAACTAAATTGAAGTCGATGCTACGACACAATCAATTTGCAATCAATAATATGCCAAATTCGCATTATGATGCAGAGGTTCACGCTGGCGATAAGTTCTCGGTAAACTTCGACCAGTCGTTCATGGTGTTTAAGAATCCTCGTGTTGAATTGGTGTATGAGGATGAGCATATTCTGGTTATAAACAAAGGGTATGGTATACTTTCTATGGGTACAGATACCAAGAAAGACGGCACTGCTTACAGCATTATGCGTGAGTATGTGAAATATCATGACCCTAGTGCAAAAGTGTTTATAGTACATCGCCTTGACCGTGACACTTCGGGATTGATGATGCTGGCTAAGACTATGGAAGCTAAAGACAACATGCAGCATAACTGGAACAATATGGTGATTAACCGCAAGTATGTTGCTGTGGTAGAAGGCGTAGTTGAACAGGAATCGGGGGTGGTGAAGAGCTATCTTGCCGAAAATTCCCAATTTGAGGTGTACTCTACTAACGACCCATCTAATGGGCAACTGGCTGTGACGCGCTATAAACGATTGAAGGCTGGTAATGGCTATTCGCTTATGGAAGTGGAGCTGGACACTGGTCGCAAGAATCAGATACGTGTACACATGAAAGATTTGGGACATCCGATAGCAGGCGACAGGAAGTATGGTGCGGCTCATAGCCCTATCAACCGTCTAGCCCTTCATGCCCAAACATTGCGTTTCGTACATCCTATAACCAAGAAAGAAATGAATTTCACGACACCAATTCCAATCCGTTTCCGTAACCTTGTGAATGGGTAGCGATGTCAATATTCTAGTGAGATGTTGTCAATCCATAGGGTCATGCCTATTGTGCCTGTATAAGCTGTGCCGCATCCTGAAGAAGCCATGACAAGCATGTGGGTCGGAGTGGCGTTGGCATCGTCCCATCCTTCTTCTATTACAGGTTTTATTTTGCCTTTGCTGTTGCGGGCATAATATGATTTGTCTTTGGGAATAAGTCCCATGAATGGTTGATAGTCGTGGCGTGCCGTGATGTCGCCATACCATACGGGTATTTTATGCTGGTTAACCCACGTTGGAGTGGTTTTTGAGAATCGCTGTCTGCCTGTGCCTACACGTTTTGCGTGGATGTTGCCGTCGGAGTCTTCCCAGCGGCGTTGAAGCAGGATGAAAACCTCTACGTTATCTTGTGTGTCGAGTTGCTTTTGTGAGCCGAATCCGCTGGAATAAATCATTCTCGGATTGTCGGGGACGGCTACCTTATAGTCGAATACCAAGTAGCTAGGGCGTTTTGTAAATTCAATTCCCATTTCCATTTTGCTGTATGGGTTCTTTGTGCTAGATACTGGTTCAAGCATTTTGCCGAGGAAGATACTGCCCGACACGAGGACTTTCATGTTAACGATGCCTAGTGCTTTCACTTGCTCCATTATGGTGGTCAGTTTGGCACAATGGTTGTCGCCTCCTCGAGAATCACGATACACGGCGTTGCTGCATTTTGTAACTCCCATAACTTTAGCCATAACGTTTGATGTAGCCCAAGGCGAACCGCCTTGGTTCTCGTATGGCGTGTCACCTATGAGTTTCTTGTTTGGACCTATCTCGTAGAGCGTTTTTGTGTTTCCGCCGATAACGGCAGATTCTTTTATTTCTCGAATTACCCATGAGTCGAAATTTCCGTAAGGGATTTCTTCGGACGACGCTTGAATTGGAGAAAAGGCGATACTCCAAACAACCAGAGCTGTGCAGAAAAAAGATTTGTAATTCATTTTTGTAGTGACTTTTAACGTGTTGATATGTAAAAGTAACGATAAAATGATGAAGAAGTTTAAACGAGTGCTAAATATACCTATTAAGGAGCTATATGCACCATAAGCCTCTATTTCTTGGTCGCCATTTGCGAAAGAAGCCTATGTCCAATGGTGCAATAAAGGCATTTGCGGGTGTCGCAATATTCTTTTTTCGCTTGTATTAGGGCTTGTGAGGATAGGGCATCCTCGCATTTCAAACCAGCTCGGACGAATGTTTCTACTATTGCGTTTTTTTCTGGCTTCAGCGACTCAAGAAGATTTATTGCCTTGTCGGAAATCTCATAGTTGCCAGTGGTCATAGCATACGCATAATAAAGCGGAGCGACTGTGTTGATAAGGATGATGTCGATAGAACTATTGCCTAAAGCCTTTTGCGTGCTAGAATCGCTTCCTCCGAATGAATATCTTCCAGCCCAGTAGCCAGTAAGCTCTACGGTGAATAGCGAACGCAGTTCTTTTTCATCTTTAGCCCTCAATATGCTCTCCATGAGCCTGAACCCGTCAAGAATGTAATGTGCCAACATTGCGATGCGCCTATGCGGGAAATTTTGCGGGCGTATACGAAACGATTTCCAAGCCTCTTTATCTATAGGGGAAAGAGAGAACTTATTGGCTAAAAATGCGTATTCTCTGCAAAGTTGTTGATAATAGGCATCGTGGGGATATAAAGTGGAGTCGAGCATTCCAGCTTGTCCGAAAAGCAGAGCCTCGATTTGCAGCAGGGAGTCGCAATGTTTGTGCAATAGCCGTAGCGGAGTGCGGCGTGCCAATCGCTCAAATGCGTCATTGTTTATGCCGAAACCCAAGTTGCGTGAAAGAGTTACGTAACACACGTCTTCCCAGCTTCCGCAAAACGTGTCGTAGAGCGACTTTATGCGTTCAGCCTTGCTCTGTAGCCGTTCAAATGCCAATGATTGCAGCCATTCGGCTATTATTAGTGACGGAGTTTCGTTAAGATGGTTGGCACATGGTAAACTATTGGTTGAATTGACAAGGTCAGCATATTTGCTGGCAAAATCTCTGGCACAATGAAGAACCATTTGTGGAATAAGTTCGCCGTTAGTGCGATAGATAGGCATATCGTCTTTTTCTACTACATGCAGAATCACGGTATCATAAGCCTTGTCCTTATCGTGGTTATGCCGTTTCCAGTCGCTTGCGCGAGTGTGAATTTCCACGTTTCCAGCCCACAACTTTCCGTCAATTTCGATTTTAGCATTGAAAAAATCGGGACCGGCGTCACTGTTGAGTAATCCGGGGTCGATGATGCGTACACGCCTGCCGTCTACGGTAGCCATTTCTCCTGGTTGCCATAACTTGTGTTGCCAGATGTATTGCATCAATTTTTCCATGTTTCAAAACCAATTTATTGCAAATAAAGCTATTTGTAATTGAATATTCGGCTATTCTTCAAATTTTATGATAGCTGTGCCAATAATTTGCCAATGCAGATGCTAATTTTGTAGCGAGGTTATAGGAAATATATGTGATATTTATAAATGAACATGAAAAAGAGTTGTGAACTCTGCTAATACTAGAAAAACACAAAATAGAACTGTTTTTTGGGCGGGAAGTGCGTTGAGCGTGTCCCGCTCACTTTTTGGATGCTTTCTTTTCTGGCTTAATATGCAAAAAGTAGGCTGAAAAAGTATTCACCAGTGTCTAATATGCAA